>NZ_JBBEBT010000337.1:0-1808 GCF_040882205.1 Hyphomonas sp.
CAGGCGAGGCAGTTGCCGCTGAACTGGTTGACCACGTCATCAACCCCGCGCACGCGGATCTTCGCGCCGGCGTCCGTCACAGCAAGCTCGAAGAACTCCCAGTCCTTCGTCGCCGCGTTATAGCCCGCGTCGCGCTTCACCATAACCTCGCCGGGCACCAGCTGCCCGGCGGATCCGACCGGATACACCGCGCCGGCTTCGGGTTCGGCGGCGCCAATCGTACCCTCCAGGCTGCCGATCAGGTTGTCGACGAAGAAGCCGCGCACGGGGTGCATGTCGCGGATAGATTTGAAGTCCGCTTCGCCGGGTTCGAACGGCGCCGGGTCGGGGGCCTCCATAGCGGCGGTCTCCGCGGGTGCCTCGACAGGCGCCGGGCCAGATTGTCCGCAGGCGGCGACCAGCAATACCCCAAGGCCGGAGAGGGACGGGCGCAGCAGGCGGGCAGTGTCGGTCATTGCACTTTCCCCCGGCATCACGCGTTGCCGGAAGCCAGACTACGCGGGTTCCGGAGGCCGTAAAGGCGTCACTCGGCGTCAGCGCATGCTGAACAGCCGGCCCTTTTCGGTGATCAGTACAATGACCAGCGAGACCACGCCGAGCGCCGCAAAGCCCAGCATCAGCGGCACAGTCGAGCCATCGAACTGAGAGCCGATGAAGGCCCCGATGAAAGCCGAGGCCAGCGTCGTAGCAAAGCCGTAGGCAGCCGAGGCGGTACCGGCAATCTTGCCGAGTGGCTCCATCGCCAGCGCGGAGAAGTTCGAGCCCATCAGGCCGAAACATCCGAACGCAATCGCAAGCAGCGGGAAGAACAATACGAAGTTCTCGCCGAACAGCATCGTCGAAATCGCGAGGCCCGCCGAGATCGCCGTGAATACGATCAGCGCCGTATGGCTGATGCGACGCATGCCGATCTTTTCCACCAACCGCGAGTTCGTGAAGTTCGCCAGCGCCATCACGCCGGCAATCCCTGCGAACCAGTAGGCAAACGTGTCGCCCTTGCCGAACACCTGCCGGAATACCTGCTCGGACGAGGCGATAAACGCGAACAGTGCGCCGAACACGATGCCCGAGGCGCACATATAGCCAAAGCTCACCTTCGAGCGCAGCACGCTCATGTAGGCATCGGAGGCGCTCGCAAGATTCAGCGGCCGCCGGGCAGGCACGGGCAGTGTCTCCGGCAGCCGCGCCCAGGTCCAGGCCAGCATCACGCCGCCCCATATGGCGAGCCATATGAAGATCGCCTCCCAGGGCGCAAACAGCAGGATAAGTTGCCCAAGGCTCGGCGCGACGATCGGCACGATCATGAAAATGGTCATCACCAGCGACATGAAGCTTGCCATCGCGCGGCCTGAGTAGAGATCGCGCACCACCGCCGAGGCAACGATCCGCGCGCCGGACGAGAACACGCCCTGCAGGAATCGCGCGGCCAGCAGTGCCCAGAAATCATTGATCAGCACGCAGATCAGCGAGACGATGATGTAACCGATGAGGCCGAAGAACAGCGGTGCGCGGCGCCCGAACCGGTCTGTCACCGGGCCCCAGACAAGCTGCGGCGCGCCGAAGCCCAGCACATAGGCGAAGATGATCAGCTGCTGCCGGTTGTCGACCGCGCCGCCTTCCGCCGTCAGTCCGGTCGCCGCTGCGATCTGCGACAGGGCCGGCAGCATGATGTCGATCGCCATCGCGTTCAGCGTCATCAGACCGGCAACAATCGCGACAAGCTCCGCCTTGCGCAGGCCTTTCGGCGCGCCAGTCAGCTGTTCGGGTGCATTGTCGGTATCGGCCATGGAGGAGGTGCAGGATCCGGG
>NZ_JBBEBT010000338.1:0-11228 GCF_040882205.1 Hyphomonas sp.
ATTGATGCGGTGACCAAAGCCAAGGCGAACAAAGCCGCTGCGTAGAACAGGATGTGCCCTGCCTGAGCAGCTTGCACAAACTTGCACAAAACACGCTGTTTTGAGCGCTGTACGGGTGGGCGTAGGGCTTGGAGACCGGCGAAAAGCGCACCGCGCGCAAGTGGACTACACAGGGCGCAATTCCCGGAATTCTGTTTGTTTTCTGTGGTGTAATGGTGGGCGGTACAGGGATCGAACCTGTGACCCCTACGATGTCAACGTAGTGCTCTACCGCTGAGCTAACCGCCCGCCTTGACGCGGCCTGCAAAGGCCCTGCTTCAGGAACCGTGGGTAATGAACAATCGGGCAGGCGGCGTCAAGCGGGCTTTCGCCGCAAATGCTCGGGGCCTCAGGCCGCCATCACCTTGTCCACTTCCTCCACGATTTCGCGCAGGTGGAAGGGCTTGGAGAGGACTTTCGCGCCCGCCGGGGTCGGTGCGCCGGAAGACAGCGCCACAGCGGCAAAGCCGGTGATGAAAACGATCTTCATAGCGGGGTCGAGTTCGGCGCCGCGACGGGCCAGTTCGATCCCATCGAGGCCCGGCATCACGATATCGGTCAGTAGCAGGTCGAACACTTCGCGTTCCAGCGCCTGCAGGGCGCCTTCGCCGTCGGCATAGTCCTGCACGTCATGGCCAGCGCGGCGCAGGGCCGCAGCGAGAAACCCGCGCATTGAATCATCGTCTTCCGCGAGCAGGATCTTGGTCACGCTATCCTCATGCCGAACAAGTCGGGACTGATTACCGCATAAAGGCGAAGGAAGGTAAATCAGTTGTGAACGCGCCGGTCCCTGCGCCCCTAATCTTTACGCGTTCCACAGGAAAGTCCTTGACCTGACACCCGGTTCCCAACCCATTAGGCGGATGCGCGAGACCTCCCCTGCCGTGCGGCTCGACCCGCTGCCAGAGCCTTTGCAGGTGACGGGCCCCGCCCTGTCGGAACCGCCTTTCGACCATACCCCCGCCGCAGCCCTCGCCTCGCCGGTCCTGTTCGCCAGCCCTCATTCCGGCTCGCACTATCCCGCCGCCATGCAGGACGCGCTCTGCGTGCCGCTGATCGACGTGCGCCGCACGGAAGATGCCTTCATCGACGAGCTGTTCGCCGGCGCGCCGGCCCTCGGCGCGGGGCTCGTCGCGGCCCGCTATGGCCGCTCTGTCGTTGATCTCAACCGCGACCCTCACGAACTTGACGCCGCCATGTTCCGCGACGGTCCGCCCCGCCCCTGCGCCCTGCCGACGGCGCGGGTAGACACCGGCCTCGGCTGCCTGCCCCGCGTCGGCGCCCGGGGCGAGGCGATCTACGCCCGCCTGCTGACGCGCGCTGAGGGCGAGGAACGCCTCACCCATGTGCATGACGCCTACCACCTGCACCTGTCCGGCGAGCTGGACGCGCTCCGCCGCGCCCATGGCCATGCCCTGCTGATCGATTGCCACTCGATGCCCTCGCTCCAGCCCGGCCGGCACATGCTGACGGATATCGTGCTGGGTGACCGCTTCGGCTCCAGCGCCGACCCGCGCCTGATGTACCGGATCGAGCGCAGTTTCCGGGCCCAGGGGTTCACCGTCGCCCGCAATGCGCCCTATGCCGGTGGCTACACGACCCGGCGGTACGGGCGTCCGCGCCGGGGCATCCATGCCCTGCAGGTCGAGATCAACCGCGGCCTATACATGGATGAGCAGCGCATCACCCGGGCCAGCGGCTTCAGCGCTCTCAAAGGCGCGCTGCAGGAGGTCATGGCCGAAATCATCGACGCAGCTCGCCTCCTGCCCCGCGCCTGAGGCGCCTTCCGACCGGCCTTGAGCATTGAACGGATCGTTCAGTTTGGCGTCACGCCTCCCCGAAAAGAAAAAAGGCCGCGCCCGGAAGCGCGGCCAAAGTCAAAGGGAGGAAACGCCAGAGGCGTTGCACCGAAGTGCAAAACCAACTTATGCTGCGATGCACCAACCGCCAAACAATTTTCTGCCGCCTCCCCGCGTGCACCTCCCTTTGCCCTTAAAACAAGCAGTTTCCGGCGCGCGGCACGCCGTTTGCGTAGAAATTGCGCGAATTTCCTGTTTTGGGACTGAGACCGGTCCCGCGCCAATCGGAGACGGACCATGGCTGACGAAACTGACCTGCACGTAGGCAAGCGGCTACGCCGCCGCCGCCGCCTTCTGGGGATGACCCAGCAGGAACTTGCCTCCCAGGTAGGTGTGCGCTTCCAGCAGATCCAGAAGTATGAGTGCGGCGCCAACCGCGTCACAGCTTCGCGCCTGTTCGACCTCTCGCGCGCCATGAACGTCACTGTTCAGTACTTCTTTGACGGCATGCCGACGGCCAATCCAATGCCGAACGCTGCCAATGACGCCGAACAGATGGAAGGCGACATTCTTTCCCAGAAAGAAACCCTGGAACTGGTGCGCGCCTATTACCGCCTCGGCGAACGTCCCCGCAAACGCCTCCTTGAGCTCGCAAAAGCCCTCGAGGGCGACAACACGAGCACCGGCGCTGCTTGACGCCTCTCAGCTGGCGGGGCATCGCCTCGCCGGATGACATCTTCCCGCGATCTCTCCGCTGAGCTCGCTTTCGCCGCCCGGCTGGCCGACGCAGCCTGGGCGGCGATCCGCGTTCACTTCCGCAACCTCAAATCCGTCGACGACAAGGGCGCTGCGCCGGGCCGGGCCGGCATCGATCCCGTAACCGAAGCCGACCGCGCCGCCGAACTGGCCATGCGCGCCCTCGTCGCCGCCGAATATCCGGGCGACGGCGTGACCGGAGAGGAGTTTCCGGAAGCCCCGTCTTCCTCCGGATACAGATGGTATTTCGACCCGGTCGATGGCACCCGCTCCTTTGTGGCCGGACTGCCCGTCTGGACCACGCTGATCGCCCTCGTCGATCCGGACGGAATTCCCCTCATCGGCGTCATCGACCAGCCGGTGCTGGGCGAGCGCTATCTCGGCTGGCCCGGCGGCGCGCGCCTCGACACCGCGACGACCAGCCGGCCGATCCGCGTGTCCGGCTGCAACGACCTGCGCCTCGCCACCATTGCGACCACTGACCCCTTCAACTTCTCGCCGCCCGAGCAAGGCGCGTGGAACCATCTGCGCTCTGCCGCCCGCATCACGCGCTATGGCCTTGACGCCTATGGCTATGCCCGCCTCGCCGCCGGTACCATCGACCTTGTCGCCGAGTCCGGGCTCAAGTCCTGGGATGTCGCCGCGCTGATCCCGGTCGTGCACGGCGCCGGCGGCCTCGCCACCGACTGGCGCGGCAATGCGCCGAAACTTGGCGGCCAGATCGTCTGCTCGTCCAGTCACGCCGTTCTGGAACAAGCCTTGCTGGCCCTCAGGCGCGCGGCGGACTGAGCCCAGCGCCCGGCAGAAACACGCCGGCCAAACGAAAACAGTCCAGAACTCGCCCGTCCGGTGTTGAAGGGACTAGCGCGAACCTACTTTACGGCCCGGCGACCTCATAGCCTTCCGCGCGCAGCATCGCGATCACGCTGTCTTCGCCCACGAGGTGGCCTGCCCCGACCGCGATCAGCCGCGTCCCAGGTTCGTCCAGCATGGCGGCGATCAGAGGGGTCCAGCGCGCGTTCCGGTTGGTCAGCAGCGCTTCATACGCCGCGTCCGAGCCGAACGAATCTGGCGAAGCCATCAACGCGCCGAGGCCGGCCGCATCCCCGTCCGCCCATTCGGAGACGAGCAAGTCCAACAGGTCCACGCCCTCCTCCAGCGAGGCAGCCGTCATCATCAGGAATTCGACCTGCGCGCAATTATCCAGCCGGGCAAACTCCCCAAGCTGCTGGTCCACCGTTTCGAGGTAATCGAACGCCGCGCCATGCCCCGCCGCTTCGGCCCCGATCTTCATTTCGACGCCCGAAGCGGGGTCAAACCCTTCCGACGTCATCTGCATCACCGAGAGGTTCAGCGCCGCATACCAGGGCCGCATCGGCTGCACCGCTTCCAGCGGCAGGCCAACCTCCGTCAGCGCGTCATTCAGCGCCGCAACTTCTTCTTCGGTCAGCAGGCTCGTTAGCTGCGTGCCGTCGGTGAACATACCCTGGGAAGAGAAGAATTTCATCAGTTCACGGCCGGCCTCCGCGCTCGTCGTGTCGGCTTCGAATACCACCGTATCGGCCGCCGCAATTGCCGCCCCGATTTCCGGTGTCCGCCATTCGAGATCCGGCCGCAGCAGATGCACCGTCCCGAGGATGTAGAGGGTCGTGTCCTCGTCCGTCATTGTCCACATCGCTGGCTGCCCGCTGCCCCGGCTGGCCTCGGCTGCCGCAATTGCCCGCGCTTCGGCCTCGGCCATCGCGGCCGGGTCGGATGTCCGCTCGCACGCCGCCGGGGCCGCATCCGCCACCGTTTCTGCCTCGGAGGTCTCCGCCGCCTTCTGGCAGGCCGAGAACAAGAGGGCAGTCGCGGCCAGCGCCGCAGGGATTAATCTTTTCAGGCGCATGGGTCTGGCAACTCCGGGAGAAGGGACATTCTCCGCAAGCCTAGCGGATCAGGCCGCGCCGTCCAACGCCCAGCGCCCAGCGCCCAGCGCACCCGCCCCCCACGCAAACCCGGTTGCACCCTCCTCCACCTTCGCCTAAACACCGGCTTCGGCGAGGCACCCATAGCTCAGCTGGATAGAGTGTTGCCCTCCGAAGGCAAAGGTCAGAGGTTCGAATCCTCTTGGGTGCGCCATTAAAATCAGGGACTTACGAGAAGTGCCCGCTTTTCCAAAAAGGACGTGGAAGCACGGTGGAAGCACAGACCTCGAAAGCAAACTTCTGCGTCTTCTTACGCTTTGGCGATCAGCCATTCTGAAACTTGCTCCGCCCTAGATCGTAAGGGCAAGCCTGCCGGTTATCCCAGTGAAGTCTGTGGAGTTCAACGCCAGCTTCGAAGAGCCCTGTCAGACCCATCTACATTCGATCGCCGTCCGCTGAGCGGCAGCAATCTGGCGGAAGCCAGACGGAGTCCAGATTTGCGTATCAGGCAATTCATCGCCGGAAACGGTCAATCAGCACGCAATCTCGGACGGCTGCTTTCGGAGCGAGGCTGAATAAGCTCGGACAAGACGCGCTGAAAGTAAAACAATCCAGCCTTACGGCATCACTTCTTTGCACGAGCGGCCAGTCTCGGTTCGAAAGGGAACAGATCAATCCTCTTGACAATGTACCTCATGCGGTACATTTGTGATGAGAAGGATAAAGCGAGTTGGCAGACACACGTAAGAATATCGAGGTTGTGTTCTTTCGAACCGCATCAGGTAATGAGCCCGTGCGCGACTGGCTGCAGGACGATGTCGGTGAAGTTGAGCGTAAGATCATCGGATCTGATATCAAGACAGTGGAATATGGTTGGCCAATAGGCATGCCAATCAGTCGGCCCATGGGAGGCGGCCTGCACGAGGTTCGCTCAAGCCTTCCCGGAAACCGTATCGCGCGGGTTCTGTTCTGCGTGGAGGAAGGTCGCATGATCCTTCTTCACGGCTTTATCAAGAAGACAAAGGCGACACCAAAGTCAGACTTGGACCTCGCAAAGGATCGAAAGAAGGAGATCGGACAATGAGTAAGATGAAATCAAAAGCAGGGATCGGCTCAAGTTTCGACGACTTCCTCAAAGAAGAAGGAATCTATGAGGACGCCCAGGAAGTGGCGCTCCTTCGCGTGTTTGCCTGGCAGATTAAAGAAGCCATGAAAACCAGCGCCATCACGAAGGTGGAAATGGCGAAGCGCATGAACACGAGCCGTAGCCAGATTGATCGGCTGCTCGATCCGAAAGACGATCACGTGGAGCTCGCGACGCTTGCAAAGGCGGCCGAAGCTGTAGGCAAGAAGCTCAGCTTGCAGCTCGTTGCCTGATCGCATATCGAGAGTGACCGACAGCGGGAGGCTGACCGAGAACGGACATCGGTGAGTTTACGCTTGGACGGCAAAAACGGGCCAAGTCGGCTCTGATCGTCATCGGTGGCAAGCGGCAGGGTCAATCCATTCGTGTCGTTCGGCTAGCTGACCAGCGCCGGGCCGGACTTCGCCGGAAATGGACATTCGGTCGGCGTTGAAAAATCGCCGGTCATGGGGGGTTAAGCCTCGTGTCGATCTCCAGCGACTTCTGCTCTACCAATTGATATGTTCCCGTCGCGACCGCGGAAACGAATATCAAGTTCCAGCTGAACCTTGATACAGTGCTTGGAATCAAGATGAACGGATGAGACCTGAGTAGCTGATCTCCAAATTGCTGCTGACCGGCGCTCGGTGAACCGGGCACCAGCCAATTTGGATTGGGCACATCCGAACGATGGACGACATGTACTGCGTTTGGATCTGCAATCTCAAACTTGGTTAGAATATGCGGCTTTGTGTCGAGAATTTCGAAGCCCTTGTGCACAGCAACTTCCAAAATCGCAGTGGCAGGATCAATTGAGCAGTATACCGCCCGAACGCCTTTGCTATTCCAACGGCCGCCGGCGCGGAACGCGCCTTCTCCTGTTTCCCATGTGGTCGCATAGGCTTGCTGGTCGATACGCCAACCTACAAGCTGCGAGCCACCGAGTGCCCCAGGCAGCGGCGTCACACGTACACACCGTATTCTAGTTGTTCGAGATAGTTTTCCACCAACTCTTGGCCGGCCGGCGTATCTAAGAGGTCAATCGGGCGATTGCGATCAAGCCCAATTGCTGGCTGATCAAACCATTTCTCTGCAGCTTCCTGGGAGCCAAAAACTTCCGACGCATTTGCGAGCAGCTCTGCAAATCTCCAAGCTCGACCACTCTGGTCTTTGTCGAGCGCCTGATCAGGTCTTTCCTTCTTGCGTTGGACGGTCCGAACGCTCATTCCAATCGCCTTCTCCAATGAGTGCGCTGCACCCAAAAGAATGAGCGAATCTATCAGATGCAGCAGAGCCTTGTTAGGTAGTCCGGCGACTAGCAGCTCGTGTGCTTCTATAGGGGTGTTAACCCTCCGACGAAGAAGCTTCGGGCCTCCCAGAAGGTCCAACGTTCGCTTAAGCTGCCCGCTTTGAGCGGAGGCCTGATAGGGAATGGTCTGAGACACTGGGCACCTGTGCGTCAACTGTCCTTTAAGTATACGACACGTGACGTCAAAAATCAAGAGCGCTTTTTGACTAAGCGGCGCCAAGACTTGGAACTCGGTCGATGACGTGATCGTGGAATTTCCGAGGAACTCGAACCGACCAATTTCGCTTGACTGATGACCGGCCGCAAAGGGCCAACGACTGTCGGCCATAGGGGTGACGTCGTATGACTGTTCATGCTCCAACAGCCGTCGTCCGAATATCCAACTTCTTGTGCTAGGTTTCGGCTACGTTGGAGACAAAGAGCAGCAGCATCAATTGTTGGAGACCGCAGGCTGGCGATTTCTCAACACAAAGAATTCGCGCTGAGCGTGTGAAATATCAGACTTCGATTGATCGGCAAAAATTTTCAGATTAAAGTCCCTTCTGGGTCGAAAGATCCGAAAGCGCACATTGCGCTCGACAGGCAATATCGCAGATCAAAACTCCCGCGATCATTGCCAAGTTTGGACTTGATGTTTCGTCCTTACACGCATCGTTTTGATGCCTGGGGTGTGATACCCCCCCTCTACCTGGACGCGATCCATCCGTCGTTATGACAACGCCGAGTGCTCAGTCTGACTGGAATTGCTCGAATTGCATCCGGAACATTCATCTCAAAATTCAGGAATGAGACTGTCAAAAATCCGGAACCCAGTTTGTGTGTCGTCGAGACGGCTGGGCCAGGTTCCCTCACCCTTTCTTTCCTGAAACCGGGCCGACGTATCTCAAACGTTTGGATGAGAAAGACCAAGTAAGAACACGAGGTCACGTCCAGGGAAGCGCCCGGTAAAAGCTCGACACGCGCGAATAGCATCCCTCGAACTCCGGCAACGTACCGATCTCGAGCTGCATCGTCTGCCAGTCCGCTGCGGAGCGGCGCCTCACCTCTGCATCATCGAGCGAGTCGATCGTGGGCTCGATATTTCGGGACTGGCACTTTGCAACAAATACCTCGAGAATGTGCGTCAGAACCTCTGGGGTAAACTCGCGCCCGTCGATCAACCGGTCGAGATCGTAGACATCCTGGCGGCGGTTTCGGTTGCGCTCTTTCTGCTGGAGCATCGCCCGGTATTTCTCGGCCATCAGCTCCACGAGGTCGTAGGCGTAGAGTTCCGCGCCGCCCGTCAGGCCCAGCACCTGGATCTGTCTCAGCGGCTCATTGAACGAGATGTCGACCTCGATCTTGCCTGGCATCATACCCTTGTTCAGGGCCACCTCCTGGGGCGTACCTCTGCGCGCAAAAGCGATCTTGATCTTCAGCGCCGGGAAGCTTGCGGTCTCGAATATGGCCCTGGGCTGGCGCGCAATCGAATGAACCCTCACGATCAGGTCAGCATATCCAAGTCTTGCGGCGGCCCGGGGAAAGGTGCCGTCCAGCAGGCCCCTGATCTTCTCATCGATATCGGGGCTGACTTCAAAGGCGGCCGTGAGATCGATATCGGCCGTCTGGCGCGGACTGTCATAGGCGAGCCCCATCAGGACGCCGCCTTTCAGGAACAGCTTTTCCTTGAGGCCCGCGGTCATGGCGATGGCATTCAGCGTCACTTCAACGGCCTGGCGCTGCGCATAGGCAATCGGATTCGCCCTGGCGCGCTCGACCCAGCCGGCCACATTCAGTTCGAGAACGGCATCAGACATTGAGGGAGATCATCCAGGTTTCGGAAAAGGCCGAAGCAAATTCCTTCGACGGATCGAGCTTTCGGGAACTTCCGCGTTGTCCGAGCGCCTTCCACGGCTCGATGCCCGGATGGGAGAGCGCGAGGCGTTCCTCAAGGATGTAACCCGCCCGGCTTTTGACGAGGCCACTGGTCGCAGCATCGACGGCGGCGACGATGTCCTCAAGGTAATCCGCCGCGTGCTCTTCCCAGACATCGAGGACATGGGACATGCCGCCGCAAAGATCGGGCTTTTGCAGCATGTCGAGGAATGTCTGTCCGATCGTCGAAATCCTCACGCCATCACTTCGGTTGGCGATCCACGCGCCTGCGGTTGTTGCTTCGTACATATGAACCTGCCGGCGGCGAACGCGGGGCGGGTGAGTGATCAGCTTCAGCGGGAACGGATTGTCTTCGTTCTCGAGCAAGGCGCTGTCCATGTAGCTGCGAAGACAGGCCTGCGCCGATTTCCGGTCCGGCCGCGTGAGGATCAGGGCATCGGGGCTTCTGTCAGTAAGTCCCCATCGCTGCATGGCTGAGAGGTGGGAGACATAGCAGGTCGGATCGACGAGACAGACGATATCCTCGGCCGGCAGGTCGGGTACTGCCAGAACCCGGATCATGCGGGCGCCGTAATCCCGGTCGCCGCCGATCACACTCGCCTTCTTCAGCAGGAGCCTCAGCCGCAGATAATCTTCCCGGGTCGGCGTTTCATGTCGCAGATAAAGTTTCTCGTCGCCGGGATTCCTGTACATCTGCCAGATCAGCCGGAAGACTTCGAACGGGGTCAGGACCGGTTTGCCTTCCGCCTCAAGCAAACTGGCCAGATATGCCCCTGCGCGGGTCATCTTGTCAGGATAGGTACCAGGGATCTGCTCACTCATTTTCTAATGATCACCACTTATAAGCGTCCTTAGGACGCTTATAAGTGGTGATCAGTTTGAAGTCAACACTTGGCATGGCCGAGCCATCGGTGGCTAAAAATCAAAACACTTGGTTGTATATGCGTCCTTAGGACGCATATACAACCAAGTGTTATATGTCAAGCGGCGAACCCTGACAGCTCAAGGCCCATACGCTTCAGCGCTGGCATTCACACATGGTGCGGGCGCCAGTGCTGCAAGACCGAAAGGTGACGGCCCCTGGCAGGGCCGACACCGAAAGGATCAGTCCTTCGCATTCCACAGCAGCACATACCGCCCCTTCTTGCCCTTCACAGGCGCAAGATTCGCGTAGATCCTGCGCGGTCCGATCTGCGGATCGGCGAGCGTGATGGAGATGTACTCCCTGCCGCTTGATTTCGCCTGGACGACCCAGCCGCCGCCGATCTCGGTCTCGATGTCGCCGGCGAAGATGCGGTAATCGGGCTGGGCGGGGGCTTTCTTGTCCGCGTTCTTCTCGATGCGGATGGGGGCGGTGAGGTTCATCATCGCGAGTGCGCCGGAAAAGCCCGTCTTGGTTTCGCTGACATAGCCGAGTGCGTTTGCCATTGTGTGGTCTCCTGTTCGTTTCGTGTTCTGCCGTCCCGGGGACGCCTCGTCCCTGTCGGCGCCGGACCGCAAGGACGGCGCGGCCCGGCCCTGAACCGGAACGGGCAAAGCGAAGCGGCGCACCGGCGGGGCGATGAATTTTGCTTCGCGGTGAATGCGCGGGGAGCGCAGAGGAAAATTCTTCGCCCCGCCGGTTTCGGGGACGGTCCGCGCCGTCCAGGTCATACGGCAAGAGACAGGGACGAGGGGTCCCGAGGCAGTGCACGGATCAGTCGATCAGGACCCCAATCGCGGCAGGCCCGCTCACCGGCTCCAAAAAACATGCACCTCGTTATAGGACAGAGCGATAGTGAACACATCGCCGTTCAGTTCGAGATCGCGGCCCATAGCCTCCCAGTCGATATAGTACTGCAGCGCTTCCGGAATCGCTGTGCCGCACTCGCGGTGAAGCGTCTCGGCAAACTCCGCCAGCGAGGGATGCTCGCCCGCATAGTCATCGAATGCGGCAGCGGCCGCGTCCAGGTCCTCGCCGAAATGCCGGTAGAGGCACGCGCCAAGGCGGCCATGCGCCGCGATGAAATCCGCAAGCGCACAGATCGCCTCGAAGCTCGCCCACTCACTGACGGGCGCTCCCTCGAACCCTTCATGGTCATGCACCGCATGCTCTTCGGCCCCCGGCTCCGGGCTCGCCGCCAGCATCGCGCGCACTTCGGCGCGCATCGTGTCCGGGTCGCTTGCCTCGATCCATCGGCCATGCAGGCAGCCTGCGTTATAGGCTGCAAGGCAGGCCACATAAACACGCGGCCTCTCAGCCACAGGCAAAGCGCCATCCGGCGCGGTCGTGATCGGGTCTGGCATTCTCTTGTCTCCTCCCCGCCCCGTACCTCCGCGCATCAGGCGGGAGGGGGCGGCACAAGGCGCGTCGCCGGGGCGTACAAGGCGGGCGTGCACGGGGTCAGGTCGGACAATACAAACGCGATGAACGGCCCTCC
>NZ_JBBEBT010000339.1:0-1800 GCF_040882205.1 Hyphomonas sp.
CGCCGGTCTGCTGGTCGCTCAGCGATGCGCGCGGCGATCTTGTCGCCCGTGGCAGCGGCCACCGCATCCTCTCCAGCAGCGGCGATCCACTCGCGGGCTATCTAAACTTGGATGTCGCCGTCGGCACCGATGTCTACACGCTGCGCGGGCCGTTCGTTCATATGAACTGAGCGGCGCTGGCTGGATCAGGCCCTCTCGCGCTGGTCCGCGCCGGCGTTGAGGAAGTCGAGCATCATGGCGAGGGGCTGCGGCTTCGCGATGAAGTAACCCTGCGCCGTGTCTGCGCCCATCACTTTGAGGAGCGCCATTGCATGCTCGGTCTCCACGCCTTCTGCGACGACCGACATGCCCATGGCATGAGCGAGGTCAATCGTCGACTTGATCATCAGCTGGTCTGACAGGCCCTCCGTCCGATGCAGCGGGATGTCGTGACCCGCTGACGCGGCCTTACCCTCCGGAAACCAAACGGAAAACGCGGCGCGCTTGCCTATCAGGCGGGCCTTTCGCGTTTTTTCGGCTGCAACCGCCGCTTCGCGGTTGTGCTTGCCGCCGGGCCACTCCAAATGCAGGATATACTGAAAATTCAACCGCATTGACCGGGGCCGAATGGATTCGACCAACCAGCTGATATTCTTTTGCGGGCTGCTGCTGTGTGCGGCGATCTTCGCGAGCTTCCTGTCGCGCCGCATTGGCGCGCCCTTGCTGGTTACCTTCCTTGGCGTCGGCATCCTGTTCGGTGAGGATGGCCCCGGCGGCATCGTCTTCAACGATGTCCCGCTCAGCTATCTTGCCTGCTCCTTCGCCCTCGCCGTCATCCTGTATGACGGTGGTATCCACACGCCGATGAAGAATTTCCGCCAGGCCCTGCGCCCGGCGGTGATCCTCGCCAGTGTCGGCGTCATGGTGACCGCCTCGGTCGTGGCGCTTGGCATGTGGTGGTTCCTCGGCACCGACCCGCTCTATGCGCTGCTGCTCGGCTCGCTCGTCGCCTCGACGGATGCGGCCGCCGTGTTCCTGCTGCTGCGCCAGCAAGGCATCAGGCTGAAGCCGGAAGTGTCGAACACGCTGGAAGTGGAATCCGGCGTCAATGACCCGATGGCCATATTCCTCGCGCTGACGTTCACCGGGATCATCCTTGCCGGCGGGGCAGGGAGCATCGAGGGCGGCCTGATGTCCGTGCCGGTGGGCTTCGTCCAGCAGTTCGGCATCGGCGCGGCGCTTGGCATTGCCGGCGGCCGGCTGCTCACCTTCTTCTATGACCGTGTCGCGCTGGAACTCGGCCTCAACCCGATCTTTGCGCTGGCCAGCGGTCTCCTGATCTTCGGCGCCGCCAACATTCTCGGCGGCTCCGGCTTCCTCGCGGTCTATCTGGCGGGCCTCATTCTCGGCAACCATGCCTACCGCGCCAAGCAGGTCGTCAAGCAGTTCATGGACGGCATCGCCTGGCTCGCCCAGCTCGCGATGCTGCTCATCCTCGGCCTGCTGGTCACGCCCTCGCACCTGATCGCCGACATCCCCGAGGCGCTGCTGATCTCGGCCATCCTGATCTTCGTCGCGCGGCCGGCGGCGGTGTTCATCTCGCTCGCCTTCGAGAAGTTCACCTGGCGGGAAAAGCTGTTCATGTCCTGGGTCGGCCTGCGCGGCGCGGTCCCCATCTACCTGGCGATCATCCCTGTGCTCCTCGGCGTGCCCGGAAACTTCTTCAACATCGCCTTCCTCGTGGTGCTTGTCAGCCTCTTGCTGCAGTCCACCACCATCAGCCTTGTCGGCCGCCTCCTGAAAGTCGGTGAAGCCGAAGAG
>NZ_JBBEBT010000340.1:0-2306 GCF_040882205.1 Hyphomonas sp.
GGCGTGGCCTATTCCGCCTCCATCGGCGGAATGGCCACGCCGGTGGGCACGCCGACGAACCTGATCGCGATGGGCTGGCTGACCGAGAATGCCGGCGTGGCGATCAGCTTCCGCGAGTGGATGGGGATTGGCCTGCCGATGGTGGGGCTGATGCTGCCGGCGGCCTGGCTCGTGCTGACCTGGGGGCTGAAATCCAGCCCCGAAGGCGCCGAAGCGGCGAGCGCGGAAATCCGCACACAGCGCAATGCGCTGGGCGCGATCACGCGGCCGGAAACGCGGGTGGCGATCACCTTTGCCTTCATCGCCTCGGCCTGGATTTTCCGGGAACAGCTGATCCATGTGCCGGGCCTTGCCGGACTGACCGATACCGGCATCGCAATCATGGGCGCCATCGCGATGTTTCTGGTGCCGCATGGCGACGCGGCCTCGAAAGCGGCGGGCAAGAGCTTCGCCCTGCTGGACTGGGATGATGGCAAAGCGATCCCCTGGGACGTGGTATTGCTGTTCGGCGGCGGCCTGTCACTGGCGGCGGCGGTGCAGGCGTCCGGCCTGGCCGGATGGCTCGGCAATTCGCTGGCGGGCCTGGCGGCATTGCCGCCCATCGTGCTGGTGTTGATCATCGTGGCGTTCATCATCTTCCTGACGGAAGTGATGTCGAACGTGGCGGCGATGACGACGTTCCTGCCGGTGCTTGGCGCGCTGGCGGCGGCGACGGGCATCGATGTGAAGACCCTCGTGATCCCATGCGCCATGGCGGCCTCTTGCGCCTTCATGCTGCCGATTGCGACCGGCCCGAATGCGGTCGTGTTCGGGACGCGGCAGTTAAGCATCGGGCGGATGGCGAAGACGGGGCTCTGGCTCAATCTCGCCTGTATCGGGATCGTCACCCTCTTTTTTGGACTTTGAACGAAACGAAACCGTCATAAAACTTCCATAGAGACGGATTAATGCCTGCCCTTGCAGGAGCGCGGATTCGCAGGACGCGGGGCCGGAAGCATTCAAGGACCCGGACATGAACCGCCCCGTCCTCCTCGCTTGCGCAGCGCTCGCTCTTGCCGCGCCGGTTGCCTCGGCCGAGAACCAGGTCTGGACGCAGATCGACCTCGCGGCGAAGCCGGCAGAAGGCTCCAAGTTCGAGTTTGGGATGAATGCGGAGCTGCGCTACCAGCCGGACGGCGAACTCGACGCGGTCGAGCTGCGTCCCGGATTGACCTATGAGCTGCGGGGCGGGCTGAGCGTCAGCGGCGGCTATCTCTACGCAGTGAACCGGCGCGCCGGGCCGGACAGGAAGGAACACCGGCTGTGGCAGATGGTGGGCTATGATCTGTTCAAGGTTGGCGAGGGCAAGTTCTCAGGCCGTTCGCGCGTCGAAGAGAGGTGGCGTGAGGAAACGAGCGGAACGGGCTGGCGGCTGCGCCAGCAGTTTGCCTATGCCCATCCGATTGGAGAGACGGGACTGACCCTGTCACTTAGCGACGAGGCGACCATAGGCCTGAACACGACTGACTGGGGCAGCGCAAGCGGCCTGCAGGAAAACCGCGCGAGAGCGACTGCGAAATGGAAAGCAGCTGGCGCGGGCTGGGAACTCGGTTATCTCAACCAGTTCCGCAACGGTGTGAACGGCGCGGCGGACGAGACAAACCACCATATCTTCGCAGGCGTCTCGAAAGACTTCTGAACTTGCGTTCAAAGAAAAAGCGCGCCCCGTTGCCGGGACGCGCCTCTTTAGTTTGCCGCTGAGGCAGCCGCGCGAACGCGGCGCCAGCAGCTGCTGGCCTAAGCCAGTTCGATCGTGCTCACGGCAACTTTGCCGGAGCGCTGATCTTTGGCCGTGTCAAAATTGACTTTCTGGCCTTCGTTCAGGGTCGCGATGCCCGAGCGCTCAAGAGCGGTGACGTGAACGAACACGTCGTTGCCACCGTTTGCAGGCGCGATGAAGCCGAAGCCTTTTTGGCTATTGAAGAATTTCACAGTACCGTTCGTCATAGAAGTAAGTCTCATATAGGTTTGTAGGCTGACAATGCGCCAGCCCTTGCATATCGAATTTTGGAGAGGTTGTCTGAAACTGCACCCTTTCGGGAGCTGCGCCTGAGTGGCCGGCCAATGTCGATACCGGGCATATGCGCCCCTCACCCCGCAATTGCAAGTTATTTATCTGCAGGGTTCCGCAGCGCGCGACAGCAAAGCAGGAGGCGGCGGCCGGATCGCCTGCATTACCGAGGCGTCTGGCCGGATCCCTGGCCGGATATCTGGCCGGATATCTGGCCGGATATCTGGCCGAAATATCTGGCCGAAATATCTGGCCG
>NZ_JBBEBT010000340.1:2406-11144 GCF_040882205.1 Hyphomonas sp.
ATATCTGGCCGAAATATCTGGCCGAAATATCTGGCCGGGATAGCTGCCAGGCGGTTTACAGCGGCAGACGAGAAAAGCCGAGCCATTGGCGCCGGCGGCGGCGCAGCAAAGGTCGGCGGGGTCCTTCCACACCATCTGTGTGTCGTGTCCCGCAGTGAACAAGTTGCCATCCGTACTGACATCCAGGAAGGCGCCATACTTAAAGAGGGCCTTCTCGTCCGCCCGGAGCTGCGCGGGGCTGTTCGCCCGTTTACCCGGCTGATCCCATCGCGGGGTTTTCGCCGGAGGCGGGGGTCTCGGGATTTCCGGCGTGTTCGAATGTTCCCGTCGCCGCGAGATGATCGGCCCAGCGCTGCGCATCGGCGGCGAGGCGAGCTTTCACGGCTGACGGTATCAGTTGACGCGTTCGAACACAGCAGCGAGGCCCTGCCCGCCGCCAATACACATGGTTTCCAGGCCGTAGCGCGCTTCGCGGCGGTCCATCTCGCGCAGCATGGTGGCGAGGATACGCCCGCCGGTGGCGCCTACCGGGTGGCCGAGCGAGATGCCCGAGCCATGGACGTTGAGGCGGTCGTAATCTTCCTTGGTGAAGCCCATCGCCTTGGTGCAGGCGAGGACCTGCGCGGCGAAGGCTTCGTTAAGCTCGATCAGATCGATGTCCTTCAGCGCCAGGCCCGCCTTCTTCAGCGCTTTCTCCGTGGACGGAACAGGACCTATACCCATGACGGCCGGGCCGACACCGGCGACGGCCCAGGAGACCAGCCGGGCGAGCGGTTTCAGGCCGTGGGCCTCTGCCATCTCGCGCGTCATCACCAGCAAGCCGAGGCGCCGTCATTCTGGCCGCTGGCATTGCCGGCGGTGACGGTGGCATCGGCGTCCTGTTTCAGGCGGATGGCTTTCAGCTTGCCGAGCACTTCAAGGGTAGAGTCCGCACGCGGATGTTCGTCCTGCGTGACAACCGTGTCGCCCTTGCGGCCTTTGACGGTTACCGGGATGATCTCTTCAGCGAAGACGCCGCTCTTCTGCGCGGCGACGGCCTTGGCGTGTGAAGCGGCGGCGAACTCATCCTGCGCGGCGCGCGTGATCTGGTAATCGCGGCGGAGGTTCTCGGCGGTTTCGAGCATGCCGCCGGGCACGGGGAAGTTCCTGCCGCCCGCGGTGAGACGGCCATTCACAAGGCCGTCATGCACGGTCATATTGCCCTGGCCGAGGCCCCAGCGCCAGTTGGTGGAGTAGAACGGCGCATTGCTCATCGATTCGGCGCCGCCCGCAATCACACAGTCCATTGCGCCGGTGGCGATCTGCATGACGGCGTTGATGATCGCCTGCAGGCCCGAGCCGCAGCGCCGGTCGATCTGCATGCCGGTGACTTCGACGGGCAGGCCTGCATCGAGCGCGACGACGCGGCCAAGGGCCGGCGCGTCCATCGAGGGATAGCATTGCGCGAAGATGACATCGTCCACCTTGTCCTTCGGCAAGCCGGTGCGGGCCATCAGGCCTTCGACGACCGCGGCGCCGAGGACATGGGCGTGGACATCCTTGTAGGATCCGCCGAAGCCGCCGACGGCTGTACGGACCGGCTCGACAATCACGACATCGCGCATGGTGTTCTCCCGAGGTTTTTTGCTGCGCTTTAGATAGGCCGGGGCCGGGCCGGGTGGCAACCGGGTCCGGGCGTATGCCGCAGCGGCATGGGTGTTAGACAGTGGCGCAGCCTGCCGGGCGGGGCACGGCAAGGCTTACATGAGCTGGAACTTAGAGACTACCACAGGATCTCGCCCATGATTGCCCCGATCTTCGTTTCGCACAGCTCGCCGACGCTCTTGTTCGATGACGTGCCGGCGCGCGATTACCTGGGCGGGCTGGACCACGGCGCCCGGGTGGCGCTGAAGCTGATGTATCCGGAGGCTGACATTCCGGTGTTGCAGCTGTCGGTGCAGACACATCTGGGGCCGGCGCACCACCTGAAGCTGGGTGAGGCGCTGCGGCCGCTGGCGGACGAAGGCGCGCTGATCCTCGGCAGCGGCAGCTTCACGCATGACCTGTGCAGCGTGGAATGGCGCGCCAGCAATGCGGCGCCGGAGTGGGTAACGGAATTTTCGGACCGGGTAATTGCGGCGCTGGCCGAAGCGCAGATCGAAGATCTGCTCGACTACCGGACGCTGGCACCTTTCGCGGCGCGCAACCATCCGGCCGGGGAGCATTTCCTGCCGCTGTTCGCGGCGCTTGGGGCGGGCGGACTGCATGCGGCGCAGTTTCACCCATCGCTGACGTTCAGTGTGCTGAGGATAGATGCATTCGCGTTTGCCGGATGAGCCCTATCCCGTCTTCCGCAAGCGATAGAGGGGTTCCAATGCCTAACCCTGCTGGTCCCTGCCCCGCGCTGTCACTTGCTTGCGCGCCTCTTCCACCGCCGAGGCCGAGACCGAGCTCGAGTGATCAATCGAGCGTTTCACTTCTTCCTTCATCGCGGCGGCGAAGGTCATGCCAAACCCGTCGTCGATCAGGGCCTTGTACTTGAACAGGAGGTCCGGGTTTGTAGAAGTCATCTCGGTGGCGAGCTGCAGCGCGGCTGAGACGAGGTCTGCTGCCGGGTAGACGCGGTTGACGAGGCCCCATTTCTCCGAAGTATGCGCGTCGAGGAAGTTGCCGGTGAAGGAGAGTTCCTTGGCGCGGCTGATGCCGATGAGGCGCGAGAGCTTCTGCGACAGGCCCCAACCCGGCACGATGCCGACGCGGGCGTGGGTATCGGCGAACTTGGCGTTCTCCGAGGCGAGCAGCACGTCGCACATCAGGGCAAGCTCAAAGCCGCCAGTGATAGCGAAGCCGTTGATCGCGCCGACGATAGGCCAGGGATAGGCTTCCAGCGCGGCGAGCATGTTGATCGATTTGGAATCTTCATCAGCGCCGAGGGCGAAACCGGTCTGACCGGCTTCCTTCAGGTCGATGCCGGCGGTGAAGGCGCGGCCCTTGCCGGTGAGCACGACGGCGCGGATGGCCTTGTCGTCCTTCAGTTCGGTGAAGACGCGCACGATCTCGGCCCGCAGGGCGCGGTTCAGCGCGTTCAGCGCATCCGGCCGGTTCAGCGTGACGAGGGCAACGGCGCCGCGGCGCTCGACGAGGACAATGGGTTCGGACATGGCGGAAGCTCCCTGAGGTTTCTGCTCAGGGTGATACCGCCGCCTGGCGCCCGGCGCAAAGCCTGACCTCGCGGCGCCTCTAAGCCTTCTTCTTCGTGACGAGGCGGAAGACGGCGATGGCGAGGGCCACCACCGCGATCAGCGCCGCTATGAGGAACAGGCCCGTTTTCAAGGGCGTCACCCAGGCCTTGGCGTCCAGTGCGTCAGCGGTACCCGACAGGGCCAGCGCCTGGACCGTGTTTTCCGTGAGATCCACAATCAGCACGGCAAAGGCCGGAATGGCAGCCGGAACACCCCATTCTCCGAAGAAGCGCCAGGCGAGCCCCGCAAAGAGCAGGCCGAATGAAACAGGGAACGCCGTATCCACCAGAACGGTCACCCAGAAATGCACGGACTTCTGCTCCGGCGTCATGGCGCCGAAGGTTTCCCGGATCGCGAGAGGCTCGTCCAGCATGTCGAGAAACTGGCCGCCGACCGCAGGCGTGAAATGCTGGAACGCAAAAGTGCAAACTAGCATGAGTACAAAGAGCGCCCAGAGGACCGGCGTGCGGGTAATGAAGGTCATGTCGTGATCTCCGGATCTGCGCCGAGGCTGCGCGCGAGGGTTTCCAGCTCGGTCTGGACGGATGCGAGGGCGGACTTGTCTGGCGAGCGCGCGACGAGAGCGACGCCGTGATCCTCGATGCTGCCATACCAGGGATAGGAGCCGATGCCGACGGCAGGAAATTCCTTCGCGATCTCGCCGAGGCGGGTGGCGAGGTCGCCTTCACGCAGGCCCTTGCCGCGCACAGTGACCTTGTGGATGACCGCGCCGGTCTCGAGCCGGTGGCCTATGTCTTCCAGCATGGCGCGGGCGATCTGCGGCACGCCGGCGAGCGTGAACACGTTGCCAGTCTGGAAGCCCGGCGCGCCGGAGACGGGATTGGCGATGAGGATGGCGCCATGTGGCACGCGGGCCATGCGGCGGCGGGGCGCCGTGAACTCGGTATTCATTGCGGCGTAGCGCGCAGCCATGTCGCGCATCGCGTCCGGGTGCTCGGAAATGCCGACGCCGAACGCGGCCGCGATGGCGTCCGCGGTTATGTCGTCATGCGTCGGACCGATGCCGCCGGTGGTGAACACGTAAGTGTATTTCGCGCGCAGGTCGTTGACGGCGGCAACGATCTCTTCCTGAACGTCGCAGACAGTGCGCGCCTCGCGGACCGGGATGCCGAGCGGCTCCAGATATTGCGCAACCTGCTGGAGGTTGATGTCACGCGTGCGGCCGGAGAGAAGCTCATCCCCGATCAGCAGGACGGCGGCGGTGGGGTCGGTCATTCGGGCTGGCTCATCGCTTCATAGACGAGACTGGCGGACTCCGTGCGCATCTGGCGGTCGAGCGATCGGCCGAAGACCTGGATCAGGCCGATGAAGTAGAGCTCGTTCGCAGGATCGACCCAGAACCAGGTACCGGCCGCGCCGCCCCACATGAAGGAACCCTTCGGATAGTCGCCGCCGTCAGCCAGAATCACGGCGACATCCAGACCGAACCCTGCGCCGGAGTTCTCATTCGCCGTCACGCCGTCGTGGCCGAGATAGACGCCCTCGGGCAGCACATTGGTCGCCATCATCTGAACGGTTTCCGGCTTCAGGATCTGCACGCCTTCCAGCGTACCGCCATTCGCCAGCATGCCGGCAAAGCGGGCATAGTCGTTCATCGTCGAGACGAGACCGCCGCCGCCGGATTCGAAAGTGATCGTGTCCGCGCGGAACAGGAAAGCGGGCATGGGCAAGGCCTCGCCGAGCGCGCCGGTTTCCGGATCGCGGCCCCAGACATCCGAGAAGCGGTCATATTCGGCCTCCGGAACGAAGAACCCGGTATCCTTCATACCGAGGGGCTCGAACAGCCGTGTACGGAAGAACTCGCCCAGTGTCTGGCCGGAGAGCCGCTCGATCAGCGCGCCCTGCAGGTCAACGCTGATGGAATAATCCCAGGTCGTGCCAGGCTGGGTTTTCAACGGGATCGCCGCGACGCGCTTCACGAGATCATCAAGGTCGGCTGAACGAAACAGTCCGGCGGATCGGAACTGGTCATCCACATAGTTTCCGGGCGCGAGGCCGTAGCCTAAACCAGCCGTGTGGGCCATCAGCTCCCGGACAGTCGGCGCGCGGCTGGCAGGCACGAGAATAGGCTGGCCGGCTTCACCGAGGCCGGTGAAGACCTGCAGGTTTTCAAACTCCGGGAAATACATCGTGATCGGATCGTCCAGTTCGAACGCGTCCTCTTCCCAGAGCACCAGAAGGGCCGCGCCGGTGACCGGCTTGGTCATCGAATAGATGCGCCAGATCGTATCGTCCTCCACCGGCGCGCCGTCCGCCTCGCGGCGGCTGCCGGCCCGGGTGTCGCTGATCACCTCGCCGCCTTTCACGAGGCGCGTGGCAATGCCCTTGATGCGGCCTTCGTCGATATAGGCCGCCATACGCGCCTCAAGCGCGGAAATGCCCTCGGCGCTGAAGGCGGGCGGCTGGGGCCGGGCGAGGGAGAGCGGCTGCGGCGCGGGCGGCGGCGGGGCCACCGGCGCGCTCGCGCAGGCCGCCAGCAAAAGGGCCGCGCCCGCCCAGACTATACCGATTGTCCGCATCTGATCCTTCCCGTTCCGGCCCTGGCCTGATTTCCTGGCCTGATTTCCTGGCCTGATTTCCTGGCCTGATTTCCTGGCCGGATAACTGGCAGGGGCCGGGCGTTTCGGCAAGAAGGGAGTGGAAAACACGGACCCGGCCTGCCATATTGCCCCGATGAACGACACCAACCTTATGCTGCCGATGCGCACCGGCGCAATCCGCACCCACGGCCCCGAGGACTTCGAGGGCATGCGGCGCGCGGGCCGGCTCGTGGCCGAATGCCTCGACATGCTCGTGCCGGAAGTGAAACCCGGCGTGACGACCGAACATCTCGACAATCTCGTCTACCAGTTCGTCAACGATCATGGCGCAACGTCGGCCACCATAGGTTACCGGGGGTATCGCCACGCTTCGTGCATCTCGGTAAATCATGTCATCTGCCACGGTATCCCCGGCCTGAAGGCGCTGAAGGACGGCGACATCGCGAACATCGACGTGACGCTGATCATCGATGGCTGGCACGGCGACCATAGCCGGATGTACGGCGCAGGTGAAGTGAAGCGCAAGGCCGAACGACTTATGGAAGTGACCTATGAGGCGCTGATGGCCGGCATCGCGCAGTTAAGCCCGGCAACCGTTTCGGCGATATCGGCGGGGCGATCAGCGAGATCGCCCGTCTGAACCGCTGTGCCGTAGTCGACGATTTCTGCGGGCACGGCCTTGGGCGTCTCTTCCATGACGAGCCGAATGTGGTCCATTCCTCCGCCTACGGAACAGGCCCGGAGCTGAAGCCCGGCATGTTCTTCACCATCGAGCCGATGCTGAACCTGGGCCGCAAGGACGCCGCCATCCTGCCGGACGGCTGGACCGCCGTGACGCGCGACCGCCAGCTCTCGGCCCAGTTCGAACATTCGGTCGGCGTGACCGAGACGGGCGTGGAGATTTTCTCCGCTTCGCCGAAGGGCTGGCATGAGCCGTTCAAGGAAAAGGCGTAGAGCGCAGGTTCCAAATTTGTCAGCCTGGCGAAGGCTGGATGACGACAAATGAACTAAACGTCAGGACGCAAGTGCGATCTGGCGCGATACACCCACCCGCGCCAGAAACGCCGCGTCATCGCTGACCACCCGTAGCGCGCCGTCATAGGCCAGCAGCCCCGCTTCGACCGCTTCCAGCGAGGCGATGTCGAGATGATTGGTCGGATCGTCGAGGATCAGGAGTTGCAGCGGCGCCGGGCCGCCAAGGACGCAGGCAAGGCCCGCGCGCAGGCGCTCGCCGCCGCTGAGCGCGGCGACCTGTTGCAGCGCCGCGTCCGCGCGGAAGCGCAAGCGCGCGAGCGCGGAGCGGCAAGCATTTTCCGCCGCTTGCGGATCAAGACGGCGGAAGTTGCCGAGGATGGTCTCGCCGGGCAGCAAGAGGCTCACGTCCTGATCCGGCATCACGAAGGGCACAGACATGCGCGCCTCGCCCGCGAAGGGCGCGAGGCTGCCGGCGATGACCTTGGGAAGTGTCGACTTGCCGGAATCGTTCGGGCCGGAAAGCGCGATCCGTTCGGGTCCGCGCATGTCGAAAGACAGTCAGCGGTGGATCGGCGCGCCGGGTAATAAGCCCGCAGCGACGTCCCGCAAGGCGAGCACCGCTTTACCGGCGGCAAACCCGGAAGACGGCAGCGTCACCTTCAGGGTCTCAGGGATCTCGATATGCTGCCGCGCCGCCCGTGCAGCAGTCTCTGCCTCGGCGATCTGGCGTTCGGAGAGGTGCTGCAGATCCCCGCTTGAGGCTTCCGCACGCCGCTTCATGGCGCCCAGCAGGAGGCGCGGCGCGCCGCCCTTCGCCGCCTTGCGCGTGCCCGCGCCGGCCTTGCGGACCTTGCGTTCGGCGGCGGCCTGAACCTTCCCGCGCGTCTCGCCCAGCTGGCGCTCGGCTTCAGAGAGATCGCGGTGCGCCGCGCCGGGTTCCAGCGCCTTGCGCGCCTCGAACGCGCTCCATCCGCCGCCATACCGGCGCGCGCCGAGGCGCGTCAGCTCAACGATTGCGTTCATGCCTTCGAGGCGTTCGCGGTCATGGCTGACGACCGGCGCGCCGCCGCGCCAACCCGCGAGCAGGCTTGCCACTGCCTCATGGCCTTCGCGGTCGAGATTGTTCGTCGGCTCCTCCAGCAGCAGGAAGTCCGGCTCCGTGAAGACCAGCGCCGCGAGCCCGGCGCGCGCGCTGGCCGCCGGAGAGGGCGGCGAGCCGGGTTTCAGGCGCCGCGTCGAGGCCTGCCCGGCCCAGCGCTTCGGCGAGGTGCGCCTCCAGCGTCCAGTCAGCGTCCTCCCAGGCGTCTGCCTCGCCCGTTTCGGCGCGGCGCAGGGCGGCGAGTGCAGCGCGCCAAGGCGCCCGGCCATACAAGACCCGGCCCGCAGACGGCGCGAGTTCTCCCGCGATCAGCCGGAGCAGCGTCGACTTGACGGCGCCGTTCGCGCCGGTGAGTCCCGAGCGTCCCTGATTGAAACTGAAGTCAAGGTCTGAAAATAGAACCCGGCCGTCAGGCAGGGCAAAATTCAGCGAAGACCGGGTGATTGAAGCGCTCATGGTGCGTGCTCGTCCGGCAAATTGATCCGAGGGCAGTCGATTTGCAGGCGAGCTCCATGGCGCAGCGGCTCCTGGAGGTAGCATTCGCCGCGTAGTTGGGCCTGCTGCGCGGGCATTTCAACGCGCAAGGCCGGGGCAAATGAACCCTGGCGGGCCCTGCCCTGACGATAAGGCTTGCAGGCGGCAACGGGCAGGTTACCGTCGCTCCACATCAGAGCGCGCCACCAGAAGCGTGCATTCCCCTGGGAGGCGAGAACCAAAATGACGGCCACTGCAGCTGCGGCTGACAGCGCGAACGGGCATATCACGGGCTTCGGCTCAAAGGGCTATCGCTCTTATGTCCTCGTTTCGCTGACGCTTATCTACACGCTGAACTTTATCGACCGCACCATAATCACGGTCGTCGCCCAGCCGATCATCAACACG
>NZ_JBBEBT010000341.1:0-11125 GCF_040882205.1 Hyphomonas sp.
CCGCCTCCTCGCCGGAGCGCGATCTCTCGTCCACCGACCTTATGCGTTACCTCGATTACTGTACGGAACTCCTGTCGCTGATCGGCAAGCTCGCCGCGCTCTACATGCAGGGCGTGCGCGACGAAGTGGTGATCCACACCGTCAACGAGATCGAGGGTCTGACCACCAACCTGTCCAGCAAGATCTGGCAGAAGATCATGATCATCCGTTCAGAGATCGATCTGCCTGTTCCCCAATCCTGACCACAATTTCCGAATACAAGGAGCCATTCCATGAACCTCGAAACCTTCAAATGGGACATTGATGCCGATGGTATCGCCCATGCCATCTTCGACGTGCCAGGCCGCAGCATGAACACGCTGACTGGCAAGGCGGTTGCCGACATTATCGCGATTACCCAGGAAGTCGCCACCAACGACGCCATCAAGGGCCTCGTCATTTCCTCGGGCAAGGCGAGCGGCTTCTGCGCCGGTGCCGACCTCGGCGAGATGGGCAGCCGCGCAGGCGGCGGGGAGAAGAAGGAAAAGTCCTTAGATGAACTCAAGAAGGAACAGTTCGACGCGGGCTTCTCGCTGAACGGTACGCTGCGCAAGCTGGAGACCTGCGGCAAGCCAGTGGCCATAGCGCTCAACGGTCTCGCCCTCGGCGGCGGTCTCGAAGTGGCTCTGGCGGGGCATTACCGCGTCGCCGCGAATGATAATCCAAAGCTGCAGTTCGGCCTGCCGGAAGCCAAGATTGGCCTGCTGCCGGGCGCCGGTGGCACGCAGCGCCTGCCGCGCCTTGTCGGCGTGCAGGCCGCGCTCCCGCTGATCCTGCAGGGCGAAAGCTTCACCGCCGAACAGGCCAAAGCGATGGGCGTCGTCAACGAACTTGCGCCGTCCACAGAGACTGTAGCCCGCGCGAAAGCCTGGGTGAAGGCAAACCCGAAGGCCAAGGCGCCCTGGGACGAGAAGGGCTACAAGGTTCCGGGCGGCGTGCCGCACAAGTCGCCGGGCGCCGGCCAGGTGGCTACGATGGCGAACATGATGCTGTCATCGAAAACCTATGGGAACTATCCGGCTCAGAAGAACATCCTCTCCTGCATCTATGAAGGCATCCAGGTGCCGATTGATGCCGGCCTGCGCATCGAGACGCGCTATTTCATCAACACGCAGCAGCGCCCGGAAGCGAAGGCGATGATCCGCTCGCTCTTCCTGTCGATGCAGGAACTCGGCAAGGGCGCCAACCGTCCCGCCGGTCATCCGAAGACAGAGTTCAAGAAGATCGCCGTTATCGGCGCGGGCCTGATGGGCGCGGGCATTGCCTATGTGCAGGCGAAAGCCGGCATCCCGACCGTTCTCGTCGATGTCTCGAAAGAGGCGGCTGAGAAGGGCAAGCAATACTCCGTGCGTCTCGTCGAGAAAGATGTTTCGCGCGGCAAGATGACGAAGGAAAAGGGCGATGCCCTGCTCGCGTTGATCACCGCCACGGACAATTACGATGACCTCAAGGGCGCCGATCTCGTCGTCGAAGCCGTCTACGAGAATGAAGAGCTGAAAGCGAAAATCACGCAAGCCGCCGAAGCGGTGCTGGGCGATGACGCCGTGTTCGGCTCCAACACCTCGACACTGCCGATTACCGGTCTTGCCAAGGCCTCGAAGCGTCCCGCGAACTTCATCGGAATCCACTTCTTCTCGCCGGTCGAGCGCATGGGTCTCGTCGAGATCATCAGGGGCAAGGAGACGAGCGAAGCAACCTTGGCGAAGTCCATCGACTATGTGCTCGCCATCCGCAAGACGCCGATCGTGGTGAACGACAGCCGCGGCTTCTACACCTCGCGCTGCTTCGGCACCTATACGCGCGAAGGCATGGAAATGCTGGGCGAAGGCATCAAGCCGGCGATCATCGAGAATGTCGGCCGCCAGGCCGGTATGCCTATGGGCGCGCTGGAAGTCTCGGACTCGGTCGGTCTCGACACTGCCCTGAAAGTGACACGCGCGATGGCGGAAGCCACCGGCATTGATCTGCAGACGGATGAACGCACGAACTTCCTCGCCTGGCTCGTAGAAGACCAGGGGCGTGTTGGCCGCAAGGCCGGAAAGGGGTTCTATGACTATGACGAGAAGGGTAAACCTTCCCGCCTCTGGCCGGACATCAACAAGCAGCTCACGCTCAAGATTGATGAGTGCCCGCCCGCGCTGAAGAAGGAGCTGACCAACCGCTTCCTGGTCCGCCAGGCCGTGGAAGTCGCCCGCTGCTTCGAGGAAGGCGTGATCACCGATGCGCGCGACGCTGACATCGGCTCGATCCTCGCCTGGGGTTTTGCACCCTTCACCGGCGGCTGCTGCTCCTATGTCGACCTGATCTGGGGCATCAAGGAATTCGTCGCCGAAGCCGATCGGCTTGCCGACAAGTACGGCGACCGCTTCCGCCCGAACAAGCTCCTGCGCGACATGGCCGCCAAGGGTCAAGGCTTCTACGACCGCTTCCCGCCGGCTGGCACGAAAGCGAAAGTCGCAGCTTAGGGTTTGCGGCACACAATCTGAAAGGGCCGGAGCATTTCTGCTCCGGCCCTTTTGTTTTAGGGCGGATTAATTCCAGATGGCTCCTCTGGCGTCACCCGCCATCGGCACTGCCGGCCTGAGGACCCATCTCCCGATCACTCCCTACGACCAATGATGGTTCGTCGGCGTCCCGGTTTTGCCGGCAGGCGAAGACCCGGCGCAAAAGGAAAGTCCGGGTTCCAGGCAGTTACCCCGCACAATCCCGGGGTGACGGACAACGACTGTGGTGGATGCAGACCGGAAAGGAGATAGGCCTTCCGATCGCCTTCGGCCATCGAGGGTGACGCAGGAAGCAGGCGGGCAAAAAAACAAAGGGGGCAGCTTTCGCTGCCCCCTCATCCAGTCAGAAAATCCGTTCCCGGATTACTTCTTATTTCGGTTCCACCAGCCGGCTTTTCTCGGGCCTTCGGCCTGGGGCGCGGGTGTGGGCGCAGGTTCCGGTGCGGAGGGTGGTGTTTCGGCGACTGCCATCACGGCCTCGGGCTCAGGCTCAGGCTCTGGCTCAGGCTCAGGCTCAGGCTCTGGCTCTGGGACTTCTGCCACAGGTGCCGCTTCAGCCGCAGGGGCCTGCGCTTCCGCCTCTGCTGCTATTTCAGCCGGCGCAGGTTTGGCGCGGCGGGTGCGGGGCGCGCGGGGTTTGCGGGCGGGGGCTTCTTCGGCGTCCGGTTCTGCGTCCGCAATCACTTCAGCTCCGACCGGTTCGGCGTCGTCCTCGTCCGACAGCATCGCTTCGGCGCTGGCCGAGAGACCGTCGAGATAGGCGCCGCCATCAGCTATGGCGGCGATCTCTCCGCCTTCGGCAGGGCCTTCGCCCGGGCGGCGGCGGCGGCGTCCGCGCCCGCGCCCGCGGCGGCGACGCTTTCGCGGTCCTTCCTCGCCATCGGCGCGGGGCTCTACGCCGGACCCGTCCCCCTCGTCATCTTCCTCATCGTCGCCGTCTTCATCGGAGGCGACAACCGCATCGCCGGAAACCGGCGCGTCGGCATCAACCACTTCGAGACCGGTCTCGCGGTTCTCCGCGCGATTGCGGCCACCGCGGCGGCGGCGGCGGCGTTTGCGTCCGCCGTTTCCGCCTTCACCATTGTCGGATTTTTCGGCGCGCGGCTCGGCGGCGTCATCGCCGTCCTCGTCCGCGTCCTCGGTGATATCATCGATTTCTTCGGCGTCTTCATCGTCCCCGTCGCGGGCCGAGGCAGGGGTCGGCTTCATCAGCGAGCGCGGCGTTGCACGCTTCTTCGGCTTGGCGTTCGGGTCGCGTTCGGCATCGAGCTGGAAGTCGCCCGGCAGCATGTCCTCCGAAGAATGGATCGACACGGCAAACCCGGCGACGCGCTCGATCTCGATCAGCGCTTCGCGTTTGTTGTTGAGGATATACAGGGCCACATCCGTAGGCGCCTTTACCGAGATGCCCTTGAGGGCGCCGATGGCGGCGCGGGCTTCGATGGCGCGGATCAGTTGCAGGGCCGCCGAGGGGATCGAGCGGCGGCGGCCGGTGCCGTTGCAAGCTTCGCACGGATCGGAGGTCGCCTGGAGAACGCCCTGACGGCGGCGCTGGCGGGAAATTTCCATCAGGCCGAATTGCGAGATGCGGCCATGCTGGACGCGCGCGCGGTCAACCTTCAGGCATTCCTTGAGGCGCTTCTCAACGGCGCGGTTATTCTTGTTCTCCTCCATGTCGATGAAGTCGATCACGATCAGGCCGGCGAGGTCGCGCAGGCGCATCTGGCGGCAGGCTTCCTCGGCCGCTTCCAGGTTGGTGCGCACGGCGGTCTGTTCGATATTGCGCTCGCGGGTCGACTTGCCGGAGTTCACGTCGATGGCGACGAGGGCTTCGGTCTGGTTGATCACCAGATAGCCGCCGGACTTCAGTTGCACGGTCGGCGAGTAGATCGAATCGAGCTGGCCTTCCACGGCTTCGGCGACGTAGAGCGGGTCATCCTCGCGCCATTGCTGAACCTTCTTGGCCTGGCTCGGCATGATGATCTTGGCGAGGTCTTTCGCCTCGCGGTAGGCCTCGTCGCCCTGGACCCAGACTTCCTCGATCTCCTTGTCGAACATGTCGCGCATTGCGCGGTGAACAAGCCCGCCTTCGGCATTGATCAGCGCCGGGGCTTCGGAGGTCAGCGTCTTCTCGACAATGGTTTCCCAGAGTTTGGAGAGGTAGTCATAGTCGCGCTTGATCTCGATCTTAGTGCGCTTGGCGCCGGCGGTACGGACGATCAGGCCCTGGCCGTCCGGGATGTCCAGCTCCGAGACGATGGATTTCAGGCGCTTGCGGTCCGCCGAATTGATGATCTTGCGCGAGATGCCGCCGCCCCGGGGGGTGTTGGGCATCAGCACCGAGTAACGGCCGGCGAGCGAGAGATAGGTGGTGAGGGCGGCGCCCTTGTTGCCGCGTTCTTCCTTCACGACCTGAACCAGCATGACCTGCCGGCGGCGGATCACTTCCTGGATCTTGTAGCGCTTGGAAACCGGCGTGCGGGTCGAGGCCGGGCGAGCGGTGCGTTCGCTGCGGGCGCGCTGGCGGGGCGCGCGGGGTTTCGGGGCTTCGTCGCCGCCGTTTTCCTCGTCCTCGTCGTCTGCGCCGGATTCGACGTCTGCTTCGGCTTCGTCGCCGTGATCATGGTCTTCATCATGGTCATGGTCATGGTCGTGGCCGGAATGGTCATGGCTGCCCCGGTCCATCTCGGCGGCGACGCCGTGGGGAACATACGGGCCGTCATCATCGTCCTCGGCCTCAATGGCGGCAGCGGCCTCTTCGGCGGCTTCCTTCAGCAGGGCTTCGCGGTCCTCGGCGGGCAGCTGGTAATAGTCCGGGTGGATCTCGCTGAAGGCGAGGAAGCCGTGCCGGTTGCCGCCATACTCCACAAAGGCCGCCTGGAGCGAGGGCTCCACCCGGGTCACTTTGGCGAGATAGATGTTGCCGCGGAGTTGTTCGCTTCCGGTTGATTCGAAGTCGAAATCGTCAACCTGACCGTTGTTGACGATCGCCACCCGCGTTTCTTCGGGATGGGCGGCGTCGATAAGCATCAATCTGCTCATGTAACAGAACCTTTCGGTCCGGCGCGGCGGGCCAGGGCGCTATGCGCCTCGGTTGGCCCCGAAGGCCGGCAATATGATTTGAAGGGAATGCCACGCCGGACGGCTCCGCGAATCGCATTGGCGACCCGGCGGTTCCTGTATTGGCAGCGGCACAGTTGCGCATTGATCCTTGCTTTCCGGAGCGCGCGACCCGCTTGCCTTTCCGGGGAAGCCGGGATGGTGCGCGATAGAGGGAAACCTTTGGGCCAGACCTTTTGGACGGCCACGCATTAATAGTGCCCAATTTCATCCGGAAATGAAAGGGCCAAATTCCGAAGGTCCTGCTGCCTGGCGTAAAGGCCCGGTCAAGCGGAGGTTAATCTTCCCCGGTCTAAGAGGACAGTTAGTGTATTTGCCACAGCTTGCCGGGCCTGCTGACTGATCCGATGCCGAGATTCCTGCTTATCCTGTTGATTCTACTGGGTTTCGGCTGGTTTCAGCCGGCCTCAGCGGATGTCACGCAGGTGCGAATCGTGGGTGACGGCGCCCCCACGCGTATTACCATCTGGACCGATGTGGCCGAAACAGCTGACGGACTGCTGACGGAGCTGCCCGGGGAACGCAGGGTTGTGTTGCCGCTCGCTCAGAACGGGTATTCAGCCGCCGGCGAAGGCAATGGCGGGGTCGAGGCCTGGTCGCTGGAACCGGGGCGCCTTGAATTCGTGCTGGACCGGCCGATGGCGGTAACCCGGATGCTGCGCCTGCCGCCGACCGGCAAGGAGCGCGCCTACCGGGTGATCCTCGACCTCGATACGATTTCGCCGGCCCGCTACACGGTTTCGGCCCGGCGCGACGTCAAGAAGCTGGCCAAGCTGGAAACCGAGATGGCAGAGGCGCGCGCCAGGGCGTCGAAACAGCTGGCGGGCGGCAAGCTGCCCTATGGCCGCGCCCTTGGCGGGCCGAGCCGGCATGTTGTGGTGATCGATGCCGGGCATGGCGGCAAGGACCCCGGCGCGATGGCGCTGGCGGGGGGCAAGGAGAAGGACATCACGCTCAAGGCGGCGCTGGCCCTGCGCGATGTGCTTGAGAAGAGCGGCAAGTATGACGTGCGCCTGACCCGGGATACCGATATCTATGTCGAGCATGAGGACCGGGTGACGCTGGCGCGCAAATGGGGCGCCGAGCTGTTCATCTCGCTGCATGCCGATGCGGCGGGCTCCGCCTCGGTGTCCGGGGCGTCGGTCTACACAATCTCGGCCCGGGGCGAGACGCGCATCGACCGGGAGGCGACGAAGAATGACTGGAAGATAGCCATCGAGGACGGCACGCCCGAACAGCTGAACGGCCTGCTCGAGGATCTCGTCAAGCGCGAAACCAAGACCCGCTCGGCGGAGTTTGCCGAGCTGCTGCTGCCGCAATTGCAGAAGGCCGCGCCGGTGCTGCGCAATACCCACCGCAATGCCGGTTTCTATGTGCTGCTGGCCCCGGATGTGCCGGCGGTCCTCTTGGAACTCGGCTTCCTGACCAATGAGGCGGATGCCAAGCGCCTGCAGTCCGATAAGGGCCGCAAGGCGGCGGTGGAGGCGATTGCCGGGGCGATAGACATCTATTTCACCCAGCAGGACCGCCGCCTCGCGGCGAACTGACAGCGGGCCAGCGGCGCGCTGCCACTTGCCGCATCTGCCGGATGCTGCGAATTTCCGACAATGAAACCCCACCGCTTCCTGCTGGCGCTCGCGCCGCTGCTTCTGGCTGCTGCCTGTGCCAGCGGACCCTTTTCCAAAACCAGCTATCCCTCCGGCGACCGGCCGGACGAGGCGCGGGCCTATAGCGACTTCATGATCGCGCGCTTTGCGGCGCTGACCAATGATCCGCAGGTGGCAGCGCGCCATTACGCCTCCGCGATCAGTTCGGCGCCGGAAGATACGGGCGTCGCGGAGCGGGCGGTGTTCTCGGCCTTGCTGGCGGGCGACTACGGCGTGGCCGCGGGCCTTGCCCGCCGCGCCAATGATGCGGGCAGCGAAGCGGCGCTGGTGCGCCTGGTTCTGGCCGTGGACGCCATCGGGCGCGGCAAGACAGACGCCGCCATCGAGATCATCGAGGCGAGCGACCTGCGCGCTTTCAACCGGATGATCGCCCGCAATCTGGAAGCCTGGAGCCTGATGGCCTCCAAGGGCGCACCGGAGGCAGAGGCAATGTTGCAGCAGAACCTGACCGGCGATCCGCGCCTCGACAATGCGACCCTGCACATGATCGGCCTCGTGCAGACGGCAGCAGGAAAGGACGAGGCGGCGGTCACCACCTTCGACCGGATCTGGGCCTCCGGCGCGCGCCTCGCGGTGGGGGCGGAGACCTATGCCGAACTGCTGGCCGCGCGCGGCGAGCCCGGCAAAGCGGTGGCAATCCTCGACCAGTTCCGCACCGAGGTAGGCGTCAACGCCTCGCTCGCCGCATTGAAGGCGCGCATCGAGGCGGGTGAGAAGATAACGCCAAAACGGCTGACGACCCGGCAGGGTGCGGCGCTGGCAATGTTCCTGCCAGCCTCGGCGCTGATGCTGCAGACGGATGACGATATTGCCTCGGTCTATTTCGTGCTGGCGATTGCGCTGGACCCGCAGCTGCATCAGGCGCGCACGCTGCTCGGCCAGTCGCTGGTGCAGGGCAAACGGCCGGACGCGGCCATCCGTGTGCTGAGCGAAGTGCCGGCGTCCTCGCCTTTTTATGCGGTGGCGCGCGGGCAGATTGCGAGCACGCTGCTGTCGCAGGACCGGACGCATGAGGCGCTGGAGGTAGCGACCGGCGCGCTGAAGGCAAAACCCGAGCGCGCCCTGAAGATGCAGGTCGCCGATCTCAACCGCGCGCTGGACCGGCATGTCGAAGCCGAGACGATCCTCACCGACGTAATCGCGGGCGATGTGGCCGAAGGGCGCAAGGACTGGCGGGTGTACTTCCTGCGCGGCGCCTCGCGCGAGCGCCAGTCGAACTGGGACGGCGCGGAGGCGGACCTGAAAGAGGCCCTCGCTATCGACCCCCACAATTCGAACGTGCTGAACTATCTCGGCTATTCCTGGGTCGACCGGGGCATCAATCTGGAAGAGGGCTTCAGCCTGATCCGGCAGGCGCTGGTGCTGGAGCCGCAGTCGGGCCATATCGTCGACAGCCTCGGCTGGGCGCATTATCGGCTTGGCCAGTATGACGAGGCGGTGGACCTGCTGGAACGCGCGGTGGAGCTGCTGCCCGGTGATCCAGTACTGAACGATCACCTCGGCGATGCCTACTGGAAAGCCGGGCGCAAGAAAGAAGCGGGGTTCCAGTGGAGCCGGGCGCTGAAACTTAATCCGCCTGCGGATGAAGGTGTGCTGATTGCACAGAAGCTGGTGGCCGGGCTGGCGGCGGGGCCGTCGCTGGCGGGAACCAGCGCCGCGCAATAGGCAATACGCCGGGGAGGGCGGGAAAATGACCGAGCTGAAAGCCTGGGCACCGGCCAAGGTGAACCTGTTCCTGCATGTCGGCCCGGTGAAGCGGAATGGCCGGCATGATCTCGATTCGCTCGTCGTGTTCAGCGACGAGCATGCGGCGGACTACCTGACGGCCAGCCCGGCCGAGGCGCTGAGCCTCGACGTATCCGGGCCGTTCGCGCCGGTGTCCGGGCCGGTGGAGGACAATCTCGTGCTAACGGCGGCGCTGGCCCTGCAGGGCGTATCCGGCTGCACCAAGGGCGCGGCGCTGTCATTAAAGAAATGGCTGCCAGTCGCGGCGGGGATCGGCGGCGGCTCATCAGATGCGGCGGCGGCGCTGCGGCTGTTGACCAAGCTCTGGGAGATTGATGCTTCGTATTCGGAGCAAGTGGCGCCGGGGCTGGGGGGGGATGTGCCGGTATCGCTGGCGGCGGTGCCCGCGCTGATGCGGGGCGAAGGCGAGCAGGTGGCGCCGGCGCGCGTGCCGTTCCGTATCCCCGCGCTGCTGGTGAACCCGCGCGTGACCTGCCCGACCGGGCCAGTCTTTGCCGCCTATGATGCGGCGGCGGGCGGCGGAAATTTTGCAGAGATCGATCCGCTGCCGGGTTTCCTCGACAAGGACCATCTGACCGACTGGCTGGGCTACCAGCGCAACGATCTGGAGGCGCCGGCGATGGCGAGGGTGCCGGAAATTGCCGAAGTGCTGGCCTTCCTGCGGGCGCAGCCAGGCGTGCGGCTGGCGCGGATGAGCGGTTCGGGCGCGACCTGCTTTGCGATATTTGACGCGACCTCTTTTGCCGAGCGCGCCTCGGTGGTTCTGAAGGCGGAGCAGCCGGACTGGTGGTCAGTGCCGACGCGGCTGGGGGCGGCGCCATGATCGCGCTCGCGCTTCTGATTGTGCCGGGTACGGTCAGCCTGTTCGTCTGTTGGCTGATGATCCGGCTCGGCCCCAAGGATGCACCGGACGGCGTGCGCAAGACGCAAGGCGCGCCGGTGCCAAGTTCGGGCGGGGTCGCCATCCTGGCGGGCCTGATCGCGGGCGCGGCAGTGCTGGCGATATCCGGCGCGCCTGCGGGGTCGCTGCTCGCCGCCGCGCCGCTGGCGGGGATCGCCGGCTTCACCGTGTTTGCGGCGCTGCTCGGCTGGTATGACGATGCGGCGGGTATGCCGGCGCTGCCGAAGCTGCTGGCGCTGCTCGGGGGAGCAATCATCGCGGCTCAGCTCGGCCCTGAACTCGGGCATCTGTGGATCGGGCGGGAGGGCACGGCGCTGGCGGGCTATGCCGGCCTCGCGATCGTGGCGGCATGGGTCTTCGTGATGGCCAATGCGGTGAACTTCATGGACGGCGCCAACGGCATCGCTATGGGCACGGCGCTGATCATCCTGGCGATGCTGTGCTTCCTGCTCGTGCCGGTCGCGGTTCTATCGGACGCGCCGGCGCCGGAACTACTCATGGCCCTGCTGTTTGCGGGGGCGGCGGCGCTTGCCGGCTTCCTGTTCTGGAACCTGAAGGGCCGGCTGTTTGCCGGGGATGCAGGATCATTGTCCGTAGGCGGACTGATTGGTGGCGCCTCGGCCATGTTCGCCGTGGACGGACCGGTGCTGGTGCCGGTGACGCTGTGCCTGCCGATCCTGATAGACGTGTTCATGACGCTGGCCTGGCGCGCCCGTCATGGCCGGCCGCTGATGCAGGCGCACCGGGATCATGCCTATCAGCTGCTGCTACGGTCCGGCTGGACGCATGGGCAGGTGGCGCGGCTCTGGTGGGGCATGACGGCGGTGTGCGCGGGCGCGGTGATGGCGGGGCCATTTGCCGCCGCCGTAGGCGTTTATAATGCCGGCGGGCTGGCACTGGACGTGGTGGTGTTCGCGGCGCTGCTGGTGTGCGGGATTGCGCTCTGGGTGCGCCAGCGGATGGTGCTGGGCAGGGCCTCGGAAGGTTAGGCGATTGCGGGCAACACCTTTGTACTGAGCGGGGGGCGTTCGGTGAACAGTGCGGTTCCAGGGTCACTCGGCCTTCGGCCTTTGCCGGGACAGATTGTATGGAACTAATAGGCCCGGCTGACGCAGAAGTCGGCGAGGTCTTCCAGGGCGTCGCGATAA
>NZ_JBBEBT010000342.1:0-1787 GCF_040882205.1 Hyphomonas sp.
GCGCGTCCGTGAACTTCGATGCCCGCATCGGCCTCGCTCCTTCCAGCCTGGTTCCAGACTACCGGAAACTCCAGCCAGAAACGATCCAGTTTGTTGGGGGCAGAGCAATGGCAACGGCGTCTACACACGCTATGCCCACCTGCAGGAATTCAGCACGGGCCTCGAAGTAGGCAAGTCGGTCAAGGCGGGAGAGGTCATCGCCCTCATGGGCAATACAGCGTCCTACAAAGTCGCGCGCCACCTCCACTACGAAGTGCTGACCGGAGACTGGGGCGCGCAGGCGGGATCGTTTGCGCTGACACCGGTCAATTTGCTGACGCTGCCGGCGGCTAAGGCGGGAAGCTAGCCCGCATTTCTCACAGAGGTCCCGATTGACGATCTTTTGTCTGGGGTTTCCGGATGTTGAGGGGAGCGGGCTTTGGCAGTCACATGCTGGCGTTCACCGCCCGTTTGGGGCGGCGTTCTCTGGTGTTCGGCTTTTCTCCTTCGTTGATTGGATGGGCGAGACGGGGGCGCTCAGGCGCCGGTCAATCGCCGATGCGCCCGGCTCCGCTCTTCAGCCCAGGGATAAGCTGACGCTTCGCCAAACCTGATGCGCCTGACCGAGACCAGGACCCGCGCGCCAACCTTCAGGAGCTTCAGCCGGATTGTGCCGCAGGAGGCGTTCGCGAACTGCGTGCCTGCAAGCGCGGTCTGGCGAAGGGCGCGGGATGAGACCGTACGCCATCGAGGCAAACCACAGGCGCAGCTGGCTGGACGCCGTCTTCGCCGTCCAGGTCCGGCCGGAGAACAGATCTGCCTGGCATTCCTTGATCCGGTCCTCCATGTCCCCGCGGGCGCCGCAGTCTCTGGATTTGAGGGAGGTGGCCACAAAGCGCGGATTGGCCTTGCATCCTGTCTACTCCGCCTTGGCGACAAGCGGCCTAAATGAAGTTCGTACGCACGCGCTTGAAGACGAGGACATGGGCGAGCAGGCCAGGTCCAGGGCGTCCGCGTTCAATCGGCCGGCTGGGTAGCGGCGCCTGGTGGAACCGTTCGCAGCAGGCGCAGGCCATACGTGGGCGGATGATCCGGTTCACGACGAACCGGCCGGGGATATACTCCACCTCTTCGGTCACGTCCTCGCCGACGCGCTTCAGCTTGCCGCCGCACCCCCCGCAGGCGTTACCCGGTTCAAGCACTTGCTCAGTTCTGGGAAGATGATCCGGAAGCGGCTTGCGAACCGGCTTGTCCTTCTGCGCAGGCTCCGGCACTGGCCTGGACACGGGGGGCTCAGCGCTGTGTGAAATCTCGAGATCTTCCAGCATCAGATGGAGTTGCTCGAGGCTCTCGGCTGAGGACCCGAACCGATCGCGGAGCTGCTTGCTGAGGCGCGCCTTGAGCTTGGCGAGCATCAGGGCATGATGGCGCAGCTGTGCTTCGTGGCGAGCGATCTCGGCGTCCCGGGCGGCGACCTTTGCCGACATATCCCGGACGACCGCCTTCAGCACCTCGATGTCATCTGGAAGATCAGCCACGCCCGACATGCAAAGGAATCTACCCTGCTTCGCGCCGTCCGTGAATCGGAAAAATCCCCTCATCCGGTCGTCAGCAGTCTCCAGGTCTGCTGCGTGATCCGCCAGCGGTGCCTTCGAGAAGCATGGCAAGATGAGATGGGCTGAGGTGCACCTTCCCGGCGAGCCCGGAAAGGCCGTCGAATCCCTTGCGCTTATGTGGTGCACCACATAACAGGAATTATGCGGCGGCCATGATTATGCGGAGTTTGTTGTCCGGCCCGATCGATAAGC
>NZ_JBBEBT010000343.1:0-1786 GCF_040882205.1 Hyphomonas sp.
CTCATGCTCGGCAAGGGCAGCGATCAGGCGAGCACCGGGCCAGCCTTCCTTGTCGGCGCGCGCGGTAAAGTCAGTCCAGATCAACTTGATCGCAGGCAGCCGCAGGTCACCCAGGATGAGGCTCACGCGCTGGGCGTCGATCGCGGGTTCGTTCCGGCTCATGCTGCTTCTCCCACCAGCAGCGCATCGTAATCGGTGAGTGGCGTTAGTTTGACAACCACCTCGGGAAGCGCGCCCGGATCTGGCGCAAAGCGTAATCGCAATGCCGCCATGTCGGGTAGGCGCCCGCCCGCCAGACCATCTTTGAGGAGATCGGCAAGTTCAGCCTCGCAGGCACGCTCATGCGCTAGGCTGAGCAGCTCGACCATCTGTTTGCATGCGGTGCGCTCGGGCAACGCCTCGATCAGACGGTCAAAGGTGAGCCTATAGGATTCGCGCGGGAACAGTTGGTCGCGGTAAACCAGCTTGAGCAAAGCCATGGGCTTGCGCCTCAGGCTGTGGATCACATGCCGGTAATCGACCACATGAGCATGCGTGGCATGGTTGACCGACCGGCCGCGCGACAGAGTCATCAGCCTGGTGCCGCCAACGAACAAGTCGAGCCGGTCGTCATAAAGCCTGACCCGCAGCCGGTGCCCGATCAACCGAGACGGCACGGTGTAGAACACCTTCCTGAGCGTGAAGCTGCTGGTCGAAGTGACCGTGACAATCACTTCCTCATAATCGCTGGTGCGCGCCGCCGGCAGTGCCAGCAGCACGGCACGCTCGGTATCGATGCGCGCGCCATTGCGGCGGTTTTTACGGCTGACGATCTCGTCGATGAAGTGACGATAGGAGGCCAGATCGTCGAAGTCGCGCGACCCGCGCAGCAGCAGTGCATCGAGCACAGCAGCCTTGAGATGGCCGTGCGAGCTCTCGATTGAGCCATTCTCATGCGCGACACCGCGGTTGTTGCGCGTCGGCGCCATGCCGTAATGTTTGCACAATGCGTCGTAGCGCAGCGTCAGATCCGTTCGCGCATCGGCATCAAAATTATGGAACGCTGCCGACAGACTGTCGCTTCGATGCTCCACAGGTGCGCCGCCGACCGCCCATAGGGCGTTTTGCAGCCCTTCGGCCAGCGCGACATAGCTCTCGCCTCCCAAGATGACATGGGCGTGTTCGAACCCCGACCAGACCAACCGGAAGTGATAGAGCCGGTGATCGAGGAGTGCCCTTGCCACGGTAACGGCGAGATCGCCCATGTCGGTGAAGTCCGACAGGCCCATCCGGCCCGGTTCATGCAACTGCCGGAAGATTACCTCCTGATCGGGCCCATGGATCGCCCGCCATGAGCGGATCCGGCGCTCCAGCGTCCGCCGGATTCCCGGATCGAGGTCGGGATGGCGCCGGCGTATCTCCTCGAAGAGCGCCACCGCCCGCAGGCCCGGCGCCGCTTTGAGAAGCGGGACAATCTCGCTCTCAAAAATATCCACAAGTGGGTCGGGGCGGCGTCGTTCGCGGGGCTTTTTGCGCCCTGAGGGCAGGCTTGGGTCCGCGTTGATCCGGTACGCGCTCGCCGTGCTAAACCCGGCCCTGGCGGCCGCAACCGGCACTGTGTTGGTCTGCTTGAGCTTCATATAGAGCCTCATCTGATGATCGTTGATATGGAAGCCCGACACCCGCATTCCTTCCAAATGAAGTCATGCGGGTTCTACCGAGCCGGCGACGACCCTCAGAACCCCATTATGAAAGGGGCATCGGCATTTGCTGAGACGGCTCCGGGCTACGCCCTACACCGTCTCAG
>NZ_JBBEBT010000344.1:0-1781 GCF_040882205.1 Hyphomonas sp.
CACCGCCTCCGCCGACTGGGCCGCGCTGAAAGAGTCCAAGCGCGACTATTCCAAAATCCCCGCCTTCATCGCACCACCGGTCAACAAGCTCGACATCTGCTCACTGCCAGTGCCGGCAAGAAAAGTGGGCGACTAGCCCAACTCAATCCGCTCATCCCCCGCGAAGGCGGGGATCGGAAAAGGCTGATGGCCTCCCGGGACCCCCGCCTTCGCGGGGGATGAGCGGATTTTGTTCATGCCGCAGCTCCCTCCCCAACCTTACGCATTTATAATCTGCCCCATTCCCTACAGGATTCAGGGCACTAAGCCTCCCGGCCGCGCGTCTTCCCCGAAACCCGCCTTGCCCCGCCTTGCCAGTTTCAAACCGCCGATGTTTCGTCAGCCCAAGCAGCGTGAGGCATGGGCGCCCTGACGCGTGGCACGGGAAGGACCAGAGGGTGGCAGGTCCGAACGGAAGGCGGCGGGGCAAGTGACAATGGCGTTCGAAGGCAAGGCACAGGTTGCGGAGAAGCCCGCAGAGTTCGAGGCGCGCCAGACCGGGCGGCGCTGTTTCGTCATCCTCCCCTATGCCGCGCCGGTCACCGGTGACGGCCCGGATATCGATTTCGACGCCGTCTTCCATGAAATCATCCAGCCGGTCGCCGAGGACCTCGACCTTGACTGTATCCGCTCCGACCGGGTCAGCCGCTCCGGCCTCATCCACCGCGAGATGGTGGAAAACATAATCGACGCGGACGTCGTCATCGCAGACATCACGCTCGGCTCGCCGGACATTTTCTTCGAACTCGGCATCCGCCAGGCCGCCCGCCGCGCCGGCACGGTGGTCATGTGCCATTCCGGCAGCAACGAGGATTTCAACATCACCGGCGTACGCGCGCTGGATTATGAACTCCCCCCCGAAGGCGCCCCCGCCCGCGCGCAGATCCTGGCCGATTGCCGCGCCCTCCTGCGCACGCATATCAAGAACAGCCTCGACAACCGCGCGACGGATTCCATCGTCCACTCACTGATCCCCGGCATCTCGATCCGCCTGCCGGACCGTCCGCTCCCGGAGCGCCGCTACCACGTCTATAAACTCGGCCTTGCCGGCATGACTGGACCGAAGGCAGCTCGCCAGATCGAGATTGTCACCGGCGACATCGCCGATGTTGACGATATCGACGTCTGGGTGAACCCCGAGAACACCCGCATGGAACTCGCGCGCCTGCACGACAGCTCCGTCTCGGCCACCATCCGCTATCTCGGCTCACGCCGCGACCGGCACGGCTTCGTGCGCGACGACGCGATCACGCGCCTCCTGCGCAACAAGGTCGGCGCCAGCCACCGCACCGGCATCGAGCCAGCCACCACCATGCTCACCAGCGCCGGCGCGCTGGCGCGCACCAACAAGGTGAAGCTCCTCGTCCACGTCGCCGCCCATCAGGGCGAGCCGGGGCGCGGCTACCAGCTGATCGGCGCCTACCGCAAATGCGTCACCAACGCGCTCGCGGCGGCCGACCAGCACAATGCCGGCCTCGGCGCCAGGCTGAACGCAAGGTCCGCTCTGCGCTCGGTCCTCCTCCCGCTCTTCGGAGCGCGCTCGCCTGGCGAATCGCCCCATGAACGCGTGCAGGGCCTGATCCATGCCGCCCACCAGTACCTGCTCCATTCGGCCGATACCCGCATCGAGCGCGTCGCCTTCCTAGCCTGGACCCAGGTCGATCTCGAGCTCTGCCAGGCCGCCCTCCACCGCCTCGGCCTGAAGCCCGCCGGGGCCCCAAGAGGCCCGGGCAAGGCCTGAG
>NZ_JBBEBT010000345.1:0-11056 GCF_040882205.1 Hyphomonas sp.
AGCACTTCGCCGAGGTCGAAGCGCGCCGCATTGCCTTCCGGCTTATTTTCCACCGCCAGGCGCGGGCCTGCCTTGATCACCGGCAGCGCCACCGTGAACACACAGCCACCGCCCGGATTGTCCGAGAGGATGATCTCGCCGTCGAGGCGCCGCGTCAGGCTGCGCGCAATCGCCAGGCCAAGGCCGCTGCCGCTGAACGCATCGGCGCTTTCGGATTGCTCGAAAGCTTCGAACAGGCGCGCCTTGTCGGCGTCGGAAATGCCGCGCCCGGTATCGGCGACGCGCATCGTCAGCAGCAGGCCGTCCGGGGACGGAGAGGTTGCGAGCGTCACGGTGACCTGGCCACGGTCGGTGAACTTCATCGCATTGCTGACGAGGTTGAACAGGATCTGGCGCAGCCGTCCGGCATCGCTCTCGATGCGCGGCTCGGCGCCTGTCGCCACGCCGATGCGCAGGCTCACGCGTTTCTCGTCGAACTGCGGCAGCCAGAGGTCGCGCGTCTGGGCCGCGAACTGGCGCAGCTCGATCGGGTGTTTGGTGATTGCCAGCTTTCCCGCATCGATGCGCGAGAGGTCCAGCAGGTCGGTCAGCAGGCGCTCGAGGTGCTGGCCGCTCTGCGAGATTGTTTTCGCAAGCCGTTTAGGCTCACCCGGCGGCAGCTGCGTGTCCAGCAGGTCGGCGACGCCCATGATGCCGGTCAGCGGCGTGCGGATCTCGTGCCCAATAAAGGCGAGCGTGCGGGCGCGCGATTCCGACAGCCGCGTCAGCTGGCGTTTGATATCGTCCATCTTGCGCTGGGCATTCTGCTGGGCGCGGGCGCGGCCGGCGTTCTCTTCGGCGACCGCTTTCAGCAGCATAGCGGGCGAGACGATGCCCGCATACACCCCCTGCTCCATCACGATCACGCCTTCGGTCAGTGCGCTGGTCGATTGTTCGGCGGCAGTCTTGGCAATCAGCGCAGCGGGCACATTGCCCTGCGCAATGACCGGCTGCGCGCCGACAAGGTGGGTCACCGAGCGCGCTGCATAGACATCGCGGCCATTCGGGCCGGCCAGCGCCTCGGTCAGCCGCAGCCGCGTGACGAGGCCGTAGCTCGCCGCTTCGCCTTGCGCCAGCCGGACCGGTATGGCGAACAGAGCCGTATCGGACAAGAACAGGGAAAACGTGGCAGCCGCCGTCGTCGCAGGCGTGACCGGGGTCACCGGCAGCGCGATATCCTTCAGGCGAACAGGCATGGACGTGCAGGTACCCGGTTATGGTTAAGGGGTGACCATCACCCAGAAACCTTACCGGGAGGCAAACACGCGCCGCGCGCCGCGGTCAGGTGATCTCGTTGCGGTGGTGGACAATCTTGCCGACGAGACCGTAAGCCATCGCCTCTTGCGCGCTCATCCAGAAGTCACGGTCGGTGTCCTTCTTGATCTGCTCGATGGTCTTGCCGGTGGCATCCGCGAAGATCTGGTTCAGACGCTGGCGCATCTTGATGATCTCGCGGGCCTGGATCTCGACATCGGTAGCCTGGCCGCCGACGCCGCCGCGGGGTTCATGCAGCAGGAAACGGGTGTTCGGCAGGGCGAAGCGGTTTTCCTTCTTCGCGGCCGAGTAGATCAGCGCGCCGGCCGAGGCGACCCAGCCGGTGCCAAGGATCTTCACGGGCGCCTCCACGAACTTGATCATGTCGTGGATCATGTCGCCGCTCTCGACATGGCCGCCGGGCGAGGAAAGGACCAGCAGGATCGGGTCCATGCTTTCCGAAGACAGGGCCAGCAGGCGTTCGGAAACGCGCTGGGCTGCCTTGAAGTCGATTCCGCCGGTGAGCAGGACGGTACGGGCCTTGAACAGGGCGGCCTCAAGGAAAGCGTTCGGCTCCGAGATCGGGCCTTTTTCTTTGTCGTCTTCATCGTCGAGGCGGAAAGGGGTCATGCGGGCTCCGGAGAGGGGGATCTGTCGATTGGCCAACATAGGTGCGGTGCCACGGGCTGCGGGTCAAGGCGGGGTCTGACTATTCCCCAGCGCCCTTCCGCGCACGTCAACCTGCTGCGGCGACGATCCTGGCGACGTCAGCGGCATAGGCCAGCGCCTTCTTCTCCCCCACCCCGCTGATTTCGCGCAGGGTATCGGCGCCGGTCGGTTTCTCGCGGGCGATTTCGGCCAGCGTCCGGTCATGGAAAATCACATAGGGCGGCACGCCGCGTGACTTGGCGAGTTGGGTGCGCCACTGGCGCAGGGCGTCGAATACGGACTGGTCGCGCGCCGACAGGTCGGCCATCACGGCGGCGCGCGCGGCGCCTTTCGCCTTGCTGCGGCGGCGCGGCGCACTGATGTCCTCGCGCAGGCTCACGGTGCGCTCGCCCCGGAACAGCGACTTGGCTTCCTCCGCATCCGGAACAATGACGACGGGGCGCATCGCCTCGCCGCCTTCGGCGATCAGGCCCTCGAACATCAGCGCATCGAACACGCGGTTCCAGCCCTGCTTCGGCAGTTCCTTGCCGATTGCGAAGGTAGACAGCTTCGACAGCTCCGTATCGAAATCATCCTTGGCCTCGCCAAGCAGGTGCTGGACCAGGCGCCCGCGTCCGATCCGCTGGCCGCAGCGCAGCACGGCCGACACCGCCATCTGCGCCCATCGGGTCGCATCATGGCTGGCGCCAAGTTCGCCCCGGCAGGCATCGCACACGCCGCAGGGGTCGACCTTCTCCTCGCCGAAATAGCGCCGCACAGCACCCCGGCGGCATTCGTCGCTGTTAAAAAATGCGAACAGCTGGCGCGTCTTGGTCAGCTGCACGCGCTTCACCTCGTCGGGCGCATCGCTGGAATAAGTCCATTGCAGCGAGCGGTTCATGTCGGCGGGGCCGAACAGCGCGACGCCTTCGGCCGGCTCGCCGTCACGTCCGGCGCGGCCCACTTCCTGCCAGTAGGCTTCCAGCGTCTTGGGCGGATCGGCATGGATGACGAAGCGCACATCCGGCTTGTCGACGCCCATGCCGAAGGCGACGGTCGCGACCATGACACGCCCCTCCTCCAGCAGGAACTGGCGCTGGCGCGCGGAGCGGATGCCGGCGTCGAGCCCGGCATGATAGGCGAGCGAGGGGACGCCGGCTTTCTCGAGCGCTTCAGCGACATCTTCCACTGCGCTGCGGGTGGCGGCGTAGACGATACCGCTCGACCCGGCACGCGCTTTCACCAATTGCACGACGCGCTGCGTTCGGTTGCCCGCCTTGGGCTCCGCCGAGAGGGTCAGGTTCGGCCGGTCAAAGCTTGCGACGTGTACGGAAGGGTCGGTCAGGTCCAGCTGCGCGAGGATATCGGCGCGGGTCCGGGCGTCTGCCGTGGCCGTCACCGCGAGGCGCGGCACGCCGGCGAACAGGCCCTTGAGGCGGCCGAGCGCACGGTAGTCCGGGCGGAAGTCGTGGCCCCACTGGCTTACGCAGTGCGCCTCATCCACCGCGATCAGCGAGATATTCATCTGCGCCAGCCGTTCGGCGAGATTGGTGCCAAGGCCTTCGGGCGAGACATAGAGCAGGTCCATCTCGCCGCGCGCCGCCGCCTCGAGCGCGGCGCTGCGGGCGTTGAAATCCATCGAGCTGTCGAGCCGTTCGGCGCGCACGCCGACCTGCTTCAGCGCATCCACCTGATCGGCCATCAGCGCAATCAGCGGCGAGACGACGAGGCCGCAGCCTTCCCGTAGCAGCGCCGGGATCTGGTAGCAGAGCGACTTGCCGCCCCCGGTTGGCAATACCGCGAGCCCATCGCGCCCGGCGAGGACATCGGCGATCACATCCTCCTGCAGGCCGCGAAACGCGTCATAGCCGTAGACGCGTTTCAGCAGCGCGCGGGCGTCCTTGAGGAGGGGTGCGGGAGGCATCGGGGTGTTGTGACGGGGTGCGCGGTGCGCGGCAAGGGGCGAGATGTGCCTGGTCGATGAAGTCGATACGGTTGTCGCGGATCACATAATTCCAGCTGCGCGCCTGCTTGCGCTGCGTCTCGGCGGCGAGGAATTCCACGATGTCATCGCGCGCCTCCAGAGGACGTCCGGTCTCGCTTGCCCATTTCGCGGCGATCGGCACATCGATGCTGAAGTGCACGCCCCCACCGCACATCTCGTGAGAGAATCTGAGGCGAATGTCGCCCTCGATATCGATGATCGTTCCAGCCCGGAAATTGCCTTCGAATTCGAGGCGGCGGCTGAAGCGTGCCGTCAGCCGTTCGAGCGCTTTCGCGCGCAGTTCAAGGTCATGCCTGGGCAGAACCTTGTCGGTGCCATCGCGGTAGACGATCGGCTGGCCATCGGATTTCGGCACTGGCGGCGGCTTGGGCGCGGGCGGTCTCACCGCCTCCTCCAGCTTCGTCAGGGCAAGTTCGTGCGACCAGCCTTCACTGTGGGTGATCTCGACATGATAGTCACCCGGCAGCCAGAGGTGCGTGTCGACGAGAATCTGCACTCGCCCGTTCAGGCGCTGGGTGACACCGGTATCCTCAACCGGGCTTTCGCCCGGTCCCTGTATACAGAAGGTGCGATAGCCCGAATATCCCTCCTGCGGCAGCCACAGGATAAGTTGCTGGCTGCCCGGATAGTGAACGAATTTCGCTGTGAGCTGCGGCGTACCTGCCGGCGCCGCGTGGTTCACCGGCGCGCTCAGCACGATCTGGCCGTCATGACCGCTACTGTCCGGCATGCCGCCTCTCCGCTGCGCGAATCAGGTTACCCGTTCACGAGCCGGTTGTCGCCGTTTCAATCCGGCGCCACTTCAGGCACGCTACGCATGAATATCATCGTTTCAGCGACCTTCTCTGCCAGCCCTTGCCTGCGCATATGTCGGCCAACAGCGACACTTATGATGGAGGCCTTCGATGATTGACATTCGTGTGTTCGACAAGCTGGGCCGGTTGCGCAATGACTGGCGCGGCGCCCATTACCATTTCTCGTTCTCGCAGTATTACGACCTCGCCCGCGTCCGGCACGGCGCCCTGCGTGTCTGGAACGATGACGAGACCGGGCCGCGCACCGGCTTTGCGCCGCATGGGCACGAACCGGTGGAGATCATCACTTATGTCCGCAAGGGCGCGGTTACGCACAAGGGCTCGCTCGGCAATACCGGCCGCACCGAGGCCGGCGACGTGCAGGTGATGAGCGCCGGTTCGGGCATCCCGCAGTCAGAGTGGAATGCCGAGGATGTGAAGACCGAGCTGTTCCGGCTGTGGATCCTGCCGCGCAATCGCGGCGGCAAGCAGGGCTGGGGCGCGCGCAAGTTTCCGAAGAGTGACCGGTCTGGCAACCGGGCCGTGCTGGCCTCGGGCTCCGGCGAGGGCGAAAGCCTGACGATCATCGAGGATACCAGGGTGCTCGGCGCCGCGATCAAGGCCGGCGAAACACTGACCTATACGCTGCCCGGGGGCCGCTCCGGCTATCTCGTGGCGGCGGACGGCAAGGTGACGCTGAATGGCCAGCGGCTCGCCGCCCGCGGCGGAGGCGCCATCACGGGCGGCGAGACACTGACGCTGGACGCCGCCGTATCGGCCGAACGGGCGCTGGTCGACACAGTCTGAGCAGCGCGCGCCGAGCGGGCGCTCACGCGCCCGTGACTTCTTCCTCCGGTCGATCACTGGTAATATGCTGTAATGGCCGGACCCATTCCGGCCTCCGGAACTGGAGCGATGCGATGAAAAATCTTCTGGCAGCTGCCCTTTTTGCAGCCCTCGCCCCGGCGGCGATGGCGGCGGAAATCAACGTAACCTATGCGCCGGAATTTTCCGAGAAGCTGGCCGATGACTATGGCGAGCGCGAAGGCGTCTATCTCTCGGAGCGGGTGCGGGCGGACCTTGAGCGCGCACTGGCAAAAGCCGGCGCGGATGTTGCCCGCATCGAGGTGACGATCCTCGATGCCAAGCCCTCGCGCCCGACCTTCAAGCAGGGCGGCGACGAGCCGGGCCTCGACATGCACCGCTCGGTCAGCGTCGGCGGCATGAAGCTGTCGGCGGTGACCTATGACGCAGCCGGCAAAGCCTCCGAGCCGTTCGAGTACAGGTGGTTCGAGACCGACATAACTCAGGCGGGCCTCACCACCTGGCATGACGCGCGCCGTGCCTCAAGCCGGTTTGCCGCGCGCTACGCCAAGACCGTCGACTAATCATTTGCCGCCGCCGCCTCGCTGCCTTTCGGCAGCGGGGTGAGCAGGGCGGCGACGAGGGCAAACGGCCAGATCAGCCCAAGGGCGAATCCGGCAAAGCCGTTGAGCGGCGTGAAGGCTGCAAGCGCGAACACCAGCAGCGATGCCCCGATGCGCGCATAGTGGACATGCAGCGTCCGGCGCGTCAGCACCTTCTCTTTCGCCGACAGGCCGATCACTTCCGCAAGGCTGAGTACCCGGGCGTACATCAGGGCTATGGTCAGTCAGATCGCGCCGAAACCGGCGGCGAAAAAGGCGCGGATGACGCCGGAACCGCGGTAGCCGGCTTCCATCCCGGCGATCCGGTCCATCTGTCCCGCCTGCAGGAGGATGGAGCCGAACAGGCTGTCGAACACGAAGCGCAACGGATAGGCGATGTAGAGGATCAGCAGCAGCAGCGCCGTGTTGAGCAAGATGATGGGTCCGTCGGCGAGGGCGTCGCGGCAAAAAAACATGAAGTGGTCGCTTCAGATCGACACGGGCATCGCGAAGCTGGCGGCAACCGGGAGGATCGAGATCAGATAGCTGGCCAGGTCGTCGAAGGTGCAGATTGTGCTGCTCGCCGAGACGAGGACGCCGGGCGCGCGGGCGAAGACGATGTCGGCGGGGTTCTCGATGCGCAGCACTTCGGCCGTGCGCCAGGCAAAATGCGGATCATGGCCGCGCGCCTGGACAATCTGCTCACGGATCCTTCTTCGCGTCCTCCTCCTGCTCGCCCTTCTCGATCCGCACGGTGAGCGTTTCGGCTGATTTCAGGAACAGGTCGCGCTGCGGGTGCGGAACCTTGATCTCGTGGCGCTCCAGCGCGGAATGGACCTCCCAGACATAGTCCGCCATCACCTTCTGCGGCTTCAGCACGGCTTCGTCGGTGAGCCAGACAATCAGCTCGAAATCGAGACGGAAATCGCCGAAGCGAACGAGCCAGACCTGCGGCTTGCGCTCGCCCTGATCGTCGAAGGTCCAGGGCAGGCGCGCCGCGGCCTCGAGACCGGCCTTCTCGACCAGTTCCTTCGGCGTGCCATAGGCGACACCGAAGGGGACGTGGATGCGCCGCTTCGCATCGGTCATCGTCCAGTTGATCAGCTGGGCCTTGATGAAGGCCTCGTTGGGGACGATGATGTCTATGTTGTCGTTGGTGGTGAGCACTGTGGAGCGGAAGTTGATCTCCTTCACGAGGCCCGACAGGCCGCCTTGCAGCTCGATGAAATCGCCGACTTTCAGCGTCTTTTCCATCAGCAGGATGACGCCGGAGATGAAGTTCGAGAAGATCGACTGCAGGCCGAAGCCAATGCCAACGCCGAGGGCGCCGGAGAAGAAGGTGAGCGCGGCAAGGTTCACGCCGATCAGGTTCAGCGCAACGATGAAGGCGATGATGATGGCGACGCCCTTCAGCGTCTGGCCGAGCAGGCCGCCAACGGACGGCGGCAGGTTCTGAGAACTGCGCATCTGCGACTGGGCGAGATTACCGATCAACCAGCCGAGCCAGAGCGCGAAGGCAGCGAGCGCGAGGCTCGTCAGCAGGCGCAGGAGCGTGATCTCGGCCGCGCCGAAATGCAGGACAACCGATTCCAGCCCTGCTCCGACCGGACCGAGCCAGCCGACAATATAAAGCGCTGCAATGATCCAGAGCGAATAGTCGATCGTCTTCGAGACCAGGCCGCGCCGCATGCTGGCGGTGGCGATCTGCACCGCGATCCAGGCCGTAAGGAGGCTGATGGCGATGTGAAGTGAGCGGCTGCCCATGCCGGCGGCCTCGAAGGCGGCGGTGACGGCAACCAGCAGAAGCGCCGCGGTGGCCGGCCAGAGCATCCGCAGGACGGCGACAAGCGCAAGCAGCACGAAATCGATCCGCCCGCGTGCTTCGGCGGCGGCCATCAGCCGCTTGCGCGGGAAACGCGAGATGACATAGGCGGCGGCGGCGGCGGCCGCGACGGCGATGAGCTGCCAGACTGTGTCCGGCGAGGCGAGATCCGCCAGCGCCTCGCGGCTCCAGCCGCTGAGCACGCGCATGAGCCGCTCCAGCGCCGGCACGGCGGCCGGGAACGTAACGGAAAGCTGCTGGAACAAACGGCCCTCGCTGGGATGGGGGATTTGGCGGTACCGGTCGACCTTACCGGGCGCCTTTCAACGCGCAACCCTTGGCGGGCCGCGGCGCAGGCCCGCGGCGGCGCGGATCGAAGAGGACGGCGGGGGTGCGGGCGCGCTCGGCGCGGGCGAGGATGTATTTCGGGACGCGCATGCGGCGCAGCGGGCGCAGGCGCGCCGAGGGATCGAGCCGGCTGAGAGCGAAACCGCAGCGTTGGGCCATTAGGGGAGCCCCTTTTCTGACACTTCCCTGCCGCGCAGGCGAAAGAAGAAGAATTGCCGACATCTCGCCCGGCCTGAGCCGTGCGGCTGCGGAGTGTGGAGCCTCGCGCGGCGGACGCACCCTTGCTTCGGGTAGGAAAAGAAGGGTTGGCGTTGGACGCAGCACCTCCGCCGCGCCCGCCGCCGGGCTCCGGGCAGTTCCAGGGATGGCTTCGGCGCAGCCAGGCTCTGACAGCTTACCCGCGCGGACCTCGCAGGAGGACCGAGGTGGTCAGACGGGATCCTCCACAGGCTGTCCGGCCCAGGCTCGCCCGGATCGACGTCCCCGGAGGCTGCGCCTGGCGTTACCTCAGACGCGGCCCCCGTTCCGGGGCGATCTGCCCGGCCAACCGGACAGGACGGCGCGGCGCCTGCCGGGCTGATCAGGGGAGATTGGACCGGGGCTGGACCCCGCAGGACTGGGAAGCTGCAAAAAAACCTTCCGCGCTGATCATCCCGGCGGAAGCCGGGCGCCAGAGGGGTTTGTTTTGCTTGAAATTATGGGCCGCGGCTTTCGCTGGTATGACACGGAATTTATTGCGCAAGTGGGGCCGGAAAGGCGCTGGATGCAGGCGTAAGCTGGAACTTGCGCCCCAAAATACGCGGGCTTCGCCCTTTCAGGACGAGGCCCGCGGCGATGGGCTGATCCAGGGCCGGAGGACCAGTTCGCAGGTTTCGTTGAGGCTGGGTCTTGAGACGGCGACGCGGGCGAGGCCGGGGAGGTGGGATTTAAGGTCGGCGGCGGCCCAGAGGCAGAGGCGTTCCAGCGTCGGCACGTCGAGGCCTTCGATCTCGTTGAGGAGGCGGTGGTCCAGCTTGGCGGCAGTGGCCTCGAGGCAGGCAGTGAGGTGGGCGAAGTCTTCGACCCATTGTTCCCCGGGCTTCACCGCGCCGGTGACGGTGGCTTCAAGGCGGAAGGAGTGGCCGTGGATCGCGCGGTAGGGATGGCCTTCGGGCTTGCCGGCCATGTAGTGCGCGGCCTCGAAAGTGACAGCCTTCGAGATCTCGAACACCTGACCTTCCGCCACTAGGGCAGACCGGTCAGTTTGTGGGTTTGCAAGCTCAGTCGCCATTTTGGATTCTTCAAGCAATAGTCCGCGGTTACCGCTACGTGAGATACGCCCGGCCCATCGTCCCTCGGTTGGAGGAAAAAGTGCTGGAAGTCCAGTGAGACGAAGCGATCTGGCTGCGCTTCGGGCTCGTCCTGGGGGTAGATCAGCTTCAGTTCGCTGCCGCAGGTCTGGACCAGCGGCGCATTGGCCTTGGGGCTGACGCAGATCCAGTCGATGCCGGGGGGCGCGGGCAGCGTCCCATTGGTCTCGATACCGATTTCGAACCCAGCCTCGTGGAGGGCGGCCAGCAGGGGCGCATCGAGCTGCATCAGCGGCTCGCCGCCCGTGCACACAACGTAGGGCCTGCCGCCGGCCGAGGCGTTCGCCTGCCAGATGGCGGCGACATGCGCGGCGAGGGCCGCGGCTTCGCGGAACTTACCGCCGCCTTCCCCGTTCGTGCCGACGAAATCGGTGTCGCAGAAGCGGCAAACGGCTGCGGCGCGGTCGCGCTCGAGGCCGCTCCACAGGTTGCAGCCGGCAAAGCGCAGGAAGACGGCGGCGCGGCCCGTGTGGGCGCCCTCCCCCTGCAGGGTGTAGAAGGCTTCCTTGACGGACCAGGTCATCGCGCGGCCTGCCAGCGGACCCAGCCGCTGGCGCGCAGCTCGCAGGCCGGACAGTTGCCGCAGCCATAGCCCCAGTCGTGGCGGCGGGCGCGGTCGCCGAGATAGCAGGTATGGGTGTGCTCGGTCACAAGCCCGACCAGCGCCTCGCCGCCGAGCGATTCGGCCAGCGCCCAGGTGCGGGCCTTGTCAATGTGCATGAGCGGCGCTTCGATCAAGATGTCCGACCCGAGGCCAAGCTGGAGGGTCTTTTCCTGCGATTTCAGCGTCACGGCCCGGCAATCGGGATAGCCGGAATAGTCGGTCTCGCACATGCCGCCGATCAGGACAGAGGCGCCCCGGCGCAGCGCGAGGGGCGCGGCGAGGGTAAAGAAGAGGAGATTGCGGCCCGGCACGAAGGTGGACGGCAGGCCGTTCGACTGCATCTCGATCTCGACCTCTTCGGTCATCGCGGTCTGGCCGAGGGATTTAAGTACGGTGGCGTCGAGGAGATGATCCGGGCCCAGACGGGTGGCCCAGCCGGGAAAAGCGGCGGCGAGGCCTTCCCGGAAAGCCGCGCGGCAGGCGAGTTCGACCCGGTGGCGCTGGCCATAGTCGAAGCCGACCGTCTCGACACGGCCATAGCGCTCCAGTGCCCAGGCGAGGCAGGTGGCCGAATCCTGGCCTCCGGAAAACAGGACCAGCGCGGTTTCAGGCGTTTGGGACATTTCCGGGCTCTAACAGGCCCGCCGGGGACGGCCAAGCGGTCCCGGGACATGCCGTCACATTTTTGACACCCCCGCAAAGTGTTTGCCCCTCCCCCGGGGAGAGCAATTGACACGGACCGGTTCATTCACTTGTGTTGCCATTGAAGTGGTTCCGCGAAAGAGGA
>NZ_JBBEBT010000346.1:0-11022 GCF_040882205.1 Hyphomonas sp.
CCATCGAATGGAAGGTGGAAGAGGAGTTCCGCTCGAGGAACCGCCCTAAGGACTCAGTGCCTGCGGACGAGTTCCGCGCCGCCTGCCGCGCCTATGCCTAGCATTGGGTGAAAGTCCAGGGCAAGGAATTCCGTAGCCTCGGCATCGAGGGCGAATGGGACAATCCCTACCTGACCATGGCCTTTGAGAGCGAGGCGATGATCGTCTCAGAATTCCTCGACATGGCGATGAAGGGCGGCCTCGTACGCGGCGCCAAGCCGATCATGTGGAGCCCGGTGGAACGCACGGCGCTCGCCGAGGCTGAAGTGGAATATCACGACCGCAAGGTGCCGGTGGTGTGGGTGAAGTTTCCAGTTCGCCTCGAGGCACGTGATGGTCCCGACTTGCCGCACGTGCCCGGCGCGTCGGTGGTGATCTGGACGACGACACCGTGGACGATCCCCGCAAACCAGGCTGTGAGCTTCAATCCTGAAATCGCCTACGCACTCTATGAAGTCACCGACGTGATGACCACAGAGGAACTCGGTTTCCCGCCCTATGTGAAGGCCGGCGACAAGCTGATCTTTGCAAAGAAGCTGGTGGGCGACGCCATGAGCGCAGCCAAAGTTCGCGAAGGCGGCTATCAGCATATTTGTGACGTCGACCCGGCCGGTTGGGTCCTGCAACACCCGCTTCACGGCCTTTCGCCTTTTTTCCAGCATCCCATCCCCATGCTATCTGGCGAACACGTCACCGACGATGCCGGTACGGGTTTCGTCCACACCGCGCCCGCGCATGGCGAGGATGACTTCGAAGTCTGGGTCGCCTCCGGCCGCATGACGCAGGAAATTCGCCAGATCGTTGATGCCGATGGTCGCTATACGGATGAAGTCCCCGAGCCACTTGCGGGCCTCGACATCATCGTCACCTCCGGCAAGAAGCGCGGTGAGGCAGGCAAGGCGAACAATGAAGTGATCCGCCTTCTCGCGGAGAGCGGAAATCTCCTCGCACGCGGCGTCACTACGATCCGCGATGCCCACTCCTGGCGCTCCAAGGCGCCGGTCATCCGCCGCGCCACGCCGCAGTGGTTCATCGCGATGGACAAGCCGGTGCACGGCGGCAAGACGCTGCGCGAACTCGCGATGAAGGCCATCGCTGACACTGAATTTTTCCCCGCCACGGGCCGCAACCGCCTCTCCGCGATGGTCGAGAGCCGCCCGGACTGGCTGATCTCGCGCCAGCGCAACTGGGGTGTGCCGATCACCCTGTTCGTCAACGCCAAGGGCGAACCGCACACCGCTGCGCTGGCGCGCGAGCAGGCGGACAAGCTCAACGCCAACATCAAGGCCGCCATCGAAAAAACCGGCGTAGACGGATGGTTCGCCGCATCGGACGCCGACTTCTTCACAGGCACCGGTGTCTCGCCGGAAGGCTGGGAGAAGGTCACCGACGTGCTCGATGTCTGGTTCGACAGCGGCACCACGCACGCTTTTGCTCTGCGCAAACGTGGCATCATTGACAACGCCGCCGGACAGGCGGACGTTTACATGGAAGGCTCTGACCAGCATCGCGGCTGGTTCCAGTCGTCCCTGCTGGAAAGCTGCGCCACGCGTGGCATGGCGCCTTACAAACAGGTCGTCACACACGGCATGGTGGTCGACGCCGAAGGCAAGAAGATGTCGAAGTCCATCGGCAACACGATCGAGCCTGACGAATTCCAGAAGCAGCACGGCATCGAAATCCTCCGTCTCTGGACAGCCTCCGCCGACTATTGGGATGATACCCGCATCTCCGACGAGATCATTAAAGGCACCATCGAAACCTACCGTAAGCTGCGCAACACGCTGCGCTACATGCTCGGCGCACTGGATGGCTATACGCCCGCCGAAGCCATAGAGGCCAGGGACATGCCGGGCCTGGAACGCTTCATCCTCCACCGCCTCGCCGAACTCGACGGCGAAGTGCGCGCTGCTTTCAAGGAGTTCGACTTCAAGCGCGTGATGACCGCCATCGTGAACTTCGTGAACGTCGAACTCTCGGCGGTCTATTTCGACATCCGTAAGGACTCGCTTTACTGCGACCCGTCTTTTGCCACATCGAAAACCTGGGACGCGGAAACCTCCGTATACGGATACCGCCGCCGCGCCGTGCGCACAGTCATGGCCGCCGTGATGGAACGCCTGCTCGCCTGGCTCGCTCCGGTGATGCCGTTCACCACCGATGAAGCCTTCGGCGAAAGCCACCTCAAGGGCGCCGCGCCCTCGGTCCATCTCCTGCTCTTCCCGGAAACACCCGGCGCCTGGCGCAACGCGGACCTCGCCGCGCGCTGGGAGAAGATTTTCAAGGTCCGCCGCGTCGTCACGGGCGCCCTCGAAGTCGAACGCCGCGAAAAACGGATCGGCGCCTCACTCGAAGCGGCCCCTGAAGTGATCGTCAGCGATATTGCCCTCCTCGAAGCCTTCGCAGGCGAGGATGCGGGCGACCTCTTCATCACCTCCGGCTCAACCCTCGTACAGGGCGCGTCGGGCCCTGCCGGCGCCTTCACTCTGGTCGATTCGCCCGGCATCTGGGTCGTCCCAAAACCCGCCCCCGGCATCAAATGCCGCCGCAGCTGGAAATACTTTGACCCTGCAACTGCCGCCGCCGGCTACGCCGACATCACGCCGCGCGATGCGTTGGCCGTGAAGGCATGGGACAAGGCAGCGGGCTGACGCCGCTGGAACCCGCCAGCGGGAGAGGGGTGCAGAAGTGCACACAAAAGCTTGATCCACCCGGCGCGGTCTGCAATCTCAGGACGATGAAACTGGCGCCCCTTTCTGCCTGGCCATTCTTCCTGGTGCCCGTCGTGGTGCTGCTGGACCAATGGAGCAAATGGCTCGTCCTGCAGGAGCCGCGCTTCAACGCGCTCGGCTGCCTCGACCGGATGGAGCCCTGCGGCCGGATTCCCCTGCCAGGGCCCCTCGATTTCACCATGTTGTGGAACCGGGGCATGAGCTACGGCCTTTTCCAGTCAGAGGGAATCGGCCGCTGGATCCTCGCGGCCATCATGGCCACCATCGCGATCGGCTTCCTCGTCTGGCTCATCCGGGCCGAGGGTCGCTGGCTGCGCCTGGCGCTCGCGCTGGTGATCGGCGGCGCCTTTGGCAACCTGATCGACCGGGTCCGCTTTGGCGCCGTCATCGATTTCATCGATGCCAACGGGCTGTATTTCCCCTGGGTGTTCAACATCGCCGACGCCGCCATCAGTGTCGGCGCGGTGCTGCTGTTCATTGACCAGTTCCTGCTTTCGCGTCCAAAACAGGCTACAAGCTCGTAACCCCGGCCTTCCGGCCTCCAGAAACGGATCTGCCCCGCCCATGAAGCATCCCTTCCTCATCCTCGCCGCCGGCGCCGCCCTTGCGGCCACCGCGGCCTGCTCCTCCAACGGCGGCGGCAGCAGCTCGACGCCGAACGAGTTCCGCGTCGTAACGAAGGCCCCGCTCAGCCTGCCGCCGGAATACAGCCTGCGTCCGCCGCCAGCCGGCACCAGCATCCCGGCTGAGGTCGAGGCCGCAACCGCCGGCACGACCACCGCCTTCGGCACCACGATGGGCCAGGACGCCAGCGCCTCCGAGAAGGCGCTCGTTGCCGCCGCCGGCGCCAATGCCGCCAACCCTTCGGTGCGCGCGCAGGTCGACTATGAAGAGGCCAAGGCGATCCGCAAATCGGCCAGCATCGGCGACCGCATCCTGTTCTGGCGCAAGGACAAGCCGGAAGACGCCGCATCTGCTTCCACCGACAACGCCACCGGCGACGCGCCCGTGATCGTCCAGCAGACGAGCGGCGGCGCCCGGATCCGACTTCCCGGAACCTGAGTTCCGCCTGACCCCAGACCCAACCGGAGGCCGCACATGAAACGGAGTCTCGCCGCAGGGCTATTCGCCCTGTTCGCATCCCATGCCCTCGCCGAGGAAGCCGCCTGGGCGCCCTCCACCTTCACGCTCGGCAACGGGATGGAAGTTGTGGTTCTTCCGGACCACCGCGCCCCGGTCGTCACCCATATGGTCTGGTACAAGGTCGGCGCCGCCGACGAGGCGCCCGGCAAATCCGGCATTGCCCACCTGTTCGAACATGTCATGTTCAAGCAGACCAAGAATATCGGTCCGGAGGAGTTCACCTCCATCGTTCAGCGTTCGGGCGGCCAGCTCAACGCCTTCACCAGCTGGGACTACACCGCCTATTTTGAGCGCGTGGCCAAGCCCCAGCTCGGCAAGATGATGGAACTGGAAGCCGAGCGGATGGTGAACCTCATCATCAATGACGACCCCAAGGGCCCGTTCATCTCCGAGCGTGACGTCGTGAAAGAAGAACGCCGTCAGCGCATCGACAACAATCCCGGCGTCATCCTGCAGGAAAAGGTGCTCTCCGAATTGTGGAAGGGCCACCCCTACGAGATCACCGTCATCGGCCGCATGAAGGAAGTCGCCGCGCTCACCCCGCAGGACGGCCTCGATTTCTACAAGCAGTATTACAGCCCCGAGAACGCCATCCTCGTCGTCGCCGGTGATGTGACGCCAGAAGAAGTGCGCACCCTCGCCGAGCAGCACTACGGCGTCATCACACCCACCGGCACCGTCACAGCGGAGCGTAAATGGCAGCCGGTCACCCCGCTCGCTGAAACGCAGCTGTTGACGCACGAAGATCCGAAAGTGCGCCAGCCGGGCTGGAGCCGCTACTACACGGGCATGTCGCAGCGCCGCCAGCCGGCGGACGCTCTCGCGCTGGATGTCGGCCTTGAAATCCTCGGCGGCGGCATGACAAGCCGGCTCTACCAGTCGCTGGTAGAGCAGCAGCAACTTGCCATCTCCGCCAATGCCTATGCCTGGACCACGCTGCACGATGAAGGTCCGGCCGTCCTCTCCGCCAGCCCGGCGCCCGGCGTCACGCTGGACGCACTCGAGACTGGGCTGATGGCCGAAGTCGAACAAGTGCTCGCCGAAGGCTTCACCGAAGCTGAAGTCATCCGTGCCCGCAACAAGCTCGCGGCCAATGCGATCTACGCCCGTGACAGCCAGTCCGGCATGGCCAACGCGTTCGGCGGCTGGCTCGCCATCGGCGGCACGGTCGAGGAAATCCTGACCTATCCGGACACCGTCCGCACCGTCACGCCGGAGCAGGCGATTGCCGCCGTGCGCTCGGTGTTCAGCTCCGAGAAACACTATATCGAAGCCCACCTCCTGCCTGCCGAAGGAGACCTCTGAGATGCGGACGACCCAATTCCTCCTTGCCTCCGCCGCCCTCTCCGCGATCGCCGGCTGCTCGACCATTTCCGGCTGGTTCCACGGCGCGCCGGAAGCGCCCTCTGCCGAGACACTTGCGGGAACACTGGCCGAGACCGCAAAGCCCGCGCTGGCGGTCACCGTCCATGACGGCGAGTTCGCCGAGATCCAGCAATTCGTGACGCCCGGCGGCGTCTCGGTCTGGCTCGTCTCCGAGCCTTCGATCCCGATTGTCGCAGTCCAGATGGCCTGGAAGGCCGGCACGGCGTCCGATCCCGCCGGCGCCGAAGGCCTCAGCGAACTGGTCACCTACAGCATGAATGAGGGCGCCGGAGATCTAGATTCGCTCGGCTTCCAGACGGCCATGGAAGACCTCAACATGAGCTTCTCCTGCGGGGCGGGCGCGGAGTGGACCAGCTGCTCGGTCTCCTCCCTGACCGAGAATGCCCCCGCCGCGATGGCGCTCGTCGCCACCGCCTTCGCTGCGCCACGTTTCGACGAGGGCCCGTTCGAACGTTTCCTGCGCGAGGAAGAAATCGGCCTGCAGACGCGTGAGACAAACCCCAACTATCTCGCCTGGCGCACCATCGCCCAGTCGCTCTATCCAGACCATCCCTTCGCGCGTGAGACAACCGCGGAAAGCCTTGCCAACCTCACGGCGGACATGGCCCGCGAACATATGCGTACACTGATGACCCGGGACCGGCTGATCGTCACGGCTGTGGGCGCCGTCACGCCTGAAGAGCTCGCGCCGCTAATTGACGAGGTTGCCGCCGGCCTGCCGGAGACCAGCTCGGTTGCGCCCGTCGCCCCGGTCGACCTTGCCAGCGTCCCGGTCGCCCGGGTGGTCGTCGACCTGCCGCAGCCGCAAAGTCTCGTGCGCTTCATCGGCCCCGGCATTGACCGCGCCAACCCGGATTTCTTCCCGGCCTTCGTGCTCAACTACACTGTCGGCGGTGGCGGCTTCGAAAGCCGCCTGATGAAAACGCTCCGCGTCGTCAAGGGCCTCACCTACGGCATCTCCACCAGCCTCGACCCGAACCCTTCGATGCTCACCTGGTCCGGCGGCGGCCAGACCAAGAACGAGAGTGCCGGCGAATTCATCGCAGAGATAAAGTCGGAACTGATAAAGTTCGTCGAAGGCGGCGTCGCCGAACAGGAACTCGCCGATGCGAAAGCCTATCTCACCGGTTCCTATCCGCTCGGCTTTGATTCCAATGCCAAGATCGCCGGGCAGTTGATGATGGTGCGCCAGGAGAATCTCGGCGTCGACTATTTCGACCGCCGCAACGCCCTCGTCACGGCCGTCACCCTGGATGACGTCAACCGGGTCTCGAAAACTTATCTCGACCCCGCCCGCTATTCCTTCTTCGTCGTCGGCCAGCCGCAGGGGATGGAGTAGTCACAGAGCACCTTCATCCCGGACGCCGCATAGCGGTGATCCGTGGCCTTCTCTCCGGGATTGGCTGAAAGAGGTCCCGGCTCACGCCGCCCTTGCCGGCTGGCCGGGATGACAGGCTTCGGGGATAATCAGTCTACGGATTTCCTCGGCGTCGCCAGTCCCGGCCCGGAAAGGCTATTCGCTATATCCCGGCGGAAGCTGAACAGTTCTGCCGGCCGCCCGCCTGTGCCGGTTTCCATCTGTCCTGTTCCGGTCACAAACTGCGTCTTGTCCAGCGCGCGCCGGAAGTTCTGCGTGTGCAGCTGGAGCCCCAGGATACCCTCGACCGAGCGTTGCAGCGCCGACAGCGTGAACCGGTCCGGCATCAGTTCGAACACCACGGGGCGATACTTGATCTTGCTGCGCAGGCGCGAGAGCCCGGTCGCGAGAATGCGCCGGTGGTCGGAGGCCATGCTCCCGCCGAGCCGCAGACCGGAATCGGGCAAGCCTGCATCGCGTGTGCATTCGGCCACCAGGCCAGCCTCATAAAGCAGTTCATACCGCTCCAGCACGCGGTCTTCCATCCAGCGCGCGCCGTCCAGACCGAAGGCGATCTGCGCCCGGCCCAGCCGGCGTTGATTGCCTGCCGCCCAGGTCTTCAGGCGCGGCTCGATCTCGGCCTCGATCACCGGCGGGCGGCGCAGGCGATGATCCTCCCACGGAAAATAATGGTACCAGTCCTGCCAGCGCGCCTCGAACGCTGCATCGGTAAGACGCGCTTCCGGCGTCAGTGCCAGATAGCCCACCGAGATTACCCGCGACTCGGCGAGCGGATCCATCATCGAGGCTTCCGGCGTCTCGCGGTCCTTGTCGCCGAAAGTGTAGAGCTGCTCGACATAGCCGATCTCGAATCCCGTCTGCTCACGCACCCAGCCACGCAGCGACAGGTCGAAGGTGCGATGTTTGGCCGGGTCAAATGGGCCGAACGGCAACGCATCCTCGCCGCGCGCCCGGCGCGTCACCAGAACGTTGGGCTCCCCGTCCTTGAGGGCCACCATCACCGCAGACAGGCCGATCAGCAGGCGCGGCGCGGTCATCGCGTGGTCTCCTGCCGCGCTATCGCCGCCTGGATCTCACCGAATCGCTTCAGGAACGCCGCCTGCGCCCCGGTCACGGGCAGCGGCGCCAGTTTCAGTTTCAGCTTCAGCCCTTCCGGCGGCTTGCCGAAGAAGCCGTCGGATTCCTCCACCGTGAACCCCGCCAGCTGCACCGCCTCGAACCAGGCGCAGATATTGTCGGCCCGCTTGATCACCTTCTTGAGCGCAGGCGGCGTCACCGCCTTCAGGCCGAAACGGATATGCACCGCCTCCTGCAGGCGTGCCTCGACGCCCTTGTAGCTCTCGCCAAGAATGGCCTTGAACGGCGAGATCATGTCGCCGATCACGTATTCCGGGCTGTCATGCAGCAGCGCCGTCATCCAGTCCTGCGGCCCGAGGCCAGGTTCCAGCTGGCGCACCAGCTTCTCCACCAGCACCGAATGCTCGGCCACCGAGAAGGCATGTTCCCCCCGCGTCTGCCCGTTCCAGCGGGCCACACGGGCGAGGCCATGCGCAATGTCCTCGATCTCGATATCCATCGGCGAGGGATGCGCCAGGTCCAGCCGGCGGCCGGAAAGCATGCGTTGCCAGACGCGGGGCGGCTTAACAGATCGCTTCACGAAGTCCCTCCATCGGCGCATCCTTAAGGTATTGGTAGCACGGGTAAATAAAGGACGGCGATCCGGTTACAAACTCGCGCGATTGCAGACACCATTCCCCAATGCCGCATTAAGGCCTTTGGCGCATAACGGTCTCAAGAAAAACAAGAGAGCCCGAGCCGATGATGGATACCTTCTACAACTTCTTTTCCGGCCAGGGCTTTGCGGTGATGATGCTCGCCTGCGGTACTCTGGTCGTCGTTGTCGAAGCCGTCCGCGCCAGCCGCCGCGCCCTCTGGGGCGACATGTTCACCGAAGATTTCGAGGAATAGGGGAGGGGCTGATCCAGCCCTTGCTTACCCCACCTTCTCCACGAACACCGTCCCCGCCGAATACCCCGCGCCGAACGAGCATATCAGGCCTCGATCGCCCGGCTTGAAATCGGCCGAATGCTTGTGGAAGGCGATGATCGATCCGGCAGACGAGGTGTTTGCATAGGTGTCGAGCACAGTCGGGCTGTCATCCTCGGTGGCGTCGCGGCCCAGCACGCGGGCCGAGATCAGCCGGTTCATGTTGGCGTTCGCCTGGTGCAGCCACATGCGGCGCAGGTCCCCCGCGCCGATGCCCAGTTCGCCCATGTGCGCGCCGATCATCTCGGCCACCATCGGGACCACTTCCTTGAACACCTTGCGGCCTTCCTGCACGAACAGCTTGTCCGGCGCGCCGATGCCTTCCGGAGCCGCGCGGTTCAGGAAGCCGAAATTGTTGCGGATATTGTTCGAGAACTGCGTCTTCAGTTTCGTCCCAAGGATCTTCCAGTGTTGCTTCGGCGCCATGTCTTCGGCCTCGACCAGCACGGCGGTCGCCACATCGCCGAAGATGAAATGGCTGTCGCGGTCGGTAAAGTTCAGGTGGCCCGAACAGATTTCCGGGTTCACCATCAGAACCGAGCGGGCATTGCCGGCGCGAATGAAACCCGCCGCCGTCTGGATGCCGAAAGTTGCAGAGGAACACGCCACATTCATGTCGAAGGCAAAGCCCTTGATGCCGAGCGCGTCCTGAACCTCGATCGCCATCGCCGGATAGGCGCGTTGCATGTTCGATGCTGCACAGATCACCGCGTCCACATCCTTCGGGTCGCGCCCGGCCTTCTTCAGCGCCCCGCGCGCCGCATGTACAGCCATCTCGGCGAGAATCGAAATCTGCTCGTTCGGCCGCTCCGGCAGGCGCGGCGCCATGATGTCGGGGTCCAGCACGCCGTCCTTGTCCACCACATAGCGGGACTTGATGCCGGACGCCTTCTCGATGAACTCCACAGAGGAATGCGTCTTCGGGTCCATCAGGCCGGACTTGATCTCCGCTTCATTCTCGCGGTTCCAGGTGTCGGCCCAGGCATTGTAACTTTCGACCAGTTCCGCATTCGATATCGAATAGGGAGGGGTCCAGAGGCCGGTGGCCGAGATGACGGGACGGGTCAAACTGTGCTCTCCATTGGCGCGCCGCGCGGGCGTCTCGCGCTCGGCATGATGTCTTATCTATGCGTGACGTCTAGCCTGCGTTCCGTCCCGGGCCAAGGCGTCACCCCTCAAGGCCAGCGTGCCCGTTTCGGCGCACCATAGGCTTCACGCAACGCCTCACGTTCCTCGCGGGCCTGCGCAGCTTTTCCTGATAGCCCCGTTCGGCGTGCCCGGCGGCGGTCATCACTTCCACCCGGCAGCGGTCTCGCTCGCCCGGATTGGCAATCCGGGCGCAGTCGGCCAGCATCGCCGTGTCCGCCTTGTCAGTCCAGGTCTGGCAACCGGCCAGCGCCGCTGCGGCAACCAGAGCGCAAGCCCGCGCCCAGGCGCGCCTCATTGCGGCGGCGGACCCTTGCGCTGGGACTCGCGCTTCACCGAGGCGGCGACATCAGCCACCACATTCTTCATACAGCGGTCGCGTTCTGCCTCGGTTTCCTCGCCTGCGCAGGCGTCGACCGGGTTGGCGTAGGAGGCGGGTGCCTGCGCCGACTTACACGCCGCCGTCACAGCAAGTGCGCCGACCGCAACAATCATCATCAGTGTCTTCATTTCACGTTCCTCACAGCCATGTGCCGGGGGCAGCTTACCTCATGGTCATTGACCATGCCAACTGCCTGCGCCCATGCGTAGACGATTATCGGCCCGACGAACTTGAAGCCCCGCTTCTTCAGGTCTCTGGACATCGCTGCCGACCAGTCCGTGAAGGTCGGTGCATTGCGGAAGTTCGTCCATTTGCCGTGGATTGTCCTGCCGCCGACCCAGCCCCAGCAATAGTCCGGGAAGTCCTGGCCGGCTTCCATCATCGAAAGGTAGGCCTGCGCATTGCCAATTACGGCGTCGATCTTCTTCGGGCTGCGGATGATGCCGGGGTTCTCCAATGCCTTCGCCGCCCGTTTCTGCGTCCAGCGGGCGAGGCGCTCGGGATCGAACCCGTCAAACTCCGCCCGGATCGTGTCGCGCTTTCTCAGGATCGTGATCCAACTCAGGCCCGCCTGCATCCCGTCCAGCTGCAGCTTCTCCCACAGCGCCCGCGCATCGCGCTCCGGCACGCCCCATTCGGTGTCATGGTAATCGCGGTAAATCCTGTCGCTCACTGGCGCCCAGCCGCAATACGGCGTCTCGTCACTCACTGGTCGGGGCCTCCAGCAGGGCTTTTACTTCGGCAATCAGCCAGGGCGCGCGGTCAATCTC
>NZ_JBBEBT010000347.1:0-3505 GCF_040882205.1 Hyphomonas sp.
TTAAGCACGGCCGCGCCAGACGCCCCTGCCGGATCACCCGAAGTCTGCCGCCGCGCGCGGCCAGTCATAGAAACGAAGACACATGATCAACGTTACGCTCCCCGATGGTTCGAAGCGCGAATTCCCCGACGGGGCCTCGCCCCTCGATGTCGCCGAGAGCATCTCCAAATCGCTCGCCAAGAAGGCACTGGCGGCCCGTGTGAACGGCGAACTGCGCGACTTGAAACGCGCGCTGGACGGCGACGCCGCGGTGGCCATCGTCACGGACAAGGATGCCGACGGCCTCGAGCTGATCCGCCACGATGCGGCGCATGTCCTCGCGCAGGCCGTGCAGGCGCTCTATCCCGATGCGCAGGTGACGATCGGCCCGGTCATCGATGACGGCTTTTACTATGACTTTGCGCGCAAGGCGGCGTTCTCGACGGATGACTTCGAGAAGATCGAAGCCAAGATGCGCGAGATCGTCGACGCCGATTATCCCATCATCCGCGAGGTCTGGGAGAAGGACGCCGCCATCGCCGAGTTCAGGCGGATCGGCGAGGACTACAAGGCGCAGATCATCGACGACATCATCCCGCCGGGCGAAGCGATCACGCTTTACCGACAAGGCGACTGGTTCGACCTTTGCCGCGGGCCGCACCTGCCCTCCACGGGCAAGCTGCCGAAGGCGTTCAAGCTGATGAAGATGGCCGGCGCCTATTGGCGCGGCGATTCAAAGAACGAAATGCTTCAGCGCATGTACGGCACGGCCTGGGCGAATGAGAAGGACCTCAAGGAACATCTCAACCGCCTCGAAGAAGCCGAGAAGCGTGACCATCGCAAGCTCGGCCGCCAACTGGATCTCTTCCACATGCAGGAAGAGGGAAGGGGCATGGTGTTCTGGCACGAGAAGGGCCTTACCCTCTGGCGCGTGATCGAAGCCTATGTGCGCCGCCGCCTCGAAGCCTCCGGCTATGTCGAAGTGCGCACGCCGCAGGTGCTTGACCGCAAGTTCTGGCAGGAATCCGGTCACTGGGACAAATACCGAGAGAATATGTTCGTCTGCGAAACGGCAGAAGAAGAGACGCTCTCGCTCAAGCCGATGAACTGCCCGGGCCATGTGCAGATCTTCAAGTTCGGCCAGAAGAGCTACCGTGACCTGCCGCTCCGCATGGCCGAGTTTGGTGCCTGCCACCGCTATGAGCCTTCGGTTGCATTACATGGCCTGATGCTGGTGCGCGCGTTTACGCAAGACGACGCGCACATCTTCTGCCGCGAAGACCAGATCGAGGAAGAGACTGCGAACTTCATCAAGCTCGCCGCATCGATCCATGCCGATTTCGGGCTGGAGCGGGATCACATCTCGCTCGGCACGCGCCCCGCACAAAGGGCCGGTTCGGAAGAGTTCTGGGACAAGGCCGAAGCGCAGATGCTGAACGCGGCACGCGCCGCGGGTGTCGAGCCGGTGATTGCTGAGGGCGACGGCGCCTTCTATGCGCCGAAGCTCGACTTCCAGCTGAAGGATGCTATCGGCCGGTCCTGGACGTGTGGCACGATCCAGCTGGACTATGTGCTGCCTGAACGCCTTGGCGCAGAGTACATTGCCGAGGACGGCCAGAAGCACCGCCCCGTCATGCTGCACCGCGCGATCCTCGGGAGCCTCGAGCGTTTCATCGGTGTGCTGATCGAGAACTATGCCGGGGCCTTCCCGATGTGGCTATCGCCGGTGCAGGTCGTGGTTGCCGCGATTTCCGATGCAGCGGCGGACTATGCCGAAGAGGCTGCGGCCGAACTGCGCAAGGCCGGTCTCCGCGTCGAGGTCGACAAGCGCAACGAGACGATCAATTACAAGGTCCGCGAGCACTCCCTCCAGAAGGTACCGGTGATCGCGGTCGTCGGCGCGCGCGAAGCGGAAGAGCGCAAGCTGGCGCTGCGCCGGCTCGGCTCCAACGGCCAGCAGATCATTACGCTGGATGAGGCTCTCGTCAGTCTTGCCGAGGAAGCTCTTCCGCCGGACCTGAAGCGGTCACGCTGACACGCATACGGTGACAAGGCGCGGGGGCGACGAGTAAGGTGGTCGGGCAATGAATTACGGGCCTGTCCTTGCTGCCGCCTTCGTGCTCTGGCCCGTCCTGGCGGTGCTGGGCGGGCAGGGCTTTGCGCCGCTGCTCGGGCTGACCGGTTTTGCCGCCCTGTTCCTGTCGCGCCCGCGCCTGCCGCCGGCGATGTTTGCCAGCCTCGGCTTTGTCTTCATCGTCTGGGCTGCGGCCAGTGAGTTCTGGGCGCCGGGCGACCGGCACCTGATTTCCGGCAGCCTGCTTGAAGGCAACTTCTCGGTGGAATCCAGGGGACTGTCCTTCCTTGTGATCGCCCTCACGTCAGGCCTGACGACTGCGGGCACGCTGCGGGCCGCCCCATCACCGCGTGCGTCCGGTATCGTTGCAGCCATGCTCGGCGTGCAGGCTGCGCTCGTTGTGCTGTCACCCTATCTCTCGGGTTTTGTGCTTTCGGCCGTGTACGGAGAGGATGTGAAGCGCCTGCACGAAGGCGCGCAGAATGTTGGACGCGGCGCAAATACCGCGGCGATCGGGCTGGCGCTGCTGCTGCCGATGCTGGTGTTTGGCTGGAAGGTTCCCGGCGCGGTGCTTGCGGCAGTTGTGACGCTGGGTGCGGCGCTGGCCTACCAGCTGCTCGGCAGCCATTCCGCATTGTTTGCCATCGGCGGAATGGGCCTCGCCATGGGCCTCATCGCCCTGATGCCGCGAACGGGCTTCCGATGGCTGTTCGGCGCCATAGCCGGATACATCGCGGCGGCGCCGGTGCTGTTGGCGGCGCTGATACGTTGGCTTGATGTCATTGCGCCCACTCTGCCGGCCTCCTTCCGTTCGCGGCTCTGGTCCTGGGAAGTCGTCATCGGACGGATAACCGACGCGCCCTTGCTGGGTCACGGCCTCAATGCCACGCGCAGCTGGAAGGAGACTTTCGAAACGCGCCCCGACTGGCTGGCGCAGCTGCCTGACTTCTGGACGCACTACCCGATTGTGCCGGGCCACCCTCACAACATGGCGCTACAGATATGGGCCGAGACGGGGATGATTGGCGCCGTGTTGGCGGCGCTGGGCCTGGTCGCGCTGGGCTTCCATCTTCCGCGCCCGGCAGAGCTGCGTCCGGAGATCCGCTACGCAGCCGCCGGGCTCGCAGGTTCAGCCATCGTCATCTTCAGTTTCGCCTACAGTGTCTGGAACGAAGGCTTCTGGGCCTCCCTGGCGCTCGCTGCGGCGGCAATCGTGCTCTGGCACCGCACGCTCGGGGAGCGGGACGCGTGAGTGCGTCGGTCGCGGCGCTTGTCGTCAGCTATCATACGGGTCCGCGCCTGCTGGAATGCCTTTACGCGCTCAAGGGCGATCCGGACGTCAGCGAAATCATCATCACTGACAACGGGAACCCTCCGGGTACGCAGGCCTGGCTCGACCGCTTTGTCGCAGCGGCGCCGCGGGCAAAGCTCGTGCGGCTGAACAATCCGGGC
>NZ_JBBEBT010000347.1:3515-10986 GCF_040882205.1 Hyphomonas sp.
CGGGCTTCGGGGCAGGCGTCAATGCCGCTGCGCGGCTGGCCGCGAGCAATTACCTGCTTGCTATTAATCCGGACTGCGTGATCCGGCGCGGCGCCCTGCGCCCGATGATCGCGGCGCTGAATGGTGCGCCGGCGCCGGCAATTGCCGGTGGGCGTATCTTTGACCTGCAGGGCAGAGAAGAGCGCGGCGCCCGGCGCGAGACGCTGACGCTCATGCGCGCTCTCGGCCTTGGCCGCTGGACACTGGAACACGAGCCACAGCCGCCGGGGCCCATCCGCGTCGGTGCCGTTTCCGGTGCCTTCTTACTCATCCAGACGAAAGACTTCCAAACTCTTGGCGGCTTTGACGAAGGCTACTTCATCCATGTCGAGGACGTGGACCTTTGCCGCCGCGCCATCGAGGCTGGCGGCGCGGTCATCTATGTTCCGCAGGCGGGGGCACTTCATTACGGTTCGACGTCGGATGTGCCGTCGGCCTTTGTCACGCAGCATAAGGCGAAAAGCCTCGCGCGGTATTTCCGGAAATTTGCCAGGGGGCCCTTCGAGAAGCTCGTGGTCGCGTTCGCCGTTCCGTTCATCGGACTGGCGCTGAAATTTCGGCGATAGGCAAACGCCCCGGCCGTCCTGCCGGGACGTTTGTCAGGGGGCGTCAGGTCCGCGCGGGCCGGTCGCCGGCACCGTACCAGTCGATGTTGCGGGTTACGAACATCGTAAGGCCGATGGCGGCAAAGCTTGCAAGTGCGCCAGCGAGCAGCGCGAAGCCTTCGGCCCGCATCAGGCTGAAGAGCAAAGCATATATGCCTGTCAGAATGACCAGCCCCCGGAGGCCATAGCGCGCAGAGCGGAACACATTCATCGCGTAGGCTGAGGTCAGCAACACCGTCATCGTCGCGGCGACAGCGAAGGCCAGGTCGAAGCCAAAGCGTTCGGCGAAAGCAAGGAGCAGGAGATAAAACACCGCCTGCGCGAGACCGACGAGAATGTACTGCGCCGGGTGGGCGCGTGCGCCGCTCATTACTTCGAGCAGAAAATAGGCGAGGAACACGAGGCCGACGAACATCGCGCCGTATTTGAGGGCGCGCTCGACGCTCTGATAGGGGTTGGCCTCGCGCATGAAGCGCACGCCCATGTCGCGGTTACCGTAATGGGTAACCACGCCGAGATCGAGATCGGCGCCTGCGCCGGGAATGCCCCGCGCGAGATAGGCGACGCGCCAGTCTGCATCGAACCCGTTCGCGGTCTGACCGGAATTGTGCGTGAGGGGCAGCACGCCGCCTGTGAAGCTCGGGTCGGTCCAGTTACTGGTCATGCGCACGCGCGTATCCTTGGCGAAGGGGCCGATTGCAAACCGCTCTGCCCCGCTGAGGCGGAGGTTGGCAGTCACATTGATCGCGCCTTCGGCGACATCAAGGCCGCCGACCCGGGCGCCTGCGAGTGCCACGGCCGCGCGCGGCGAGATGGCAAAAGCGCCGGGCTCTGCACGGTTGGCATCGACCGGCTCAAGCGCCAGCCGGCGGCCGTCGAGCGTGACGTCCACGGCGTCGCGTATGCCGCGCGTATCGCTGACCCCGGTGAAGAGACGCGCGTCGTTCCAGAGCGGTGTGGCATCGGATGGCACTGCGCTGCGTAGCGATGCCGCTTCGAAACGGGCGGTGAAGCTCACGGCTGCGTCGAACACCGGCACGAGGTAGAGCCCGCGCCGACGCTCCTCGACATGCGCCGTTACCGTGGCGTCACCCTCCTCGGCAAAGGCAATGGCAATGCCATAGGTCTTCTGGGCGGGGCGTAGCGGATTGGGCGTTCGCTCGAATGGCACCGCCAGGACCGGTCCAAGCACGGATTGCTCGCCGCCCACGCCTTCGCTCACGGCGCCAGCGGCCTCGATCTGCCCGGTCGTGCGTTCGTGCACAACGCCGTAGACGAAGAGGGCAGGGATCGCCATCAGCAGCGCGAGGCCGCAGACGAGGATGAGCTTCAGGCCTGCGGAGCGCTGAGGTATCAGGCCTGAAAGGGCGGGCGGCAATCGGCCCGCGCCGTTTCCGGGCAGCGTACTGGGTGATTCTGACATGTTGTGTTTTCCTGATGAGTTGAGACATCGAGCCTCAGCCCATCGCCTGTCAGCGGGTCAGCGGCAGGGCGGCGCGGTGGCGGCTTCACGGACAATCAGGGAATCCTGAAGGCAGGCAAAGAAAAACCCCGGCCAGATGGCCGGGGCTTTCCTAACGCAACACATCGCAAAGCGCCGGAGCGCTTAGACGAAGCCCTTGAACTTATCCTTGAAGCGCGAAACGCGGCCGCCGCGGTCGAGCGACTTGCCGTCGCCGCCGGTCCAGGCCGGGTGCACTTTCGGGTCGATGTCCAGCACCAGGCGGTCACCTTCCTTGCCGTAGGTCGACTTGGTCTTGTACTCGCTACCGTCTGTCATCACGACTGTGATAAAGTGGTAGTCGGGATGGCCTTCTTTTTTCATGGCCTTGGCCTCTTTCCTTTAAGTCTCGTCGAACCGGGTTGACGCACCCGGGTGCGCTGGCATGTCTCAGCCTGAAATCGAAGTGGGCCGTATATGTGAAAGGTCAGGGCGCCGCAAGAGGCGCCGGCAGGGATTCGGCGGCTGTACGGGGCCTGACAGGGGAGTAGAGCTGCCAGATGGCCGATTCAGGCACTCAGGTCACAGATGACCGCCGCACAACCCTGCCGGAAGGCGGGGAGGCGCTGGGACGGCCAAAGGGGCGCAGCCTGAAGCCTCTGGCCCTCCTGTGGCCCTATGTGCGCCGCCACTGGATTACGGTTACCGTGGCCCTGGTCTTCCTGATCGCCGCCGCGGCCGTCAGTCTGGCGATCCCCATGCTGCTGGGCCGGGCGGCGGATGCGGGGCAGAGCGCCGGGCAGGACGCCGGGGCCCTGATCCGGCTGATCGATGAGGCTTTTCTCTGGGTTTTCGCTGCCGCCGTTGGGGCGGGTGTGCTCGGCGCCCTGCGCTTCTACTTCGTCGCCCGTTTCGGGGAACGGATCGCTGCAGACTTGCGCCGTGACCTCTACGCCCGCCTCCTCAGCCTTTCGCCGGCCTATCATGCGAAAATGCGCTCCGGTGAGGCGGTTTCCCGCCTGACGGCGGACGTGAGCCTGATAGAGAATTTCCTTGGCTCTTCCGCCTCGCTGGCGGTTCGGACGCTGATCACGACCATGGGCGCCCTGGGGCTGATGATCGCTGTCAACTGGCAGTTGGGCCTGACTTTGCTGGCCATGCTGCCGGTCGCGATCCTGCCGGTCATGGGCATCGGGCGGATCATCCGGAATATGTCGAACCGCGCCCAGTCGCGCCTCGCCGATGCGGGCGCCGAGGCGGCCGAGACGCTGGACGCGATCGAGCTGGTGCAGGCTTATGGCCGCGAGGATCGCCAGCTTTCGGTGTTTGCAGAGTCGATCGAAGCGACCTTTGCGGCCGCGATGAAGCGGACAAGCGCGCGGGCGCTGATGATCGTGCTGGTGTCCGTGTTGCTGTTCGGCGGGTTCACCGGCGTGCTCTGGCTGGGCGCACGGTCCGTCGCCAACGGAGAGATGAGTTTCGGCGATCTCGCAACCATGGTGATGTACGCGGCTTATGCGGGCTCCGGCCTTGGCATGCTGGCGGAAGTTTACGGCGAAGTGATGCGCGCGGCCGGCGCGGCGGACCGGGCCGCCGAAGTCTTGCGCGAGACGCCCGCGATTGCCGCGCCCATAAACCCGAAACCGATGCCCCAGGCAGGGAAGGGCGCGCTCTCGTTCAAAAACGTCACATTCCATTACGGCGCAGACGACGCGTCGGCGCTGGAGGATTTTTCACTCGAGGTGAAGCCCGGCGAGTTCGTCGCGCTGGTCGGTCCAAGCGGTGCCGGGAAGACGACCGTGTTCCGCCTCGCGCTGCGCCTGTTCGATCCGCAAGGCGGCGCGATCCGCCTGGACGGTGTGGCCTCGACGCAAGCTGATCCGCGCGACTGGCGCCGGCGCTTTGCCTATGCGCCGCAGGAGTCCGCGCTGTTCACGGGCACGGCGGCAGACAATATCCGCTTCGGCCGCGACGACGCGGACAATGCCATCCTTGAGCAGGCCGCGCGTATGGCGGAAGCCATGGGCTTTCTCGACGAGAAGGAAGGCCTCGCCACGCCGCTCGGTCAGAAGGGACGCAGCCTTTCCGGAGGTCAGCGCCAGCGCATTGCGCTCGCCCGCGCGCTGGTGCGCGATGCGCCCGTGCTGCTGCTGGACGAGGCCACGTCTGCGCTCGATTCCGAAAGCGAAGCCGCGGTGCGCCGTGCTATTGAGAACGCTGCAACGGGGCGCACGACGCTGGTGATTGCTCACCGCCTGTCGACCGTACGCCGGGCAGACCGGATCCTTGTGATAGACCATGGCCGCATCGTGGAAGAAGGCACGCACGAGACGCTGGTGGCCAAGGGCGGTCTCTATGCGCGCCTTGCGGAACTTCAGTTCACGGAGCGTTGAGCGCCTACTCGGCAGCCTGCAATGCGGGTTTTGAGCCTGACTTCGCCGCCGCCGTGTTGAACTGCATGACGCCGTCCTCGATGGGCAGCTCGCGCAGGTTCTTTCGGTCGGTAAAATAGTTCTGGTGCAGCTTCCACGGTGCCTCTGTGTGCTGGCGGGGGAACTGGTCCATCACCCGCTGGAAGTAGCCGGACGAGAAGTCGACGAAAGGTTCGGTTTCGTTCGGGAAATGGGCGAGGTAAGGCATCGCCGAAGTCGCGCCTTTCTCGTCCATCAGGTTCAGCAGGCGGCAGACGTATTCGCTCGTCAGGTCGGCCTTCAGTGTCCAGGACGCATTCGTGTAGCCGAAGGTCACGGCAAGGTTCGGCACGTTAGACAGCATCACGCCCTTGTAGTTGAGCAACTTGCCCGGATCGACCCTGGCGCCGTCGATGGACACGTTGACGCCGTTCATGAAGATCAGGTTCAGCCCGGTGGCCGTGACGATGATGTCGGCATCGAGCGTCTTGCCGGACTTCAGCAGGATGCCGGTCTCGGTAAAGCGCTCGATATGGTCTGTCTCGACGCTGGCCTTGCCGGATTTCAGCGCCATGAAAAGATCCGCATCGGGAACCAGGCAGAGGCGCTGTTCCCAGGGATTGTAGGTCGGCGTGAAGTGTTTATCGACATCATAATCCGGGCCGAGTTCCTCCCGCACCATGCCGAGCAGGCGCTCGCGCGCCTTCTGCGGATTCTTGCGCGTCTGGCCAAAGAAAAACTGCTGGAAGAGCACATTGCGCCAGCGGATGAGATTGTAGGCCAACTGGGCGGGGAGGATCTTGCGCAGGAAATTCGCTGCGCCGTCGACCGCCGGGCGCGAGACGACATAGGTGGGCGAGCGTTGCAACATGGTGACGTGCGCGGCCTTGTCGGTCATCGCCGGCACCAGCGTCATGGCGGTCGCGCCCGAGCCGATCACGACAACTTTCTTGTCCGAATAGTCGAGATTTTCCGGCCAGTGCTGCGGATGGATGATCTGGCCCTTGAAGGCCGCCTCGCCCGGAAATTCCGGCTTGTAGCCCTCATCGTAGCGGTAATAGCCGCCGCACATGAAAAGAAAGCGGGCGGTGGTCACGCTCCGCTCGCCCGTCTTCACGTTTTCGCTTGTCACACGCCAGGCCTGTTCGCTGCCCGACCAGTCGGCGGAAACAATCCGGGTGTTGAAATGAATGTACGGACGTACACCGTATTCGTCGGCGGTATCGTTCACATATTTGCGGATGGACGGGCCGTCGGCGATAGCCTTCGCCTCGGTCCAGGGTTTGAAGTCAAATCCCAGGGTATGCATGTCAGAGTCAGACCGGACGCCTGGATATCTGAACAGGTCCCAGGTTCCGCCAACCGCATCGCGCGCCTCGTAGATCCGGTAAGTCTTGCCTGGGCTGAGCTTCTTGAGATGCACGGCGGCGCCAATGCCCGAAAGGCCGGCGCCGATGATGAGAACGTCTGTGTCTGGCTTTGTCATGGCGCGGGTCATACCGCGATTTTTTGCGGTTGGCAAAAAAACATGACGGGGGCGTCAGGAAATTTTGGCCTGGCGTCCGAAGGCGCCGGCGTGGCGCAATTGTTCCTGCACCAGCGGGACTATGTCCTCATTTCCGGCGAGGATAGAGCCTGTCGTCATGACATTGCCGCCGTCGATTTCCGCAACCACGCCGCCCGCTTCGCGCACGAGCACGATACCGGCTGCGATGTCCCAGGATTTGAGGTTGCGTTCCCAGAAGCCGTCGAACCGGCCGGCCGCGACCCAGGCGAGGTCCAGCGCGGCGGAGCCATAGCGCCGGATGCCTGCGCAGGCCGGGGTCATGGCGAGCATTTCCCGGGCAAACGCGGTGTGCGCTTCCTCGGACTTGCCGTGCCAGGGGGTGCCGGTGGCGACTACGGAATCGGAGAGTTTCTTGCGCGTTGCGACACGCAGCTTGCGCTGTTCCAGCCACGCACCGCGGCCGGTTTCGGCCCAGAAGATCTCGTTCTTGGCGACGTCAAACACAACGCCAGTCAGCATCTGGCCGTCGCGCTCTAGCGCAATCGAGACTGAATAGTGCGGCTGGCCGTGCAGGAAGTTCAGGGTGCCGTCGAGCGGGTCGACGATGAAGCGGTTGGACTTGTCGGTGCCTTCGACGGTCCCGCGCTCTTCCATAACAAAACCATAGCCAGGCCGGGCCTTCATGAGGTGCGTGTAGATCGTTTCCTCGGCGCGGGTGTCGGCGTTCGAGACGAAATCAGCCGGCCCCTTGCGGGAAACCTGGAGGTTTTCGACCTCGCCGAAGTCGCGCGCAAGGCTGCGCCCAGCGGCGCGCGCAGCAGCGATCATAACGGCGCCAACGGGGGAGGGTTTCGACATGAGAAATAGCTCTTGCGCGCTTTCGGGGCGGGAGCGGGGGCGTAAGCCTTAGATCGCCAAGGGTCAAGGCAGCGGAGTGTTAACAGATCGCCTGTCGCGATTTTTCGGTTGTGCTGGGCCAGCCCCCTCGCGCCAACCTCGGTTCTCTGCACTCGCTTGAGAGGGCAATTCAATGCTGAACCAATTCATGAGCTTCGACAAACTGATCGGATCAAGGCTGATCGTGGTCATCTATTGGCTGGGCCTCATCGGCATCGCGCTCGGGACGCTCGCCGGCATTTTCGGCGGCCTGGCGGCGATGGGCAGCCGTTTTCTGGCTGGCCTGGGCGCGATCATATTCGCTCTGACCGGCGCCGTGGCCGGCGTGCTGTTCTGGCGGTTTATCTGCGAGATGTACCTGCTGATATTCCGGATGGCGGACGATGTGCGCGACATCAAGGCAATGATATCCGGCCCGGCTGCCTAGGCGCCTTCGTCCAGCTGATCGAACAGGTCGTTGAAGGCCCTGACCGCTGCAGCGGGGCCTTCCGGATGTGACCAGACGCCGGAGGATCCGGCGATAAAGTCGGCGCCTGCTGTCACCAGCGGCGCGGCATTAGCGGGCGTGATG
>NZ_JBBEBT010000348.1:0-10923 GCF_040882205.1 Hyphomonas sp.
CCACCTTTTACAAGGTCGGCCCGGAAGCGGTGACCATGCTGCATGACGAGATTGATCTGGCGCCTGGCCGTGTGCGCGTGAAGCGCGGCGGCGGGGCTTCGGGCAACAATGGAGTGCGTTCTGCAATTGCGCATCTTGGGGCGGACGTGCGGCGCGTCCGCGTGGGCGTTGGCCATCCCGGTGACAAGTCGCTGGTGATGCCCTACGTGCTGTCCGATTTCTCGAAGGCAGACCATGACTGGTTCGCGCCGCTGGCGGACGCGATCTGCAAGGCCTTGCCCTACCTGCTTACGGGCGATGACGAACGCTTCCAGACCGAAGTCATGCGCCTCGCTCCGGCACCGAAGCATGACCCGAAACAGTTGGGCCGTCCGCCTGCGGAGTGAGCGCGGCTCAGGCCTTGCGAACGACGGCGAGGTTAGAGCGTGTCGACTCGACCACCACCGCGTCCCCGATATGCAGGATGCCTTCGCCGGCGGCGGCTTCTGCGCCCCAGACAGTGTCGCCGATCTTCACCTGCCCCTGCCCGCCCGAAAATTCACGGGTGATTTCGCCGCGCTGACCGACGAGCTGGACCATACGCTTGTTCAGCGTCGGATGCTCGGGCGCCGCCTTTCGCATGCCGGGAAAGAGGAAACGGCTGGCAACGATCAGCACGACCGCCGCGACACCGAACACCAGCACCTGCGTATGCCAGGCGGTGGCGCTCTCCGGGGCGAAGGCTGCGAACGCGGCTGTCAGCGCCGCTGAAATGGATGCCATCAGCAGGTCGAATGTTCCGGTCGACATTTCGGCGCCGAACAGGATCAGGGCCAGCACCAGCCAGTGCCACCAAGTGATCTGAGAGAGTAGTTGTTCCATGTGAATTGCCTTCTTCTGCAGGCGGATGATTTACGAGGTTCGGGTCGGGGGCACGGCGCCGCCGGGCGGTCTCGGCGCGGCGTTGGCGGCTTTCGCCGAATCTGTCAGCCCGCGAATTCCCTCGATGGTGCCAAGGATGGACGAGAACTCTGCGGGGATGATGACCGTGCGCTGCTGCGGCGAGGTCGCCAGCTTCTCGAACGCGGCGACATAAGCCTGGCCGAGAAAGTAGTTGATGGCGTTGACATCGCCCTTGGCAATCGCTTCGGAGACCATCGCGGTGGCTTTTGCTTCGGCCTCGGCTTCGCGCTCACGCGCTTCAGCGTCCCGGAAGGCAGCTTCCTTGCGACCTTCGGCTTGCAGGATCTGTGATTGTTTCTGGCCTTCCGCCTTGAGGATGGCAGATTGCTTCTCACCTTCGGCCGTGAGGATTTCGGCGCGCTTCAGGCGCTCGGCCTTCATCTGCCGGGCCATGGCTTCGGTGATGTCGGCCGGAGGGGTGAGGTCCTTGATCTCGATACGGGTGACCTTCACGCCCCAGGGCAGCGTGGCCGCATCAATCGTGCCGAGCAGGCGCGCGTTGATCTCGTCACGGTTCGAGAGGACCTGGTCGAGATCCATCGAGCCGACCACGGTCCGGATGTTGGTCATCGAGAGGTTGGTGATAGCGCTGACGAGGTTGTTGACCTCATAGGCGGCCTGCACGGCATCGACGACCTGGATGAAGACGATGGCATCGCAGGAGACCATCGCGTTGTCGCGCGTGATCACTTCCTGCTGGGGCACGTCCAGCACGGTCTCCATCATGTTCATCTTGCGGCCGACCCGGTCGAACAGCGGGTTGACGACGTGTGGGCCGGGCGACAGCGTCTTCGTGTACCGGCCGAAGCGCTCGACGGTCCAGTTATAGCCCTGAGGCACGAACTTCAGCGCGCCGAACAGGCCGATAATGACGACGACGAAGATCAGCAGGAATGCTGAGATGATGATGTCCATGGGGGTCCCTCTCCACGATGTCTTGCTCGTCAGATGGGGAGGGATTTGCCGTTATTCAATAAAACTCGACGAAAAAGCGGCCTGCCCATACCCTGAGCAGGCCGATCATGGTCTTATTCGGTTAAAGGACGTTAACGGGCGTCCTTAAAGCTGGCCGAGGAGATAGTCGGCGGCCGAAACCTTGAACTCGCCGCCCTGCTCCACGTTCAGCTCGGCAACAACGCCGTCCTTAACGAGCATCGAGTAGCGCTGCGAGCGTTTGCCCATGCCGAAACCAGAGGCGTCCAGCTCGAGGCCGATGGCCTGCGCGAAGGCGCCATTGCCGTCGGCGAGCATGCGGATCTTGTCCTCGGCGTGCGAAGTCTTTCCCCAGGCGCCCATGACGAACACGTCATTTACCGAGGTGCAGACGATTTCGGACACGCCCTTGGCTTCGAATTCAGCGGCCTTGTCGACATAGCCCGGCAGGTGGCGCGCCGAGCAGGTCGGCGTATAGGCGCCGGGAACAGCGAACAGGGCGACGGTCTTGCCGGCGAACACCTGCGCGGTGGTTACAGGTTTGGGGCCATCGACGGTCATTTCCATGAAGGTGGCTTCGGGCAGCTTGTCGCCGACTTTGATGGTCATGGGGCATTCTCCTTGTTTGACTGGCGGACATAGGGCGCGGGCCGCCGGGCCGCAAGCCATACCCCGGCGGCGCGGCGGATGCACCTCAGCCGGTTTTCACTTGCAATCATCCGCCCGCTGGCCCAGCTTTGGGACTGGAGGCAGGCATGCAGCTTGAAACCGACCTGACCGGAAAACTCCTGATCGCCCTTCCGGGTATCGGCGACACGCGCTTCGAGCGCTCCGTCATCCTGCTCTGCGCCCATACATCCGAATTCGCGATGGGCATTGTGCTCAACAAGCCCGTGGAAGGCATCGACCTTCAGGACCTGATGGAGCAGATGGGCATCAGGATGGAAATCTCGCTGCGCGGCGTAACCGTTCTGGAAGGCGGCCCGGTCGCCACCGAGCGTGGATTTGTGCTGCATACGGACGATGTGATCTGCGACGGCGCGACCATGGAAGTGGATGGCGATATCTGCATGACCGCGACCAAGGACATTCTCGGCATGGTCGCCTCGACGGCAGCGCCGCGCCAGTCGGTCTTCGCGCTCGGCTATGCCGGATGGGGCGCGGGGCAGCTTGAGCATGAGCTGGCAGAAAACGCCTGGCTGGTCTGCGAGCCGGATTCCGATCTCGTGTTCGGCGATGCGTATGCGCACAAGTGGCGCCACGCCATGACGCGGCTGGGCATCGACCTGTCGAGATTGCAATCCGGAGCGGGGAACGCATGAGACATTCCGGGGCCATAACAATCCACGAGGCGGCGTCGCCGCTCGAGGTGGCGGCATTTGGCGGACTGATTTCGGAATATGTCGCCTGGTGCCGCGAGCGTTACCGGGATGATCCCTGGCTGGTGGAGATGGCGTTCAGCCATCAGGGCCTCGACGCGGAACTGGCGGCGCTGACGACACTCTACGCCCCGCCGAATGGCCGTATGCTGATTGCTGAGGATGCGGACAATATTCTGGGCGGCGTCGCCTGCAAGCATGTGGACGAGGACACGTGCGAGATGAAGCGGCTGTTCGTGCGCACCGCGGCGAACGGGCGCGGCCTTGGGCGGAAGCTGTGCGAGGCGCTGATGAAGTCGGGGGCCAGGGACGGCTATCGCCGCATGCGCCTCGACACGACCCGCGACATGGTGGAGGCGATCGGCCTCTACCGCTCGATGGGCTTTACCGACTGCGCGCCCTTCGTGGATTACCCGGAACGTATGCGGCCGATGATGCTGTTCATGGAACGGGATCTGTCTGCTTAGCCTTATCCCTTCAAAAACTTGAGCGCCGCTTTCGCATCAATCCCCTTCGAGAAGGCAAAGCCCTGCGCATTGTCGAAGCCGAGGGCGCGCAGGCGGCCGGCGTCTTCGCGCTTTTCGACACCCTCGGCGGTGGTCGACATGCCGAGGCGCTGGGCGAGCAGCGTGATGGTCGAGAGGATCGTGTCGGTGCGCGCCTGTCCCAGCTTGGCGGTGAGGCCGTGGTCGATCTTCAGGCTGTCAAACGGCAGGTCCGCCAGCCAGGCAAAGGAAGAATGCCCCGTTCCGAAATCGTCAAGCACGAGGCCCGCGCCGACGGCCTTCAGCGCCATCGCGCAGGCCAGCGTCTTCGTCTCGTCGCGCAGTGCTGCCTGCTCTGTCAGCTCAATCCGGATGGCGCGTTCGGGTAGCTGGTAGCTGTTGGTCAGTGCATCGATCAGGGCCGGGATCGTGCTCTTGGTCAGTTCGCGGGCGGTCAGGTTGACGTGCATGAACAGGTCGTCGCGCCGGGCGCTGCGGCGGAGTTCCGAGAGAGTTTCCGCCGCGCGGATCAGCATGTTGGAGGCGAGCGCCTGGTCTTCCCAGCGGCTCGGCGGCGTCGACAGGCCGGGGCCATTCCAGCGGGCCAGCGCCTCGAAGCCAACGACGCGGCCATCGCGCAGCGAGATGATCGGCTGATAGACCGGCACGAGGTCCGGACCGGGTTTCAGCTCCTCCGGATCGAACTCGGGAAATTTCTCGCCGGTGAGCAGCATGCCGCGCGCCTCGGTCTCGCCGATGAAGGCACCGACGAGGTGCACATCCTGGCCATTGGAGAGACGCAAGGGACACAGGACCGATCCGTCACCCGAAGCAAACGCCCGTGTCAGGCGCCCCCGGCTGAGGCCTTCCAGCATCTTGTCCAGTGCATCAAGCGACCAGACACCCCCGAGGTCAGACAGCGGCGTCCCGGACGGCGCCTCGATCTCGAGGCGGCCCGCTTGCGGGCGCCAAGTCCAGCTGCCTTGAGCCTGGGCGGATTTAGCAAGTGCCATGGGGAGAATACCTAACGGTCTGGACGCGGCCTGACGAGACCAAAAAGGACATGGTCGCGGCGTGTCCCGGCAATCTCGAGATAAGCCGCTGCTTGCCCCTCCTCAGCAAATCCCGTGCCTTCCAGAACGCGGCGCGAGCGCACGTTTTCGGGCACGATTCCCGCTTCGATACGCCAGAGACCGAGATCTCGGAACGCCCACTCGCACGCCGCCGAGACAGCCTCACGCATGTAGCCCTGCCCTTCGAAGGCGCCGCCCTGCCAGTAACCAAGGCTGGCTGTGTCGGCTGGCCAGGGGCGGACCTGCGTAAAGGACAGCCCGCCGAGCAGCGCATGGTCGCTCTGCCGGCGGATCAGGAAAATATGGGCGGTGCCGGATTTCCAGGCAGCGGTCCAGGCGGCAAGCCGGCGGTTCCAGTCACGGCGCGAGAGGGCGTCTGAGGGCCAGGACGGCTCCCAGGGCTCGATATAGGCGCGGCTGTCCGCGCGCAGCCTTGCCCAGTCCGCGTAATCCTGACGCCGGGCCGGGGCGAGCGTCAGCCGGTGCGTCGAAATCAGGGTATCGAGCGGGGCGCCCATGCAGCGGCGTCAGCGGGTAAAGTCAAGGATGCGCGCGCGCACCGCGCCGAGATCGGCGGGCAGGTTTTCGAACACTTCGCTGCGTCCCGTGAGGGCCTCGCAGCGTACCGGCAGCGGGGCGTCGTGCCCGGTGGCCTCGATCACCGTTTCCGGGAACTTCGACGCGGCCGCCGTGGCGAGGACCACGGTGGCAAAATCCTTCTTCGGCAGGCGGCGTGCGAGGGCTGTGCCGACTGCTGTATGCGGACAGATCAGCCAGCCGGTCTCCTGCCGGAAGCGCTCCATCTCGGTGAGTGTCTCGGCATTGTTGATAGAGGCGGCCGACAAACCGGAACAGCCGAGTTTTGCAAGGACGCCGCCTGGCAGCGGCGTGTCGCCGGATTGTGCGTAGGCGGCATATGTTGCGCGCACGGCGCCCGCGTCGCGCGCGGTCATCTCGTAGAGGATGCGTTCGAAGTTCGAGGGAACCGAAATGTCCATCGCCGGGCTCGGTGTGGCGACGGCTGCGGCGCGGGTCATCCGGCCGGTATTGAAGAGGCGCGCGAGCGCGTCGTTCTCGTTGACCGCGCAGACCGCTTCGAAGCCGCCCGTCAGCAGGCCGCAACGCGCCGCGACATAGCCCGCCAGCGCGTCGCCCATGTTGCCGCTCGGCACGACATAGCGGACCGCCGAGCCGCGCAGCTGCGCCTGGGTGGTGGCGTAGTAGACACACTGGGCAGCCACGCGGGCCCAGTTGATGGAGTTGACGCCCGACAGGCTGACCGTGCGCGCGAAATCCTTGTCAGCGAACAGCTGCTTTACGATCGCCTGCGCGTCGTCGAAGTCGCCGGTGACGGCGATATTCAGGATATTGCCGGCGCCGGTCGTTGTCATGAACAGGCGCTGCACGGGCGAGACGCGGCCTTGCGGATGCAGGATAACGAGGCGGGACTGTTTCGCCCCGGCAAAGGCCGCCGCCGCGGCGCCGCCGGTATCGCCGGAAGTGGCGCAGACGACCGTCAGGCGTTCGCCGGACTTGCCGAGCAGGTAGTCATACAGCTTCGCGATGAGCTGCATGGCGACGTCCTTGAACGCCAGCGTCGGGCCGTGGTGCAACTCCATCAGCCAGGTGTCCGGACCCCACTGGGTGAGCGGGGCAACCGACTGGTGCGCAAACCCGGCATAGGCGCCCCAGCAGATCTTCTGCACGTCCGCCAGCGCGATCGCCTCGCCTGCGAAGGCCGAGATGATGCGCGCCGCAACCTCGGCATAGGGCTCGCCCGGGCGCGCCGGTTCGATGCGCGGCCATTCCTTAGGCACATACAGGCCGCCATCCGGCGCAAGGCCTGCAAGGCACGCTTCTGCAAAGCCGGTTTCCGGCGCTTCGCCGCGAGTGGAGAGGTATTTCACGGGTTCTCAGTTCCCCTGAAGCGGAGGCGTCCGCGCTGATGATGCAGGGCCAGATATACACCGATGAGCCCGATGGCGAGGCCCCACCAAGTCAGCGCATAGCCGAAATGGCGTTCAGGCGGCAGCCGCTCGGTCAGCTCCGGCTGGGCGAAGGGATTGACGACCGGCTCAGGCTCGGTGCCATCGGTGCGCAGCAGCGTCTCGGGCTCGAAGACGCGCGGCAGCACCTTTCCGGCCAGGTCTTCCGGAAGCGAAGCTGCAAGCACGGCGGGATCGAAGGCATAGAACAAACCAGAACCGGGATCATCCCTGGTGGAGAAGGTGTTGCGCTGGCCGGCCTCGTGCCAGATGCCGCGGGCCGAGAAGAATTGCGGCGCCGCGACGAGCATCGGCGCTGGAGCGTCCATGCCGTAGTGCAGCGTCTGGGCGACGAAAGCGGCGCCCTCCTCCGTTTCCAACAGCACCACATCGCGCCAGGCGGCGCTGCCGCCGGCAAGCGTGTAGACCTGCCGCACGGTGCCGGGCAGCAGCGTGCCGGACACCGTGGTCCATTCTGGCTCGGAAACCGCCAGTGCCATCTTCTCTTCGTAGCGGCTCCACTGCCAGTTTCCGAACATGATGAGGATGACGACCGAAACCGCTGTCAGCAGCGTCAGCACCGGATAGGGCTTGAAAGTCATCCGTCTCGTCCTTCCCGGAAAGTGAAAAGCCCGCCGATGGCTTGTCGCACCGGCGGGCTTTCAATTCTGCAGCGATTGCCTGCCTGAGCTTACTTGCCCGCTTCGAACGCCAGATAGGGCGTGACGTAGACGAAGGCGAAGAGGAAGAGCCACACCACGTCCACGAAGTGCCAGTACCAGGCGGCAAATTCGAAGCCGAGGTGCTTTTTCGGGGTCAGGTTTCCGGCATACATCCGGATCAGGCAGACGATCAGGAAGATCGTGCCGATAACGACATGGGCGCCGTGGAAGCCAGTGGCCATGAAGAAGGCCGACCCGTACAATGTGCCGTCATAGGTGAAGCCGGCATGGCTGTATTCGAGCACCTGCAGCGCCGTGAAGCCGAGGCCGAGCAGGATGGTGATGAACAGGCCGAGCTTGGCGCCCTTCATGTCGCCGTGCTGCAGCGCGTGGTGCGCCCAGGTGACCGTGGTGCCCGACAGAAGCAGGACCAGCGTGTTCATCAGCGGCAGGTGGAAGGGGTCAAACGTGGTGACGTCGGCGGGCGGGAACTGCTGGAAGCGGTCAAGACTTTCCTGGTAGAGCGGGTTCGCCGCATCCCAGGTGTAGCCGACGCGGGCGTCCCAGAAGATAGAGAATTCGAAGAAGCCCCAGAACCAGGCGACGAAGAACATGATCTCCGACGCGATGAAGAGCAGCATGCCGTAGCGCAGGCCGATCTCGACCACCGGCGTATGATCGCCTGTGCGCCCCTCTTTGACGACCGTGGCCCACCAGCCGCACATGACCCAGATGACCATGGCTAGGCCGATCGCCATCAACCACCAGGTGCCCTCAGCCAAGCCGAACAGGCCCTTCAAGTAGACGACACCGCCAAGCGCAAGTGTGAGGACCGCCAGCGAACCGATTAACGGCCATGGCGAAGGATTTACCAGGTGGTAGTCGTGTTTTACTTCGCCGCCGGACATGTGTCTCAAATCCCTTATGGAATCCCTGAACGTTGGGGCTGTTTAACGTGTGCCCCTGCCACGTTGCAACTGGTTCAGCCGGGTGTGGCCGAATTCGCCGCACCCTGCACGCCGGATTGGGCCACCGGCTGGTCGCGGGGGCCTGAATACGCCGAACTGTCAAAGAAAGTGTAGCTGAGCGTGATCGTCTCGATCTTGCTCGCCAGCCGGTCTTCCGCCAGATTCGGCGACACGAAGTAGACCACCGGCAGTTTCCGCGTCTCGCCGGGCGCGATCACGCGCTCCGAAAAGCAGAAACATTCCAGCTTATTGAAGTATGGCCCCGCATTGTGCGGGGTCACATTGTAACTCGCGATCACCCGCACTTCCTGCGCAGACGGGTTCGTGACCTCGTAAAAGGCCAGGCCGTGCTGGCCTATCTGGACCGTCTGGGAGGACTGCAGCGCGCGGAAGACCAGCGGCGTGTCGGCAACGTTGGCGTCAAACCGAACGTCGATGGTCTGTTCGAGGATGCTGGCAGGGCCTTCGGTGGCGATCCGCGTGGTGCCGCCAAAGCCGGTAATCTTGCAGAAGGCATCGTAAAGCGGCACGGCCGCAAAGGCGAGCCCAAGCATCCCGGCAACACCGAGCGAGGCAATGGCAGCGATCGAGCGGTTGGTCATCGCCATCACATGCGCTCCGAAACGCCAATGCCGGTGTGCAGGCGGACGATGGTGGTGACCATCACCAGCACCACAAACCCGGCCAGCGCGAGGCCAAGCCAGAGATTGCGCCGCTTGCGGGCTTTCAGGGCCTCGGCGTCAAGTTGCGACACGGCGGATTCAGGCATTTCGGCCATTTCAGATACCCATCAACGGAAAGTGGAGCCCGGCCGCATGCTCGACGAGCACGGCGCCGAACAGGGCGAACAGGTAGAGGATCGAAAACACGAACGTATTCTTTGCGAGTTTCATGTCGGCGCCGGAGGCGTCTGCATCGCCTGCCCCAGAGCGGGTGAGGCGCACTGCGTAGGCAAGGAATGCCGCGCCGAGGCCCAGCGCTGCAGCGCCGTAGATCCAGCCGCCCAGGCCGGTGACAAGCGGCAGCAGCGAGACCGGCACTAGCACCAGCGTGTAAATCAGGATCTGCTGGCGCGTGACCTTGGCGCCGTGCGTGACCGGCAGCATCGGCACCGAAACCTTGGCGTATTCCTTGTGCGCGAGCAGCGACAGCGCCCAGAAGTGCGGCGGGGTCCAGAAGAAGATGATGGCGAACAGGATCCAGGCGTCGAGCGGCATGTTGCCGGTGACGGCGGCCCAGCCGATGACCGGCGGGAACGCCCCTGCTCCGCCGCCGATGACGATATTCTGCGGCGTCGCCCGTTTCAGCCACATCGTGTAGATGACGCCGTAGTAGAAGATGGAGAAGGCCAGCAGGCCGGCCGCCAGCCAGTTCGAGGCGAGCCACATGAGCAACACCGAGACGCCGGACATGATCAGGCCCATCGCCAGGGCCTCCTCGCGGGGGACTGCGCCCGACGGGATCGGCCGGGTCGCAGTACGGCTCATCACGGCGTCGATATCGGAATCATACCACATGTTGATGGCGCCGGCGGCGCCCGAGCCGAGCGCCACGGCGAGCGTGGCGATCGCGGCCATCGCGGGGTGCATCGTGATGCCGGTCATGCCGGACGCAGCCACAAGCCCCGCAAACCCGGTGAACACCACCAGCATCATGATGCGGGGCTTCATCAGGTTCACGTAATCGGCTGCAGTGGCGTAGCGTTTCAGAGGCGTGACGATGGCATCGGTCATGGTGTCGTGTCTCGGACTTCTGTTGACGAAACGGCCCGCACGCCTTGCACGTGTGGGCCGCCCCGGAGTTCAGTTCTTGTCTGGCCCGCAGCAGGGCCGCGATCAGGTCAGTGCCCGCCCTTGGTGTTGACCACCGGCAGTTCATTATACTGGTGGAATGGCGGCGGCGACGGCAACGTCCACTCGAGCGTGGTGGCGCCTTCGCCCCAGGGGTTGCCGCTGGTCGACTTGCGGCGGCGGATGGCCGCTTCCGCGATCGAGATGAAGAAGATAATCGTGCCGACGAGCGTGATCGCGTAGCCGATCGACGAGACGTAGTGCCAGGTGGCAAAGCCATCGTTGTAGTCGATGTAGCGGCGCGGCATGCCCTGCAGGCCGAGGAAGTGCTGCGGGAAGAACAGCACGTTCGAGCCGATGAACATCAGCCAGAAATGCAGGCCGCCAAGGACGCTGTTGTACTTCACGCCGAACATCTTCTCGAACCAGTAGTACCAGCCCGCGAAGAGGCCGAACACCGCGCCCAGCGACAGCACATAGTGGAAGTGTGCGACCACGTAGTAGGTGTCGTGCAGGGCATGGTCGACGCCGGCATTGGCAAGCACGACACCCGTGACACCGCCCACGGTGAACAGGAAGATGAAGCCGATGGCCCAGAGCATAGGCACCTTGAACTCTATCGAACCGCCCCACATCGTGGCGATCCACGAGAAGATCTTGATGCCGGTCGGCACCGCGATGACCATCGTGGCGGCCACGAAATAGG
>NZ_JBBEBT010000349.1:0-10910 GCF_040882205.1 Hyphomonas sp.
CGCCGGAAGACCGCCGCAAAGCCGTTCGTGATCCAGCGCAGGATGCGCCAGTGCCAGAGAATGGCCGAGAGCGCAGCGACCACGATGATGATCGGCAGGATCTGGAAGAAGAACAGCGGCGGGGCGGAGCCGCCGATCAGTTCGCTGGCGGCGGCGTTGTCACCGACATAGCCGAAGACGAAGCTGGTGCCTGCGCGGGTCGCCGCCTGCAGGCCGCCGACGACATCGTTGGCCTTGAACAGGATTTCGCGCACGACCGGAATGCCGAACAGGATGAGGGCGAAGGCGAACTGCATAAGCGTCGCGCCGAGCACGATCTTCCAGGGAAAGAGATTTTTCTTTTCCGATAGCACCCAGCAGAGCGCATAAATGGCGGCAATCCCGAGCAAAGCGCGGCCGTTATCCCAACCCCATTCAAATCCTGCTGGCATGCCCCGCGCACCTCTCGTTTGTTGTAACCCCGCCGCAAGGCTTAACCGGCCGACCCCGGCTTGGAAAGCAGGCATTGGCAATCGCAATAGCCCTGACTTTCCCTTCGCAGCTGCATCCGCCGCCGGATGCCTGGCCTGGTGGGCGAGTTACGTGGACGCGCGCGGCCGGTTGCCGGACGCAGGATCTCACCTCTTCCGTAAGGATAATCAGCGAATGAAAAGGCAAATTGCCCGCCTATCGGCGCTGTTGCTGGCGGCGTGTTCTGCAGAAAATCCCCAAGCTGCGCGTAATGGTGGCGCAGGATGGTCCGCGCGCTTGCGCCGTCGCTGCAGAAGCCTGGCTGCGTGACGCGGACTATGCCGGCGATGCGCGGGCCTTTTTCTTTGCGCAGGCGGACTTCTGTGTCGCCGGCGCCAGCACATCCGGCGACAGCAAGTTTGCAGACGTTTTGCGCGCGATGGGACGAGATGACCTGGTCGATGAGGCCGAAGCGCCTTACGCTGACTATGCCTGCCCCCGCCAATGGGCGGTGCCGATCGAGATGATCTCGCGGGCGGCCCGCGATTACCCGGATCGTCGTCATCGAAACCGCTCACCATGCCCCCGAACAGTCCGCCTTCGCGCAAGAGATTGTCGCCCGCCTCGCGGCGGATGGCTTCACGGCCTTTGCCGATCACGGGCTGACGCTCGGCCCGGGCGGCGCAGCGCATCCGGACGTCTTGCTCATGTCGGAAGGCCTCGTCACCCGCGATCCCGGACATGGCCGCTTGCTGCGGGAAGTGAAACGCAACCGGCTGGCCCTGGTCGATGCCGGCGTCTGGTGGACGAGCGCGGATGAACTGGCCTCGCTCAGCCTCGCCGAGCAAGCCGCCCGCCGCGAGGGGGCGCGTACCAATCAGGTCAGCCGCCGGGCGTTCACACGCGGCCCCGGCGCGCGGGTGATTTTCTATAAGGAGCGCTCTGCTGATCAGGCAGCGTCTGGCGCCCTGAAGGCGGATGGTGGCCGGCGGACGGGGCAAGAGCCCTTGCTGATCGCCCTTACCGGCTGCGCAGGCGCCTTCGAAGAACCCGCATACCTGCCCTCTTACCAAGAAGGCCAGATGCCCCAAGGTGACGGCGAACTCGTGTTCGCGATCCCGCGCGGCCATCAAGGCCGGATGCCGGACTGCGGGCCGGAGCGCCGGGGAGCATGAGGTGCCCGTACCCGCCGGGTTTCTCGAAGCGGCGCGGCCCCTGCCGGTCGAGGCACGCCGCACCAGAGACCCGGACCTCGCAGTGCCCGAAGACCGCGTGATGCTGTTTGCGGGAGTTGCGCTCGCGCTGGTCCTGCCTGATGGCGATTACCGGATCGAGGCCTGGACCAAAGACGGCCCGGCAGCGGCGGTCAGGACGGTTTCGATCAACTGACCCCGGTGGTGGTTTGACGCCGACCGGAAGCGGGCTTAGGTTTTACCTTTGATTTCAATCGTCTGGATGTTTTTCCTGAGGAATATCCGGAAGCGTTTCGAAGGGCAGACAGCAGACATGAAACTCCCGGTTATGTTACTGGCCCTCGCCTTGGCCCTCGCCTTGGCCTGCGCCATGCCGGCCATTGCCGCGCCCGATACCAAGGCGTCGGAGGAAAAGCCCGCCGCTGAAAAAGACGCCCGGCCGGTTCCGGAACCTGTGATGTTCAAGAGCACGCATACCGGCACATTCGGCGGCCAGAAGATCTCCTACCGCGTGGAAGCGGGCGAGACGCATATAAGGAATGCCGAGGGCGAGCCCGCCGCCAGCCTGTTCACCATCTCCTATATCCGCGAGAACGTCAGCGGGCCGCGGCCGGTTTCCTTCGTGTTCAATGGCGGGCCGGGCTCGGCATCGGTCTGGCTGCACCTGGGCCTCCTCGGGCCCAAGCGCGTGAAGGTGGCAAGTGACGCCGATGCCGACGACGGCGCGGCGCCCTACGCCCTGCTCGACAATCCGCTGTCGATCCTCGACGTGACGGATCTGGTGTTCGTCGATCCCATCGGCACCGGCTATAGCCGCGCTGTCGGCAAGGGCGAGGACAAGGATTACTGGAGCGAGGAAGGCGATGGCAGCTCCATCGCCGAACTGATCCGCATCTGGATCACCGAACACAAGCGCTGGAATGCGCCGAAATACCTGATCGGCGAGAGCTTCGGCACAACGCGGGCGGCCTACCTCGCCAATCGTATGCTGACCGGCGATGTGGACATCGCGCTCAATGGCCTGGTGCTCATCTCGCAGGCGCTCGATTATGAGGGCTCCACCTCCGCGCATGACAATATCTATTCCTATGTCACCTACCTGCCGAGCATGGCGGCGACCGCGCAGTTTCATGGCCGCGCCGGCACCGGCGTGCCGCAAAGCCAGTTCCTCGCCGAAGCGCGCGCCTTTGCGCGGGATGAGTATGGGGCTGCACTCTGGAAAGGCTCGGCCATGACGGCGCCGGAGCGCGCCCGCATCGCGCAACGTCTCGCCTACTTCACCGGGCTTTCGCCCGCCTATATCGAGACGTCGGACCTGAAGATCCTGATGCACCGGTTCCAGAAAGAACTGCTGCGCGACAAGGGCGTGGCGCTTGGCCGTCTCGACGGCCGCTATCTCGGCGACGAGGCGGATGATGTGGCCGAAGGGCCGGAGGCGGACGTGTCGGGCTATGCTATCGGCTCGGCCTATTCGGCGCTGATGAACCACTATCTGTCGACCGATCTCGGCGTCTCGATGGACCGGCCCTACATGGTTTCCAGTGAAGCAGCGGGTAATGGCTGGAACTACCGCGACGTGCCGGAAGGCGAATACTGGGAGCCGCGATTCCTGAATGTCAGCGCCAAACTGACGACCGCGATGCGTCAGAACACGGCCATGAAAGTGTGGGTCGCAAACGGGTACTTCGACCTGATCACGCCGTTCTTCGACGCGGAGATCACGTTCGCCCGTTACGGTATCCCGAAGGAGCGCGTGGCGATGACCTATTATCAGGGCGGCCATATGATGTACCTCAACGAAGGCGCCCTCGCCGCGTTGGCCGCAGACCTGCGCACCTTCTATGCGGGCAAGCTGGAAGACGCCCGACCTGATTGATCCACCAAAGCAAAACCCTCCGGCGATGACCGGAGGGTTGTGCCGTTCAGACGTCCGCCCGCCCTAGCCGAGCTTGCAGACGCAGATTTTGTTGCCGTCCGGATCGCGGAAATAGGCGCCGTAGAAAGTCGGCATCCGGTTGCCCGGCGCCCCTTCGTCGGTTGCGCCGAGTGCAATGGCCTTGGCATAGACCTTGTCCACCACTTCTGTACTGGCGCAGGCCAGCGCCGGCATGACGCCGTTGCCGACACTGGCTTTGCCGGCATCGTAGGGATCGCCGATGCCGATCATCGGCTGGCCGGGGCCGACGCCGTAGAACTGCAGCCGGTCGTTCGCGAAAAAGCGCTTGGCGCCCATTTCGCCAAGCACGGCATCATAGAATGCCAGCGCCTTTTCCTTGTTGTTTGTCCCGAGTGTCACATAAGCGAGCATGGTATCCTCCCGTATCGCTGGCCGGCAGCAAACATGCCGCAGCCCTTGCGGCAAGGGGTGACGCAGCGGACGCGCTTGACGTTGACGTTAGCGTCTGGTGTGACACCGCCCAGATGCCAAAACCCGCTTGAGGAGTTCCCCATGTCCGAGATCCGCTTTGACGGCCGCGTTGCCATCGTCACCGGCGCTGGCGGCGGCCTTGGCCGCGCCCACGCTCTTGAACTCGCCCGCCGCGGCGCCAAGGTCGTGATCAACGACCTCGGCGGCGCGCGCGATGGCATGGGCGGCAATTCCGCTGCGGCCGAAGCTGTGGTGAAGGAAATCGAAGCCTTCGGCGGCGAAGCCATAGCCAACGGCTCGTCGGTCTCTGACGAGGCCGGCGTGCAGAAGATGATCGACGACACGATGGCCAAGTGGGGCCGCATTGACATCATCATCGCCAATGCCGGCATCCTGCGTGACCGTTCCTTCTCGAAAATGTCGGTCGAGGACATCGACCTCGTGCTGGCCGTCCACCTGCGCGGCACCTTCCTGCCGGTGAAAGCCGCCTGGGACATCATGAAAGCCCAGAACTATGGCCGCATTGTCGTGACCACCTCGTCGACCGGCCTCTATGGCAACTTCGGCCAGGCGAACTATGGTGCTGCAAAGCTCGGCGTAGTCGGCATGATGAACACGCTGAAAATCGAAGGTGCGAAAAACGATATCAAAATCAATACAGTCTGCCCGATTGCTGCAACCCGCATGACGCAAGACATCATGTCCGAACAGATGCTCTCGGCGCTCAAGCCGGAATTCGTGACACCCGGCGTGATCAACCTCGTCAAGGAAGATGCTCCCACCGGCATGATCCTCTCGGCCGGCGCCGGCGCCTTCTCGATGGCCCGCATCGTCGAAACCGCCGGCGTCTTTGTCGGCGCTGGCGACGCGCTGACCGCCGAAGCGGTTGCTGCGAAATGGGACCAGATCACCGACGTCAGCACCACCCGCCCGGCCTTCAAGTCCGGCGGCGAGCATGGCCAGAACATCTTCGCATCGGTCGCTGCCGGCGCGAAATGAGCCGCAAGGCTTAACAGGAAGCGGCGCGAAGCGCAGGCTCTCCGGAATTCAGGAGATGGCCCTGCGACCCGCCCTTCTTGCCTGTCCCTGACCTTCCTGGCTGGCTGCGGCCATTTCAGGAAAAAGGCGGAGACCGAAGCGGCGCCTGGGGCCGAAGTCAGCCGTCCGGTGGACGCTGCGGGCGAGCTGTGCAGCGGCATAGCGGGAAACAGTGTTCAGACGGGCTCGCCTGCATCTTCGAAGCGGGCGCCGGCTATCAGACGGCCGACGCCGGTACCTGCCCGAAAAACCCGCCCCCCTGCACCCGGGAGTGAATGCCGGTGTGCGGATGTGACGGCGAAACCTATGGCAACAGATGCGAAGCGCTCGCCGCCGGCGCCAGCCCTGCCTACCCGGGAGAGTGCCCGCCGACGGACAGCTGAAAACCTGTTTGAACCCCATGGCTTGCAGTCTTAACCCGGAAACCACCTGTAGCTGCCGCCCTCTGCAGGGAGGCACATTTGTTCAGGCATCAACCCGGCACAAGGCTGCGTGCCCGGTCAGGTCAGTCGCCGTCGCCAGCGCCGGAATCCGTCGTGGCGGGCTCGGGCTTGTCGCCCGGATGGGCGTCATTCGCGGGCTTGCGACCTGTATCCAGACCGATATGGACGGTGGGCGGCACAGGGCCGCCATCATCGCCGCCATGGCGCCAGTCACGCGGCGGGCGCCTGGGTGTCTGGCGCAGCGCGAAAAAACCGATCACGGCGGCTACAAGCAGCGCGAAGACGAGAAACTTCAGCATCTGGTCACTGCCCGCTCACGTCGCCCTACTCCGCCTTGCGAAGGTACATCGAGTTCTTCGGCATTGCGAAGAGGCGCTCCACCATCGGTGCGAAGAATTCCAGCGGCTCGCTTTCATACGCCGGGTCAAAGGCCGACTGGTCGTAGAGATGGCAGAACTGGGCGCAGTATTCGAAGTGCGGATTGTCCCGGAACTGGTCGCGCATGTTCCGGTCAAGGCCGAGATGGTGGAAGAAATAGTAGCCCTGGAACATGCCGTGATTGGCGACCATCCAGTGATTGGCCTGCGAGACGAAAGGTTTCAGGATCGCGGCAGCAACGTCCGGGTGATTAAAGCTGCCGAGCGTGTCGCCGATGTCGTGAAGGAGCGCGCAGACGACATATTCCTCATCGCGCCCGTCGCGGTGGGCGCGGGTCGCCGTCTGTAGCGAGTGTGTGAGCCGGTCTACCGGGAAGCCGCCATAATCACCGTCCAGAAGGCGCAAGTGGTCGAGAACGCGCTTAGCGAGCCCTTTGTTGAAGTGTTTGGAATGCTCGGCGATGATATCCCAGTCTTCCTTGGACCCCTCCAGCATCTCGCGGAATTTCGCCTGTTCCTCGACCTTGTGTCCGTCCGCCATAATGTTCTCTCCCGTTTGAGGTGAGACTAACCCGGAAATCCAGGCCTGCAAAGCAAAGAGCCCCGGGTCTTTCTTGCCCGGGGCTCCCTGGCCGGCCGCATCGCCGGTCAGTCCCAGATATTCCCGAGCCCGAGCCGGGCGCGACAGTTGGCATGCCCGGCAAGCTGGCCCGGCAAGCTGGCCCGGCAAGCTGGCCCGGCAAGCTGGCCCGGCGCCGGGGGCGCGTCATAGGCGCGGTCCTCAAGCCGCTGAAGCAGCCAGCCCCCGGATTCGCCGGTGCGCACCCCGGCCGCCTGAACCGCCGATACGATGGCCATGAGGGCCTCGTCCGGCAGGTCGAGGTTATCGCGCCCGCGCGCCTCGGCGAGACGCCAGCCAGCGGGCTCGAGGCGCAGTGCAACGGCCGCCGGGCCGCCGTCACCGCGCCAGACACAGACCGCCATGCGGCCCGCCGCGAGATCGGCCACGAAGTCCCGCAGGCAGTTGCGCAACTCAAGCGCCGTCTTGCTGAGCGCCTCCGTCTGCCGCACCGGTTGAAACGGTTCCGGAAGGCCTGGCGCCGGACCAGCCGGCCCCAATTCCGGAGGCTGGATTACGTCCCGCGCCGTGGCGATCAGGCCAGCCGGTGACCTGGCACGGCCGAGACGCTGGGCAGCGCCGCCACGATGCCAAGCGCTTCGGGGCGCAGGACTTTCGTGTGGCGGATCAGGATGCAGGCCGTGTGCTCACCGAGCAGGTCAAGGAAACGGACATGGCCCTCAGCCTGCCAGAGCACTTCGCCCATGCGGCCAAACGCCTTCATCAGGCCGCCCGGCGGATCACGCCCGAAAATCTCGGCAGCGAGATCTGCGCCGCGGGCCCGTCCCGCCATCCACTGGACATGCGCCGCCGAACAGGAATCCCGGCCAGCGAGAATGGCCGCCGCATGACAGCGCGCTGCCGGCAGGGCGAGAAGCTCCGTGTACGGAGTATACAGATGCGGGGGCGGGAGTATGATCTCCGGCGCGACAAACTGTCAAACATAACCTTCAAAACAAAAAAGCCCGGACCGCGAGGACCGGGCTTTTTTATCCGTTACCGGAAAGACTATTCGTCCGCTGCTTCCAGCTCAGCGGCATGGCGGGCCTTGTCGGCTGCGCCTTTAGCTTCCGGGTCGCGGTCAACCAGTTCCAGCACAGCAACCGGGGCATTGTCGCCCTGGCGGAAACCGGCTTTCAGCACGCGGGTATAGCCACCGTTGCGGTCCTTGTAACGGGCACCCATGACGTCGAACAACTTGCGCACGGCGTCTTCATTGCGGACGGTCGAAAGGGCCGACCGGCGGGCAGAGAGGTCGCCCTTTTTCGCGAGAGTGACCAGTTTGTCCATGATCGGCGCCATTTCCTTGGCTTTCGGCAAGGTGGTGACGATCTGCTCGTGCTCGATCAGGCTCGCCGCCATGTTGGCGAACATCGCCTTGCGGTGCGAGGAAGTCTTGTTGAGCTTGCGGTGTGCAATCTGATGGCGCATGGCGTTGTTCCTTCCGAGGTGGTCAGGCCCCGGTCATATAAACTTGGGCTAGATGTGATCGTCGTATTTCTTGGCGAGGCCTTCGATGTCCTCGGGTGGCCAGTCCGGCACTTCCATGCCGAGATGCAGGCCCATGCCAGCGAGAACTTCCTTGATCTCGTTCAGGGACTTGCGGCCGAAGTTCGGGGTGCGGAGCATTTCCGCTTCCGACTTCTGGATCAGGTCGCCGATGTAAACGATATTGTCGTTCTTCAGGCAGTTTGCCGAACGCACCGACAGCTCGAGCTCGTCGACCTTCTTGAGGAGGACCGGGTTGAAGCCCAGATCCGTCTCGTCGGCTGAGCCGCCCACGTCGAGGGCCGGCTCTTCGAAGTTGATGAACAGCTGCAGCTGGTCCTGAAGAATGCGCGCGGCATAGGCCACGGCGTCTTCCGGCGAGACTGAACCATCGGTTTCAACATCGAGGGTCAGCTTGTCATAGTCGAGGACGGTGCCTTCGCGCGTATCTTCGACCTGGTAGCCGACGCGGCGGACCGGCGAGTAGATCGCGTCAATGGGGATATACCCGATGGGGGCATCTTCCGGACGGTGCGAATCAGCGGCCACATAGCCCTTGCCGGTTGCGATCGTGAATTCCATGCGGACTTCCGAGTTGCCATCCAGCGTACAGATCACGTGGTCGGGGTTCAGGATCTTCACGTCGCCCGAGGTCTCGATCTGGCCGGCCTTGACTTCGCCCGGACCCTTTGCGCGAAGCACCATGCGCTTCGGCGTTTCCGATTCCATGAAGATGGCGACCTGCTTGAGGTTCAGCACGATCGTGGTGACGTCTTCGCGCACGCCCGGTATGGCCGAGAATTCGTGGACAACGCCGTCGATCTGCACGCCGATGATGGCAGCCCCCTGCAGCGAGGAGAGCAGCACGCGGCGCAGCGCGTTGCCGAGCGTCGTACCATAGCCGCGCTCAAGCGGCTCGACGACAAGCTTCGCCTTGCGCTTCGAGTCGTATCCGGCCTGAACTACGGGACGGTTCGGGCGGATCAGGACTTTCCAGTTGCGGTCATTCACGTTGGTCATCAGGTTTCCTCAGGAAACGAATGGCCGCGCCATGGAAGGCGCAGCCGGGAGGTATTCTTGAACTAGACGCGGCGGCGCTTCGGCGGGCGGCAGCCATTGTGCGGGATCGGCGTCGTATCATTGATCGCGGTGACCGTCAGGCCAGCGGCCTGCAGGGCGCGCAAAGCGCTCTCACGGCCCGAACCCGGACCACGCACGCGCACTTCAACCGTCTGGAGGCCGTGCTCCTTGGCTTTCTTCGCTGCGTCTTCAGCAGCCATCTGGGCCGCATAGGGGGTCGACTTGCGCGAGCCCTTGAAGTCCATGACGCCCGAGGACGACCACGAGATCGTGTTGCCCTGCGCGTCGGTGATGGTAACCATCGTGTTGTTGAAGCTCGAGTTCACATGGACAACACCGGAGGTGATGTTCTTGCGCTCTTTGCGGCGGATACGGTTCGCTTCGCGGGCCATGGAATCTCAGTCCTATTTCTTCTTGCCGGCGATCGGCTTGGCCGGGCCCTTGCGGGTGCGGGCGTTGGTGTGGGTACGCTGACCGCGGACCGGCAGTTTCTTGCGGTGACGCAGGCCGCGGTAGCAACCGAGGTCCATCAGGCGCTTGATGTTCATCGACGTGTCGCGGCGCAGGTCGCCCTCGACCATGTAACCGGCGTCGATCGCTTCACGGATCTTGATGACTTCCGCGTCGGTCAGCTGGTTGACCCGGCGCGATTGCTCGATGCCGACCTTCTCGCAGATTTCCTTGGCGAAGGACGGGCCGATGCCATGGATGTAGCGCAGCGAGATAACCACGCGCTTGTTCGTCGGGATGTTTACGCCTGCAATACGGGCCAATGCCGTTTCTCCTCAAGCGGGTTGTTCAAACATAAAATGCGCGCCAGCCGGGCAAAGCACCCGTCGCGCGCACCGGCGGTTAAGCCTGAAGCTAAGAAACGAGGCTTATAGCCACGCTTTTTCGCCCGTCAACAGAAGAACTGCGCGGTTCAGGCCGATTGTTTCAGGGCCGCATCAATCGCTGCGGCCACAGCTTCGATCGTGCCCATCCCGTCGACTTCAACGAGTACGCCGCGTTCCGCATAGAGCGGAACCAGCGGGGCCGTATCCTCATAAAAACGCTCGAGACGGCGGGAGAAAGTGTCCGGATTGTCATCCGCTCTCCCCTGCTCCTCGAAACGCTTCGTAACGCGGGCAAGCAGACGTTCATCGTCCACCCGCATGCGGATAACCAGGTTTACCTGTTCGCCGCGCGACTGCAGCAGGCCGTCCAGCGCCTCGGCCTGTCCCATCGTGCGCGGGAAGCCGTCAAAAATGAAGCCCGTCGCACCGGCGCGGGCTGTAAGCTGTTCATCGATCAGGTCGATCACGATCTGGTCCGAGACGAGGCCGCCTTCGTCCATGATCCTGGCGACCCGTTTTCCAAGCTCCGATCCGGAGGCCCTGGCGGCGCGCAGCATGTCGCCGGTGGAAAGCTGGATAAAGCCGCGTTGTTCAACCAGCCGTTTGGCCTGCGTACCCTTGCCGGCCGCCGGCGGTCCAAAAAGGATCAGATTCACTTACGCTTGCCCCCGAGCTTCGACTTCTTGATCATCCCCTCATACTGGTGAGCGATCAAGTGCGACTGAATCTGCGTGACCGTGTCCATCGTAACGGAAACCACAATGAGAAGCGACGTCCCGCCGATATAGAACGGGATTTGCGGGAAATAGCGGCGCAGCAGCTCCGGGAGGATACAGATGAAGACGAGGTAGAGCGAACCAATCGTCGTAAGGCGCGTCAGCACGTAGTCAATGTAGGCGGCGGTGTTCGAGCCCGGACGGATCCCCGGAATGAAGCCGCCATACTTGCGCAGGTTGTCCGCTGTTTCCGTCGGATTGAACATGATCGACGTGTAGAAGAAGGCAAATAACACAACCAT
>NZ_JBBEBT010000350.1:0-10880 GCF_040882205.1 Hyphomonas sp.
CAGCAGGGCAGCGATTTCCAGGCGCGAAGGAAGGTTTCCTGTGTCACGTCTTCCGCCTCCGCGCGGTCAGCCAGCATCCGCGTCGCGAGACTGAGGACGCCGGGGCTGTAGCGGTTGACAAGGGCACGCACCGCAGCCGGATCGCCCGCTGCAGCCCGTGTGATCTGTTCAAGGTCAGACGTGAAGGCCACGCAGAAGCGTCTAGCCGATTCCGAACCGGAAACCCGAGAAACATTTGCAGGGGGTGTTCAAATGTCTCTGCCTGGCTCCGGTCCGGTCCGGTTGTGCTTATTGCTCGGCCGGTTTGTCCCGCCATTTACTGCGGCGCTCCTTCATATTGGCCTTTGCCGCTGCCTGCTCGGCGGCGGAGATGTTGCCGTCCCCGTCGGTGTCGAGCTTGGTGAAGTGCTCGAGGTGCTGTGTCAGGAACTCAGCCTGGCTCCAGGCGCCATCGCCATCCGTGTCAGCCGCGGCAAACTTTTCGGCCGATTTCCCGACCATCTTTGCCTTGCGGGCCTCCATCTTGGCCGGATCAGCATCCGATTTCGGCTTGCGCGGCTGCTTACCTTCCATTTTCGCAGCCATCCCGGCCTTCATCTCGGCGCGGCGCGCTTCGCGGCGGGCCTTGAGTTCTTCGCGCGTGACGAAAAGGTCGCCGTTGGTGTCAACCTTGGTAAATGCAGCGAGGGCAGCGGTTTCAGCTTCGACGCGTGTGACCATGCCGTCCGAATTCGTATCGATTTTCTCGAAGTGCTTGCCGCCGCCCGTGTGGCCTCCGGCCTGAGCGACCACCGGGACAGCCAGCGCGAGTGTCAGCGCCGAGGCTGCGGCGAGAGTGAATTTCTTCATTGTGAGCTCCTTGTTGATCCCAGCGCTGATGAAACGGGGGGACCTCAGGATTCCGTCGCCGGCAGGTGCAATTTTTCAGCAGCCAGGGCGTGGACCCGCGCTTTTACATCAGAAAGGCGCGCTTCCAGCCCCTCAAAATCTTCTTCCCCGGCGGCGCGGCACATGCGCGCTTTCAGGCCCTCGGGCATCTCAGCATCTACCGGATCGGTACCAATCGCGATGCGTTGCAGCTGCTGCATTGCCGAAAGCAGGTTCAGCGCGGCGCGCAGGAAGCACCAGTCAACGCTGTCTGCGCCGTCTGCGTCCGCGAGGCCGGAAAGCGCCATGCCGGTGTTCGGGCGAACGAGATCCGGCCGTACCCGGAGCAACATGTCCTGCTGCGCCATGAACTCAATATCGACGAGCCCGCCCTTCGCCGTCTTGAAGTCCCATAGTCCGTGTCCGGGCTTTTCGCGGTAAAGCATCTGGCGCATGTCCGACACATCCTTGGGTATCTGCTTGCGGCGCGGGCTGCGGGCCCGGGCGCAGATGGCATCGGCGCCGATCTGGCAGACCGCCGCACCGAGCGCCGCATCACCGGCGACGAAGCGCAACCGGGTCAGTGCCATGTGCTCCCAGGTCCAGGCCTCTTCGTTCTGGTAATGGCGGAAGGCTTCGAGGCTGACCGCAACAGGGCCGCCCCGGCCGGAGGGGCGCAGGCGCATGTCGACTTCGTAGAGCTCGCCTTCGGCCGTTGGCGCGGTCAGGCCGGTGATCAGGCGCTGCGTGAGACGCGTGAACCAGTTCTGCGCATTGTCTGCGGACGAGTCGTAGATCACGATGATGTCGAGATCCGAACCGGCGGTCATTTCCTCGCCGCCCAGCTTGCCCATGCCGAACACCGCCCAGCGGCCTGGAACCTCTCCATAGCGCCGGGTGGTTTCCATCTCTCCCACCGCCGCCATGTACCGGATCGTGTCGTCGGCGAGGCGTGTCCAGACCTGCGCAGCTTCTTCGGGCGCGATCAGGCCGTGCAGCAGGCGGTGACCGGTCAGGAAGCTCTGTTCCCGGTGGTAGCGCCGCCAATTGTCCAGTGCCGCATCAAAAGTCACCGCGGCGCAGGCGTCCGGCGCCTTCGGAATGACGTTGGAGACAAGCGCCTCGAGCAGGTCCGGACGGCGCGCGAGGATGCGTGCCAGGCGCGGCGCCAGCGCAAGCGTGGCCACAAGATCGGACAGGAGGTCCGGCTTTGCGAGCAGCATCGATAGCGTCTGCACGCCGGAGGAAAGTCCCTCGAAAAACCTCGAATACCAGTGAAAGGCCTGATCCGGCTCGCCCGTTTCGCCCATCGCTTGCAACATACCCGGCAAGATGGAGGTCAACAATTCGCGCCCGCGCGCCGTGCGCGTTGCCGGCACCCTGCCCCGGTGCCAGTTGCGGATCGTGTCGATGGCTGAGGAGGGATCGGAGAATCCGAGCCGTGACAGGGTCTGCACCGTACCCGGATCATCGTCGACGCCGGTGAAGACAAGATTGCCGAGGGCGTGGTGGGTGGCGGCGCGGTCCTGCTGCGCAAACAGTGCGTCGTAGGCGGCCTGGACTTGCCGGCGTGTTTCCAGCAGGTCGCGGTCGAATTCCCCAAGTGCGCCGTAGCCGCAAAGGTAGGCGAGGCTTTCCCGTTCAGCGGTGTCCACCGGAACCGTGTGCGTCTGCTCGTCATGGCGCATCTGGATGCGGTGCTCGACATTGCGCAGGGCGCGGTAGGCGGCGGTCAGCGTGGACGCGGTCGACGGCGAGACAACACCGGCCGCCTGCAGCGCGGCCATGGCGCCGAGCGTGGTATTGTCGCGCAGCGCAGGTTCGCGTCCACCGAGGATCAGCTGCTGGGTCTGCACAAAGAACTCGATCTCGCGGATGCCGCCTGGCGCGAGTTTAACATCCGGTGAGAGGATATCGAAATCATCTGCGCCGACCTTGGTATTGATCATGCGTTTGATGGCCTGGATGTCGCCGATGGCCCAATAATCAAGATTGCGGCGCCAGACGTAAGGCTCCATCCGTCCAAGGAACTTCTCGGCGGCGGCGCGGTCGCCTGCTGCCGGCCGCCCCTTGATCCAGACCATGCGCTCCCAGTTCTGGCCAACACTCTCATAGTAGAGTTCAGCCATCTCGGTTGAGACCGCGAGGGGGGTTGAGGAGGGGTCGGGACGCAGGCGCAGGTCGGTGCGGAAGACATAGCCTCCTGCAGTAATCTCATCCATGATCTTCACGACATCGCGCACCACACGCTGCGCCGCTTCGCCTGGATCGCGGCCCGCGCCATCGAAGCGGTCGCGCTCGTAGAAGGCAGCAATGTCTATGTCGCTCGAATAGTTGAGTTCGAAGGCGCCCATCTTGCCCAGCGCGATGGCGAAGATGCCCTCGCCTTTCAGGCCGCGAGACATCAGGGCCGTGCGCAACGCAGCTTCAAGGCTGGCACAGGCAAACTCGGTCAATCCGTGCGTGACGTCCATCACGTCGCGCTGACCGGAGAGATCGTCTCCTGCCAGCGACAGGTGCACAGCCAACTTCGCCCCGCGCAGGACGTTCATGGCCACCTCAATCGGCGTGTCCGCAGGCAGGTTCACCGCTGCCGCCAGCGCCGCTGGGAAGCTTGCGCCGACGCCCCGGTCCCGCAAGCGCCGGAGATAAGGAGCGTGCGTTTCGGCGGCGGCGAGGGCGATGTCGGGACTGGAGGCGATGGGTCGGATCGTGAGCATCCATGAGGCTTAGCCGAGGAGGCCGCCCGGAACAAACCCGGCGGGCGACAGGCTGAGGCGCCGTGGGTGGTTTCGCGCGCCGCCCGGATTTGCTATCTGACGGGCATGAAAAGTCTCCTCGCCGCAGCCTTCATTGCATTCCTCGCGGAGACGCCGCTCGCGGACGCGTCCGAGGAAGCCCGGGCCCAGTCGCTGATGCGGGAAATCCGCTGCGTCGCCTGCGAGAACGAGCCGGTATCCCAGTCCTCGGCCGCGATTGCGGAAGACATGCGCATCCGCATCCGCGAGATGGTCGACGCCGGCGCCTCGGACAAGCAGGTCCGGGACTGGTTCGTCAGCCGGTATGGTGAATTTGTGCTGTTCCGCCCGCCGTCCCGCGATCCGTCGGGATGGCTGCTCTGGGGCCTGCCCTTCGCACTGCTCGGAACCGGCCTTGTTGCCGGCGTGATTCTTGCCCGCAAGGCCGGCGGGAAATCGCCCGAAATCGAGGCGGAGGACGCCTGAAAGCGCCGCTCGTGGCCTGCTGCGAGCGGTTCACATTCGCGGGAAATCACCTAACTGTCTTTTAATGACCACATTAAGTGTGGCATGTTTAAGTTGGCGTCGTCGCCGCATCAGGCGGCCTTTTCACTTATCTGGAGTGGTTGATGAACAAATTTGGCGTTTCGGCGCAGACGCTTGTAGCGGCAGCCTTCGGGGCCGCGATCATGGGATCCGCAATCGCCATTCCAAAAATGGTTTCCTCGGACGCCGGCGCGCAACCGATAGCCATCCAGGCGCCTCCCGGCGCCCCGCTCAGCTTTGCGGACCTGATCGAAAAGGTTGAACCCGCCGTCGTCTCGGTCAACGTCGTCTCGACCCAGGACCTGAGTGATCTCGGCGACATGGATCAGTTCTTCGAACAGTTCCGCGGGATGCCCGGCCTTGAAGACTTCTTTGAACAACGCCGCCAGCAGCAGGAACAGGAAAGCCCGCGCACCCGCGAGGCGCGTTCGCTCGGCTCCGGCTTCTTCATTTCGCAGGATGGCCTGGTCGTCACCAACAACCACGTCATCGAACGCGCCACGCAGATCCAGATCGTGATGAGTGACGGGCGCGAGATTGACGCCGAACTCGTCGGCTCCGATCCGCTGACCGACCTCGCCGTCGTCCGCGTCAAGCAACCAGGCCCTTACCCCTATGTGTCGTTCGGCACATCGCGGGACATCCGTAAGGGCGACTGGGTCGTCGCCCTCGGCAACCCGTTTGGCCTCGGCGGATCGGCCACAGCAGGCATCCTGTCCGCTGACGGCCGCGAACTTGGCGCCGGCAGCCCGTATACCGACTTCCTGCAGATCGACGCGCCGATCAACCGGGGCAACTCGGGCGGCCCGACCTTTGATCTCAAGGGCAATGTCATCGGCGTCAACTCGCAGATCCTGTCGCCCACCGGCGGCTCGGTCGGCATCGGATTTGCCATTCCCGCCGAACTGGCCAAGGAAGTGACCGACACGCTGATCCGCAATGGCCGCGTCTCGCGCGGCTGGCTCGGTGTGCAGATCGGCGACCTGACGCCGGAGTTCGCCGAGGCTCTTGGCCTCGAGGATGTCAAGGGCGCCCTGATCGCCGACGTGACCAGCGGCAGCCCCGCCGAACGCGCCGGCCTGAAGCGCAATGACATCATCCTGTCGGTCAACGGCACCAAGGTCACCGATTCCACATCGACAACGCGCCTCGTCGCCAAGCTGATTGCCAATACGAAGAACGAGTTCGACATCCTGCGGGATGGCAAGCCTCAGTCGATCAGCGTGACCGTGGGCGAGCGCCCGGCAGACCCGAACGCCGCCGGCCCGGCCGGCGACGGCAGTGGCAACCGCGCCACCCCCGGCGCACCGTCCTCCGTACCCGGCACGCTGCTTCCGGACTTCGGCGTCCGCCTCTCCCCGATGGACGAAGAGACCCGCACCCGCCTCGGCCTGCGCGCCGGGGATACGGGCCTCGAGGTCACCGAAGTCGCGAAGGACGGCATCTTTGAAGAAGCCGGTTTCGAGAACGGCATCGTGATCCTGGCAGCTAACGGACGGGCTGTTCCGAGCGTGGACGCCTTCGAGCGCGCCATCGCCGAAGCCCGCGCCGCCAACCGGTCGAAAGTGCTGCTGGCACTCCGGATTGGTCAGGTCACGAACTATCGCACGATCGATCTTCCCAAGTAACCCGCGTAAATGGAGCCCCTGATGGCGGATACACTTCACCATCGATCCCTCAAGGTTCTCGTGATCGAAGATGATCACGAAATGGCCAATTTCATCGAGAAAGTTCTCGAAGATGCAGGCCATGAAGTCGAATGTGCCCGCGACGGAGCTGCCGGGCTTGCCCGGGCCCGCGCCGCGGATTTCGACGCCCTCGTCGTGGACCGAATGCTGCCGGAAAAGGATGGCCTGACGCTGATCAGGGAATTCCGGGATGCCGGCGGCACGACGCCCGCCCTCTTCCTCTCGGCGCTCGGCGACGTGCAGAACAAGGTGCAGGGCCTGAAGGCCGGCGCCGAGGATTATCTCGGCAAGCCCTTCGTTCCGGCAGAACTGGCTGCCCGGGTGGAAGCCCTCGGCCGGCGGACGACCACCGAGCCGCAGGTCACCACGCTGAAAGCCGGCGACCTCGAGATGAACCTGCTGACCCGCAAGGTCACCCGGTCGGGCAGGAAGATCGATCTCCAGCCACGCGAATTTCGCCTGCTGGAATACCTGATGCGCCATGCCGGTCAGGTCGTGACCCGCACGATGCTGCTGGAAAAGGTCTGGGACTACAACTTCGACCCCCAGACCAACGTCATCGACGTGCACGTCTCCCGCCTGCGCGCCAAGATCGACAAGGACTTCCCCGAGCCCCTGCTGCAAACGGTGCGGGGCGCAGGTTACCGCCTGCAGGGCTAGACGGCGATCATGGGGGCTGGCACCTAGGCGCCCATGAAGCTGCCCACCAACCGGCCGGCCTGGCTCTCCTATGAGCGCATCGCCAAGCTGCCCGCGAATCTAGCCGGGCGGCTTGCGCGATTCCCGGACGGGATACGCCTGCCGATCCCGGAACGGGTTCGCAAGGCGATGCCGATCTTCGTGCGCACAACGACCTTCAAGCTGGCCCTGCTCTACAGCTTGATGATTGGCGCCTTTTCGGGCGCCCTGCTGGCCTATCTCTACTATTCTACTGTCTATTACATCCGCGTCGAATCCGAGCGCCGTATCACGGTGGAGTTCGAGCAGCTCGCCAACGCTTACTATACCGGCGGCATGCAGCGCCTCAGCCAGTCCGTGTTCGAACGGATGACGCTGTCGGGCTCGCCCTTCTACTACTACCTTGAAGACACGTCCGGCCGGAAGATCGCCGGCCACTTTCCCCGCCTGCCGGACGACCCGCCGGAGTCCGGCATGAAGACGGTCTATTTCGATTTCGAACTTCCGCAGACGGATGGAACGAAGGTCCTTCGCCCTGCTGCCGGGCGCATCGTGCGCCTGCGCGACAATGGCGGCGCCTTGATGGTGGCGTTCGATACCGCGCAGCAGACAGTGATCGTGGACCGAATACAGAGCGCGATCCTGGTTGCTGCGCCAGTCGCCCTTATCCTGTCGCTGTTCGGCGGTGTGCTGATCACACGCGGCGCGGCGCGGCGCGCGGAGGAACTCGCAAAGACCGCCGAGGCTGTGATCGGCGGCGAGCTCAGCCGGCGCGTTCCAGTGCGCGGTACGGGTGACGAATTCGACCGTCTCGCCCAGCGGATCAACGCGATGCTTGATCAGATCGGCAAGCTCGTCGAGGCCTCCCAGAATACCGGCAACGCCATCGCGCACGACCTTCGCTCTCCCCTCACCCGGCTGCGCAACCGTCTGGAAATCGCGCTTTCGCGGCCAATGTCACAGGAAGACGCCAACACGACACTGGGCGAAACGGTCGAGGAAGTGGACCGTGTACTCGACACGTTCAATGCCATTCTCCGCCTCGCCCGGCTGGACGCGGGCACCGAAGGCCTCCGTGTGCGGATGGACCTCAGCGAAGTGGCCGAAGAACTCGCCGAACTGTTTGACCCTGCCTGCGAAGAAGCCGGCCTCAAGTTCCGCAGCCAGATCATGCGCAACCAGCTTGTGCTGGGCGACCGGGAACTGATCGGCCAGGCGATCTCGAACCTGATCGACAATGCCATCAAGTATACGCCGGCCGGCGGCTCGATCTCGCTGAGCGTCACGCGCGGGCCGGAAACGATGATTGACCTTACGGTCCTGGATACCGGCCCGGGTATTCCGGAAGTTGAACGCCCGAAGGTGATCGAGCGCTTTCACCGCATGGACTCGGCGCGCACCCAGCCCGGCTCCGGCCTCGGCTTGTCGCTCGTGCAATCGGTCGCTGACCTGCATGGCGGCGAACTTGTGCTGGCAGACGGAAACGGGCCGAAGGATTGCCCGGGCCTTAAGGCTACGCTTCGGCTGCCGCGGGCTTAGCAGCGCGGCGCGAAGGCCAGAGGCCAAGCAGGCCGCCGAGGCCAATCAGCACGACGCCCAGAAAGAGCAAATCGACCAGCGGGTTGAAGTAGACACGGAATACCCAGCGCGGCTCGCCGTCTACTTCGCGGGCTTCGCCGAGCGCCGCATAGAGGTCGCCGGTGCCCGTCTTGTGGATGGCTGTTTCGGTCGTCGGCATGGCGGCGGCTGGATAGAAGCGTTTCATCGGCGTCAGTGTCGCCGTCTGGCTTCCCTTGCGCGCGGTCAGCACGGCGCGGTCGGCATACCAGTCCGGGCCCTCGATGGAGCGGACTTCCTCCAGCGTGATGTTCCACCCCGCCACGGTTCCAGAGCCGCCCTCCGGCAGCGCCAGCGTCGCTTCATAGCGCCCGGTCGTCTCGACCACAGCGCCGATCACGAACAAGCCGAGCCCGATATGCGCCAGCGTCATCGACCAGACCCGGCGCGGCAGTTTGAACACCCTCCCCGGTGTGATCGCCCGGCGCTTCAGTTCCCAAAGTGCGCCGCCTACGAGCCAGGTGCCGACCGCGAGGCCGAACGCGGCGCCAGCCGGAATGTCGAGCGGGCCAATACCGAGCAGCACGAAAACAAGGACGAGGGCCGCCCCGCCCGCCGCCCAGCGCAGCCAACCCTTCACATCCGCCTTGCCCCATGCCCAGGCCTGAACGACCGGAAGGAGAAGCAGGATCAGCGCCAGGATGGGAACGAATGTGAGGTTGAAGTAGGGCTCGCCGACCGAGATGGTGCGCCCGAACGCTTCGGCGATCAGAGGGAAAAGTGTGCCGAGCAGCACGGTGAGCGTCGCTACGATCAGCACGACATTGTTCGCCATCAGCGCGCCTTCGCGGCTGAGCAGCGTCCAGGCCTTGCCGCCTTCGAGCTTTGGTGCGCGAAGGGCAAACAGGCCAAGCGCAAATCCCCCATACGCGAGCAGGCCCAGCAACAGCAGGGTGCCCCGTTCTGGATCGACCGCAAACGCATGGACGGATGTGAGCACACCTGAGCGTACGAGGAAGGCGCCAAGGATCGAGAACAGGAAAGCCAGCACGGCCAGCAGCGCGGTCCATGCGGCAAAGCCCTCGCGCTTCTCGGTGACGACTACCGAATGCAGCAGCGCCGCGCCGATCAGCCAGGGCATCAGGGAAGCGTTTTCCACAGGATCCCAGAACCACCAGCCGCCCCAGCCAAGCTCGTAATAGGCCCAGTAAGACCCGAGCGCGATGCCGAAGGTGAGCGGCGCGAAGGCAGCCAGCGACCAGACGCGTGCCTCCCTCGCCCAGGCGCGGTCGATGCGGCCCTCCATCAGGCCCGCCGCCGCGAGCGCAAAGACGAAGGAGTAGCCGACATAGCCGAGGTAAAGCATTGGCGGATGGATCGCGAGCGCCGGGTCCTGCAGCAGCGGATTCAGTTCGCCGCCCTGAAACGGCGCCGGATCAAGCCGCAGGTAAGGCGAGGACGCGAACAGCAGGTAAGCCAGCGCGCCGAAGGACAGCAGGCCCTGAACCCCGAGGGCACGCGCTTCAAACACCTCGCGCCCCGTGCGCATCATCGCCGCCGCGCAGGCGCCAAATCCGATGGTGACAAGGCACCAGAGCGCCATCGAGCCTTCATGGTTTCCCCATGTGCCGGCAATCTTGTAGACCATCGGCTTCAGCGTATGGGAATTGTTGGTGACGAGGGCGACCGAGAAGTCCGAAGTCACGAACGCGTTGATCAGCGTCAGGAACGACAGCGCCATCAGGGCGAACGCGGCGATGGCCGTCAGGCCCGCCAGCCGGCGTTGCCCGCGCAGGCCGAACACGCCTTGCGCCAGCGAGAGGGCAAATGCGAGGAAGGCCGCGAAATGTCCGGCCTCGATCATCCGCCCGCCTCGAGCGGCTTCAGTTCGCGCGGCTGGTAGTTCTCGTCATGCTTGGCCAGCAGCAGCTTGGCGGTGAAGGTGCCGCCTTCGGTAAACGATCCGGTCGCGACTACGCCCTGCCCCTCGCGGAACAGATCCGGCGCAACGCCCGTGAAGCGCACGGTGATCGTGTTCGGGCTGTTGTCGATGACGATGAACTGCATGGTTGCGCCGCCATCCGCATAGGTCAGCGTACCCGGCTCCACCCAGCCGCCGACCTTAACTTCCTTGCCCGCTTCTGGCATGCCTTTTTCGGCCAGCACTTGCGGCGTGTAGAAGAGGTTTACGTTCTCCCGCAGGGCGAAGAATGCCAGCACGGCCGCGCCCAGCACCAGCAAGGCGGCGATTGCGAAGGTGTAGAGACGGCGGGTTCGGGCGCGCATGCGTGAAGGTATAGGGCGCACCGGTGGGTTTGGGGAGTGCGGCAATGCGGCGGGCTATTGCGCAGGCGCCGCCGCCCCTTCTTCCCCGATGGCCTCGATCATCGCGCGGAAGCGGTCGCGGCGGGGGTCGTCTTCCGGCAGGCGTGCGTAAATGTAGCGCATGGCCTGCTCCGCCCTGGCCTGGTCGCCCGCCTGCGCCGCGCCCATGGCCGCAAACATGCCCGCGCGCACCTGCGTCTCATCGAGTTCATAGGCCCGCGCATAGAGCCGGGTCGCATCGGCGCTGATCGCGCCCTCGCCAAGTTCCACCAGCACATCGGACAGCGCGATAAGGGCGGGCACGAAATCGCGATTGCGCCGCAGCGCCGACTGATAAGCCCGCAGCGCATCATCCGGCCGGCCCTGCGCGCGCAGCATCTCGCCAATGAAGAAGTGCGGCTCCGGCGCGGCGGGCTGGTCCTTGATCGCCTGTTCCAGTCGCGACAGCGTTTCGGCCGGCGACAGGGATTGCGGATCGGTG
>NZ_JBBEBT010000351.1:0-10714 GCF_040882205.1 Hyphomonas sp.
TCCCTGGCGAAGACGTCGGCGCCGGTGAGCCGGTTGAACAGGGTCGACTTGCCGGAGTTCGTATATCCGACAAGCGCGATCATCGGCGTACCCGTACGGCGGCGCCCAGCCCTTTGCACGGCGCGTGTGCGTTTCACTTCATCAAGGTCGCGCCGCAGGCGGACGATCTTGTCGTCCAACATCCGCCGGTCCGCTTCCAGCTGGCTTTCTCCGGGACCAGACAGGAATCCGGAACCGCCGCGCTGGCGCTCCAGGTGTGTCCATGTCCGTACGAGGCGGGAGCGCTCGTAAAGAATGCGTGCCAGCTCGACCTGCAACCGGCCTTCTTTCGTCCGTGCACGGAGGCCGAATATCTCGAGGATGAGACCGGTCCGGTCGATGACCTTCATGCCAAGCCGCTTTTCGAGATTGCGCTGCTGGACAGGGGTCAGCGCGCCGTCAATGACCGCAAGTGTGCACTGTTCGGCTTCGAGGTCCGCGGCCATCCGGTCCACGATGCCGCCGGAGAGCAGGTAGGAGGGATTGACCTTTCGCACCTGGTCCGGCCGGACAAAACCCAGCTGACATCCAAGTGCTTCAACAAGGCCGGAGGTTTCCCTCAGACGGTCCGGTGTCGGACGGTCTGCAGGCGTGAACCACGGGATAACCACGCCGGCGATTTCCGGGGCCGGAAGGCGATCAACGAATTTGTCAGTCAATCCGGATCAGTCTCCGTCCATCTCTTCGTCGAAGAGCTGGACTGGCGCGCTGGGCGCGATGGTAGAGATCGCGTGCTTGTAAACCAGTTGCGGCGGCCGCCCGTCTCCCCGGAGAAGTACACAGAAGTTGTCAAACCAGGTGACAACACCCTGTAACTTCACACCGTTGACCAGAAAGATGGTGAGCGGCGTGCGGGATTTGCGAACGGCGTTGAGGAAAGTGTCCTGCAGGTTCTGTTTCTTGTCCGATGACATGGCTTTTGTATTCCTGCTACTGTTTTTGGTATTTCCCCCGAGCTAAGTCCTTTGCTGCAGGTGCGCAAGGGTCAGCCCCGCCAAAAGCTCAGTGAAAGCGCGGGAAGCAGGGTCAGGATCTCCAATCTGCCCAAAAGCATGGCAGCGATCAGGAGAATCTCGCTGCCCAAGCCCAGATTTCCGTCTGCGCCCGCAATCAGGGCGCCGGAAGACGTCAGCGCACCGATGGAAAGGCGGATGGAATCGTCAAATCCGAGCCCCATGAAGCTGAACCCGATCAGGAAAAGGAACACCGCGAGCACGTAGGCTACGAAGTAAACCCAGACGCCGATCACGCTGCGTTCGTCCAGTTCCCGGTCGCGGAACCGGAAGCTGACGACGGACCGGCGATATCCAAGTTGCTGGAACTCCTGGCCCGCCCGCTGGCCGAGCACGACGACACGGGCGAGCTTGATGCCGCCGGCGGCCGCCAGCGCCGAGCCGCCGATCAGGCAAGGCATCACATACACCGTCAACGGAATGGATTGCGCCGCCTGCGGCGAGCCAAGCGGGATTCCGGATGTGGACAGCGTGGAAATGGACCAGCCCAGCGCATCTCCGGCGGCGACGCCTGCGAGGACCGCGAAGCCGGTAAACAGCAGCGCGAAGATGCCGAACATTGCGATTTCCGGGTCCTGTACGATGCCCGCCCAGGCGAAGCGACGAAACGGTAACCAGAAGGCCAGCCCCAGCGATCCCAGGAAGAGCCCGGTTCCGAGGGCGACCGCCACGCCCGATGAACCCGGCGCGCGCTCCAGCGCGTCCGGATGCACCAGCCCCGTCGTGATCACGCTGACGGCATCTCCGAGCGCCCTGCCGGGATCGACGCCCAGCACGATCAACACGCCAAAGATAAAAAGGATCCCGACGCCAAACATCAGCCCCACCGGCACAAGGATGCGCGGCACCGCGTCAAAGAAGCTGGTTTCGGGAAGGGTAAACAGCACTGTTTTGTGGACGCCCGGGCCGCCAAGGTTGACCGCCGCAAAGACCCCGGCTGCGGTTACCACAACGGCAAAAGCCCCCAGCACATGCAGGGCGCCGCGCCAGAAGATAAGACTGGTCGGCCAGCCTTCCGTATCTACACGGATGACCGAATGGCCGGTCGTGGTGAGGCAGGCGGCCGCCTCGTGCACCGCCGTGATCACAGAACTGTTGGCCACCCCGAAGACGAACGGCATCGCTGTGGCAAGCGGCGTGAGGAGCCACCAGAGGATGACGACCGCGAGACCGTCGGATGGCCGCGCACGGCGTTTCGGCGAGGGTGTCAGCAGCAGAACGCTGGCGGCGGCCACCCCGATACCCATTGCCGTCACGCCGAGAGACAGCACCTGCGCGCCTTCTCCCGCCGCACCGGCGATCCCGGCGCCGAGAACGGCCGTGCCCGCCACGATCAGCATCAGCAGGCTCAGGACTCTGGCGACTGAGGCGTAATTCATGGCTCAGAAATAGTCCGGATTGACCCGGAAGAACTTCTCAACGCTGCGAACCATCTCCGCTTCATAGAAGATCACGAGATGGTCTTCCGGACGGACGATGACATCCGAATCCGCCATCAGGATCTGGTTGCCGCGCAGCACGGCCGCGGCCGTGACGCCTTCAGGCAGGTCGTCATAACCGAGCGTCTTGCCAATCAGGGAGGACGATTCCAGCGTTACGCCCTCGGCGACCTCCGCCATCCCGTCTTCCAGCGATTGCAGACCGAGGATCCTTCCGCGCCGCATGCGCAGCAGGACTTGCGAGACTGTCAGAGCGCGCGGATCCAGCACGGTGTCCACGCGCATGTCGGCGGCCAGGCTGGCAAGTTCCGGCGCATTGATGAGCGCGAGTGCGCGCTTGGCGCCGGCGCGTTTGGCGAGATTGCTGATCAGCAGATTGGTCTTGTCGTCGTCGGTGATGGCGATAACGAAATCAGCCCTGTCCACACCGCCCTCGGCAAGGATATCGGGGTTGAGGCCGTCGCCCTGGATCACGATCGAGCGCTTGACCTGCGCAACGGCTTTGTTGGCACGCTCCGCGCTGCGCTCGATCAACCGTACACGGATGTGACTTTCCTTCTCCAGAACCTTCGCAACATGCAGGCCGACATTGCCGCCGCCGATGATCACGACATGATCGAGACGGCTCTGGTCGCGGTTGAAGATCGAAGTCAGGCGCTCAGCGTGCACATCGAGGACCGCGATATAGGCCCGGTCACCCGGCTTGAGCACATCACGTCCACGCGGCGCGCGGATTTCGGCGCCGCGTCCGATGCCGATGACCCGGGCCGAAAGATCCGGGAATACGCCGCGCATCTGGTCCACCGGAAGATCAATCAGGGGATTGTCCGCGCCGAGTTCAAATCCGAGAAGCTTGAGACGCCCGCCCGCAAACGCGGCACTCATGATCGTACCCGGGGTCCGGAAGCGCTGGAGGATGGCGTCGCCGACTTCTGCTTCGGGCGAGATCACCATGTCGATGGGCAGGCCCTCCCGGGAGAAGATATTCTTCCACGCCGCATCCAGATACGAGCGGTCGCGCACGCGCGCGATCTTGAACGGCACCGAGAAAATCGTGTGGGCGATCTGGCAGATCACCATGTTGATCTCGTCGAAGTGCGTGACTGCGATGATCATCTCGCAATCGGCTGCACGGGCCCGTTTCAGAACGTCCGGATGCGCTGCATGGCCTACAATGCCGCGCACATCGAGATCAATCGAAACCTGGTCCACCAAGTCCGCGTTTTCGTCGATGATCGTGATTTCGTGCTTTTCACGCGCAAGCCGGCGGGCAATTCCCTGCCCTACGCGCCCGGCGCCGCAGATCAGAACGTGCATCAGTTCAGCCTTTCAGCCCAGGGTCAGCTATCGTGCCGCACGCCTGTTGTTATGCCCAAAGCCTTTAATTTTCGGTGGAGGGCCGAGCGTTCCATACCGATGAATTCGGCCGTCCTCGATATGTTTCCATTAAACCGCGTGATCTGCAGGGTCAGGTATTCGCGCTCGAATTGCTCACGCGCATCCCGCAATGACAGGCCCACAAGGTCTGCCGAACCAGATTGCGCCGCCAGGGAAGCCGACCGGCCGGGATCACGGGGCAGCTCATCCACGCTGATCGGCCGGGTCGAATCGGAGGGCGACAGGATCAGGATCCGCTCCACAAGATTGCGTAGCTGCCGGATGTTTCCAGGCCATTCCATCGACTGCAGGACGGCCAGGGCCTCCGGCGTGAAATTCCGGAAAATCAGGCCGGAAGTTTCCGCTATGCGCTCACAAAAATAGGAGGCAAGTTCTGTGATATCGTCGCGTCGTTCGGAAAGCGACGGTACACGCAGCGGCACAACGCTGAGCCGGTAGAACAGGTCCTCGCGGAAGTTACCTTTCTCGATCTCGGCGCGCAGGTCCTTCGTCGTCGCCGCCATGACCCGAACATCGACGCTGACATCCGACCGGCCGCCGACCCGCTGGAAGCGCTGCTCCGTCAGCACCCGGAGAATCTTGTTCTGCGTGCCGATAGGCATGTCCGCGACTTCGTCCAGCAGCAACGTGCCCGTGTGTGCGCGCTCGAACAAGCCGACGCGTATGGTGCGGCCTTGCGAATCCTCTTCGCCGAACAGAGCAATCTCCATCTGGTCCGGGGCAATCGTCGCGGCGTTGACGACCACGAACGGTCCCTGCACGCGCCCTGAACTCTTGTGGATGAGCCGCGCGGCCAATTCCTTGCCGACACCGGCAGGTCCGGAGATCAGCACCCGTGAATTGGTCGGCGCCACCTTGTCGATGGAGGCGCGGAGCGTGGCCGCCGCCTGGCTGTTGCCAATCCAGCGCTCCTCGTCCCCGGCGCGGTTGCGCAGCGCCGCGTTCTCGTAGCGAAGCGCCGCAGACTCGATTGCGCGCTCCACCACGAGCATCAGCCGGTCCGCCTTGATCGGCTTCTCGATGAAGTCGAATGCGCCGCGCCGGATGGCGGCAATCGCCGTTTCTATATTGCCGTGCCCGCTGATTACGATGACCGGCAGGATAGGGTCAATCGATTTGAGGTACTTCAGCAGTGACAGTCCGTCCATGCCGCTGCCCTGCAACCAGACATCGAGGATCACCAGACGCGGCGTCCGTGAACGGACTTCCTCAAGTGCGCGCTCTGCTGTATCTGCCGTCCGGACAGAGTAACCTTCGTCGCCAAGGACGCCGGCCATCAGTTCCCGGATATCCGGCTCATCGTCCACGACTAGAATGTCGAGTGCCATTCGATCGTTCCTCTACAAACTCATTGAACCGGGCACATGCCCGTCATTGTGAACTAAATCATTGCCGGCCGTGTCGGCTGACTGCATCGCCAGTGCGCCGTTTTCAGGCATCAGCACACGCACTCGCGCGCCGCGCAAACCGTCTGGCCGGTTCTGCAACGAGATTGAGCCGCCATGATCCGCGATGATACGGTTCACGATGGCGAGACCGAGCCCCGTGCCCTTCTCGCGCGTCGTGACATACGGCTCCAGCAGCCGGTTGCGCACTTCGGCTGGAAAACCCGGTCCGTTATCCTCGATCACGATCTCGAGCCCGCTGGCCTCGCGCGCCAGGATGATACGGATATGACCGGAGACATCATTCTCGATCGGCAGGCCGTCAATTGCTTCGGCTGCGTTCTTGAGAAGGTTGCCGAACCCCTGCGCGAGCAGGCGTTAGTCCCCAAGGAACGGCGCATATGCAAGGTCTGTATCAAGCACGATCTCTATATCGGGTGAGACTACGCTTTGCGCGAAACTTGCCCCTTGCAACACGGCGCACATATCAAACGGGGCGATGCTCGGCTTCGGCATGCGTGCGAAACTAGAGAACTCCTCGACCATACGCGCAATGTCATCGACCTTGCGCAAGATCGTCTCGATACAGCGATCAAACACGCCGTCCGTATCGTCGATCTTGGACGCATAGCGCCGGCGCAGACGTTCGGTCGAAAGCATGATGGGCGTCAGCGGGTTGCGGATCTCATGGGCGATCCGGCGCGCCACATCTCGCCACGCCAGCTGACGCTGGGCAGAAATCAGGCTCGTCGTATCATCGAAAGTCAGCACGCAGCCGCCCGAAGCCTCGGGCGCCGATTTCAGGCGCACGCTTCTGGGTTCTCCATTACGCGTCAGCTCAAGGCTTGCGTCCACCGCCGCGTTGCGCTCGAACGTGTCGCGCACGGTCCGCTCGAATGCTGGCGCAACATCGGCCAGCAGGGCACCTTCCGGCACATCGTCCACGCCAAGTATTTCGCAGGCCGACCGGTTGGCCAGCGTAATGCGCTCTTCCCGGTCCACCCGGATCACGCCGGCGCCGATCTCGCCGAGCAGTGTCTCCACAAAGCGGCGGCGTTCTTCCTCTTCCTTTCGGGCGCGGATCAGCGCGTTCTGCTGGCCCGAAAGCTGTTCGGTCATTGCATTAAACGAGCTGCTGAGAGCATGAACTTCATCCGCAGGACCGCTCACAGGCACGCGCACATTCAGATCACCGTCGCGTACCGCGTGCGCTGCCGAAGCCAGCCGGCCAATCGGACCCGTGATCCGCCCCGCTGCCTCAAGGCCCAACCGGCCTGCCAGCAGGAGAACAAGCCCGACGATCTGCGTATAACCGATGACAAATATAGCCTGCAGCCGGCCGCTGTTGCGTTTGGCGGCATTGTATTCTTCCAGAGCTGTTTCTGCTTCGCGCAGCGAGCGTGCGGCGTTCCGGTCGAAAACCTTCACGGCGTAAATGTATCCGTCGACAGGCGCCGAAATCCGGATCAGCGCAGTGGCGATGCCCCGGCCTTCGTAGAGCGTGGTAGCGACCGCCCCATTGCCGGCCTCGTCGAACGCGGCCTTGGGCGGGGAAAGAAGGATGGCGTCCTGCACACTCGCCTCGGCGATCAGGTCAACACCGTCCGGCCCGAGGATGGCAATCGTAAGGAACTCGCGGATCGCGAGTTCGGAGCGCAGGCCGTCGAAGAACTCGGTTGATGCATAGGCCGCAACTTCCGGCATGCCCGGTCCGCCGAGGGATTGATCGACTTGCTTGGCGAAATTCTCAACGTCCATTGCGGCGAGGCGCATGTCGGATTCGAAAGTCGACTGGAAATTATCGACATAGGTGCGGAAGATTTCGGTATTCTGCTCCATCAGCTGGTCGACGCGTTCGCCAATCCAGCGGTCAAGGCCGCGCGTGATAAAGGCGCCCATGAACACGGCCACGACCATCGAGGGAATGAGCGCCGAGAAGCCGAACAACAGCACGAACCGGCGCGCCAGCTTGCCACCGCCGTCATTGCTGCCGCCCCGGATCGCCAGGTATTCGCGCACCACGATGACGGCGAGCACGATCAGCAGGACAAAGTTCAGTCCGAGCAGCCAGGGCGTGGCGCCCGCTGTCGGATCGTTCGGCGCAGCGCCGGAAATCGCAATGAAAGTCGCAAACACCGCAACCAGGGCCGCGATGATGAAAAGGCCCTCGAAGAGGGCCCAACTTGCTTTCGTCGCCGTTGAGTTTGTAGCTGTCGACACGCAATCCGGCTCTGTTAGGGCCCCAGCCCCGTGGCAATCCGGACACACATTACGTGCCCTTAATGCAACACTGATGCATTAAGGACACGGAATCGCTGGTCGTCAATCAGTCTTCTGCTATTCCCAGCGCGTTAATCTTCGCGCGCAGCGTGTTGCGGTTCATGCCGAGCAGCTGCGCCGCTTTAACCTTGTTGCCTGAGGTCACCGACAGCGCCAGCCGGATGAGCGGGCGCTCCACCCGGTCGATCACTGAACTGTGGACCATCGATGCGCCGCTTTCCCCGCCCGAAACCAGGTCGCCCATCACATAGCGGTGTAGCAACGCCTCCACCTCGGCCTCGAACCCCGCATGGCTGCCGGCCTGTTCGGACGCGCCCATACGCATCTCTCGCTCGACATCCATCAGCGTGATGATCGTGTCGGAGCTGAGCACGGCGAGCCGGATCACGAGGTTCTCGAGTTCGCGCACATTGCCCGGCCAGTCATAGGCGGCCATCAGGTCGAGCGCGGATTTCTCGAACGTCCGCGCCGCAAGCCCCTGACGCTGCGCGCGGATCAGGAAGGCGCGGGCGAGTTCCGGAATGTCTTCCTTCCTGTAGCGCAGCGGCGGTATGGCCAGCCGCATCACGTTCAGGCGGTAATACAGGTCTTCTCGGAACTTGCCCTCTTCGACGAGCTTGCCGAGATTGCGCCGCGTCGAAGCGATGAGCCGCGCTCCCCCGGAATCGCGCAGCAGCTTAACCAGCTGCGCCTGCGCTTCGGCCGGCAGGTCACCGATCTCGTCGAGATACAGCGTGCCGCCCTTCATGTGCACGGCGCCGTCGGTGCCGTTCACGCCGAAGAGTTCACGGTTGATCTCTGCCGCAGGCATCGCCGCGAGGTCGAGCCCGATGAACTTGCCGTTCTTGGAATGGCCAAGCTGGTGGATTGCGCGCGCGGCAAGCTCTTTGCCGGTGCCGCTCTCGCCCTCGATCAGCACGGTGAGGTCCGTGTTCATCACCTTGGCGATCAGCCGGTAGACCTCCTGCATCGCATCGGAGCGTCCGATCAGCGGCAAGCCTGCATCCTGCACAGCCTTCTGCGCTTCGGGATGGATCAGCCGTTCGGCACTCGGCGACGATTTCAGCGCGCGCCGGACCAGGTTTGAGAGCACATCGATATCGAACGGTTTCGGCAGGTAATCGAACGCGCCATGCTCGGCCGCAGAAGCTGCTGTGAGAATCGTGTTCTGCCCGCTCATCACGATGAAGGGCAGGTCCGGCCGCGCCAGCTTCATCGAGGGCAAGAGGTCGAAGATTGATGTGTCGCCGAGATAGACGTCGGTGACGACAACATCTCCCTCGCCGTTGCGTACCCAGCGCTGCAAGGCGTCTGGCGAACTCGTCGCGCGCACCTCGTAGCCCGCCGAGACGAGCGTCTGGTTGACGATCAGGCGAATGCTCGCATCATCTTCAGCGAGTAGAACGGTCTTGTCAGCCATGTCAGCCGGCCTCCACGAGCGGCAAGAGAACTGTGAACCGGGTCGCGCCCGGCTGGCTGTCAACGCGTATCTGACCGCCATGAGAGGACACGACTTCACTCACGACAGAAAGCCCAAGTCCACGCCCCCCCGACTTTGAACTCTGGAAAACATCAAAAATGGTCGCCTGGCGTTCACGCGGGATTCCGTGACCATTGTCTTCAAACGAAATCAGCATTGCGCGCCTCAGTCCCGAACCGAGCCGGGCCTGCCGCATGGCCAGTCCGGCCGCATAGGCCGTGCGAACGGTGACTTCGCCCCGGCCGCTGTCTTCGGACGCGGCTTCGGCTGCATTGCGCACGATATTCTGGAAGGCCTGCTGCAGGTGATCGGGATCTGCCTGGATATCCGGCAGCGAGGGATCGAACTCGCGCTTGAACTCGATCTTCGGTCCCATCGCGGCTCGCTCTGCGGCAATCACCTTGTCGAGCAGGGCGTGCACATTGCAGGTCTGCATGCGCGGCGCCGAGAAAAGTTCGAAAGCTGAGAGCCGGTTTACGAGTCGCTCAATGCGGCGCGCTTCGTCCTTGATGATGTCGAGCAGCTCCGACTGCTCGGCGAGGCCCTGACGTTCGAGCAGCTGCGCCGCTCCGATGATGCCGGCAAGCGGGTTTTTCACTTCATGGCCGAGGATTCGCCCGAACCCGGCCGCGCCGGCTATGCCTTCCGACGGGTCGCGCGCCGGCGCTTCGCCGAGCACCAGGATAAAGTCACCCCCGTCCACACTGCGCACCCGCACGTCGCATATCGTCCGCGTCGGCACCGAGGGTCCGGACACAGGCGTTGACGGTGCCGTGATCTCGGCAGGCTCGCGCGCCGCCCGGTCGATCAACTCGAACAGCGGCGAGTCATGGTAGATCACTTCGCTCAGCGGACGGTCGATCAGCGCCCGGCGCGACAGCTGCAGCAGCGCTTCTGCCGCCGCATTCACATTGCAGATCCGCCGCCGTGCATCGATGTGGAGCAAGGCGACGGGCGCCAGCTCCGACAGGTTGGCAGGGCGCGTTTGGTCAAGCGCAGGCATGTCAGACCAGCTCCTCGGGGGTTCGTTCGAGATAGACCGCGCGCACGGCGCGGGTGAGTTCGGCCGGATCTTCTATCCGGCAGAGTTGTGCGCGCAGCGCGCGGCGCGCCGCATCAGGCAGCGAAACGGTGAGATGCTCAATTGCCGCCGAGACATGTTTGCGCGCCATCCGCAGGCCGAGGTCCGGCCCGTAGAGCGCCAGCGAACCCGCAATCTGTTCGGCGAGGCTGTCGCATTGCGCGGCCATCTCCGGCATCCGCCAGCGGCGTCCTTCCAGCGCAGCCGCAATCTCGCCCGGCAGCCAGGGACGGCCCATCGCGGCGCGTCCGACCATCACACCGTGCGCGCCCGATTGCGCGAGCGCCGCGCGCGCCGAGGCAACATCCCGGATATCCCCGTTGACGATAACTGGCAGTGACACCGCCTCGACCGTATCGCGTACCGCCGCCCAGTCGGCCGCACCCGTATAGAACTGGCACCGCGTCCGCCCGTGCACCGTCAGCATCCGGATGCCCTTGCCTTCGGCAATCCGGGCCAGTTCCGGCGCATTGCGGTGCGTATCGTCCCAGCCGAGGCGCATCTTCAGCGTTACCGGTCGCGCGCCCGCCCCTTCGATGGCCGCGTCGATGATCTCACCGGCAAGCCCGAGGTCGCGCATCAGCGCCGAGCCCGAATGG
>NZ_JBBEBT010000352.1:0-10508 GCF_040882205.1 Hyphomonas sp.
CACCCTCAGGCGCATGCACCCGGCGGACGCCGCCGATGCCCTCGAAGCGCTGGACTACGATACATTCGAAGAAGCGGTGGAGCTGCTCGGCGGCCAGTTGCCACCTGGAATCCTGATCGAGCTGCGCGATTCCTACCGCGAAGACGCCGTCGACATGCTGCCGGACCGGGCGGTTGCGCAGGCCCTCGACGAACTGGACTCAGATGACGCCACCACCATCCTCGAGGACCTCGAGGACGATCGCCGCGAGCGCATCCTCGAAGACCTCGCCCCGGTGGACCGCGCCGAACTCGAGCGCAGCCTCGGCTATGAAGAAGAAACCGCCGGCCGTCTTATGCAGACGGAGTTCGTCGCGGTCCCGGAGTTCTGGACGGTGGGCCAGACCATTGACCACGCCCGCACCCTCGGCACCGAGCTGCCGGAAGTCTTCTACGATGTCTATGTCACAGACCCCGCGCACCGCCTGCTCGGCATTGTCTCGCTGGCGAACCTCCTGCGCCAGCCGCGCGAGACGCCGCTCGAACACATCATGAGCGAGCCGACCACCACGCTCGACACATCCACAGATCAGGAAGACGTCGCCTTCCAGTTCCAGAAATACTCGCTCGCCTCGGCCCCCGTTACCGACATCGCCGGCCGCCTCGTCGGCATGATCACGGTCGATGACATGGTCGATGTCATGCAATCCGAGCATTCCGAAGACCTGCTCGCCCTGTCGAACGTGTCCTCGGCCGATGCGTCGGACACGGTCCTTGAAACGGTAAAAGCGCGCCTTCCATGGCTTGCCATCAACCTGTTCACCGCCTTCATCGCCTCGGCGATCATCGCGATGTTCGAAGGCGCCATCGAACAGGTCGTCGCCCTCGCCATCCTGATGCCCGTGGTCGCAGCCCTTGGCGGCAATGCCGGCAGCCAGGGCCTCGCCGTGGCCGTTCGCGCTATTGCTTCCCGTCAGCTCGGCGCCACCGCCGCCCGGCGCGCGATTATGCGCGAGTTCCTTGCGGCAGCCATTAACGGCCTCCTGATCGGCGCCGGGGTCGGCCTGATTGCGATGTTCTGGTTCGGCGATACCGGCCTCGGCCTCGTCATTGCCGCCGCCATGTTCGCAACCTTCCTCTGGGCCGGACTTTCCGGCATCCTGGTGCCCCTCGGCCTCAAGCGCCTCGGTGCGGATCCTGCTGTAGCCTCATCAGTATTCGTATTAACTCTGACCGATGTCATGGCATTCTTCAGCTTCCTCGGCCTTGCGAGCCTCGTCCTCTTGTAAACAGACGGAATTTCAGCCGAATCTCGCGTTGGAGGCGAATGGGCGCGCGTCTTGCAGGGCGCCCTTGTAGGCATTTCGCCGGATGTACCACAACGGGAGCTAGTGGGTTTGGCCCGTCCCATGCGCACGTCAGTACAGGGTATCGAGCTCATACAGAGCTTCGAGGGCTTCCGCCCGCGTGCAGCACGTCTGCCCGGTGGCGGCTGGCTGATCGGCTACGGCCATACGGCCACCGCCCGCGCCGGCCTGCAGATCACGACCCGCGACGCCGCGCTCATCCTGCGCCATCACGATCTGCCCCAGATCGAGCAGCAGATTGCCGAACAGGTGCTGACCCCGCTCAGCCAGAACGAATTCGACGCACTTGTCTCCTTCGCCTTCAATATCGGCCCGGAAGCCTTTGCCGCCTCAGATGTCGTCGCTGCCCTCAATGCGGGCGACCGCGCCCTGGCAGCCAATGCCATGTGGGCCTGGCGCCTCGCCAATGTCTCCGGCGAATTGCGGGTGATCGATGCGCTGGCCCGCCGCCGCGCCGCCGAGATCGCCCACTTCCTCGAACACCCCGCCGGCCGCGCCGCCATTCCGGGCGCGCTTGTCCGTCCGCTGGCCCAGCAAGGCCTCGACGACGAGGAAACCGGCCCCGGCGCCAGCTCCGTCACCATCGGCCCGCGTGTCACCGGCGAAACGCCCGCCGCCGCGCCTGAAAACTCCACGCAGGCCGCCGCCCGCGCCGTCAGCGAGCGCATCGCCCGGATCCTCGGCGAGGCGCCGCCCCAGCCCCCCTCGCCGCCATTGCCGCCGGTGGTCCAGGGCGAAGGCCCCACGCCAGAAGAGATCACCGACGCCGTAAAGGCCCTCGTCGGCGACGAGCCGGTCGCCGCGCCGCTCTCGCCCGCCGCGCCGCCCCAGCGCGCCAAAGGACCGCCCGAAGGCATCGAGCGCCGCCGCATGCTGCGCCCTGCAACCGGTTCGCTTGCTGACGATACGTTGGCCGCCCTGCCGCCGGCAGAAGGTGTTGTCGTCGATGACCTCGAGATCATGCAGGTCGACCAGCGCGACCTCGAGCGCGCCATCCAGGAGAACGGTGACCTCGACACCGCTGCAATCCACAATCTCGGCGCCTGGGCGCCCTACGCGCTGCTCTCCGGCCTCGGCCTTGTAGGCCTCATCGCGGGCGTGGAGCGCTTCGTCTCACAGGCCGCGCGCCCGGTCCTGCGCACCGGCGATGTCTATGCCGGCCCGGTCCTCGCCCTTGGCGGCGGTTTCCTGTTCCTGATCGCCAGCTACTATCTCTACCGCGCCCTCACCCGTCAGGACTGACAAACGGTGACAGGGCAGGGCGTCCTTGATAGGAAGGCCCGATGATTCCGAACGCATATCCCTCGCTGAACTTCGATCTCGGTGAAACTGCGGACATGATCCGCGAAACCGTGAAAAACTTTGCCCAGAACGAAATCGCGCCGCGTGCGGCGGAGATCGACCGGACGGACAAGTTCCCGCGCGACCTGCTGCCGAAGATGGGCGAGCTCGGCCTCCTCGGCATCACCGTCGAAGAGGAATGGGGCGGCACCGGCCTCGGCTATCTCGAACACGTCGTCGCGATGGAGGAAATCTCCCGCGCCTCTGCCTCGGTCGGCCTCTCCTACGGCGCGCACTCGAACCTCTGCGTCAACCAGCTGCGCCGCTGGGGCAATGACGACCAGAAGACGCGCTACCTGCCCAAGCTTATCTCCGGCGAACACCTCGGCTCCCTCGCGATGAGCGAGAGCGGCGCTGGCTCCGACGTCGTCTCGATGAAACTGCGCGCCGACAAGAAGGGCGACCGTTACGTCCTTAACGGCACCAAGATGTGGATCACCAACGCGCCGGATGCGGACACGCTCGTCGTGTATGCCAAGACCGATCCGAACGCAGGCTCGAAAGGCATCACCGCCTTCCTGATCGAGCGCGGTTTCAAGGGGTTCTCGGTCGCCCAGAAACTCGACAAGCTCGGCATGCGCGGCTCGGAAACCGGCGAACTCGTCTTCGTGGATTGCGAAGTGCCCGAGGTCAATGTCATGGGCCCGGTTGGCGCCGGCGCACGTATCCTGATGAGCGGCCTCGACTATGAGCGCGCCGTGCTATCTGCTGGCCCCACCGGCATCATGCAGGCCTGTCTCGATGTCGTGCTCCCTTACATCCACGACCGCAAGCAGTTCGGCCAGTCGATCGGCGAATTCCAGCTTGTGCAAGGCAAGCTCGCCGACATGTACGTGCAGATGAACGCCGCCAGGGCCTATGTCTACGCTGTGGCCAAAGCCTGCGACCGGGGTGAGACCGCCCGCAAGGACGCTGCAGGCGCGATCCTCTACGCAGCGGAAACCGCCACCAAACTCGCCCTCGATGCCATTCAGCTGCTCGGCGGCAACGGCTACATCAATGAATATCCCACCGGCCGCCTCCTGCGCGACGCCAAGCTTTACGAGATCGGCGCGGGCACATCGGAAATCCGCCGCTGGCTGATCGGGCGTGAGCTGTTCAACGAGACGGCGTGACCCGCTGGCTGGGCATGCTGGCTCTGTCCGGATTGGCTGCGTGTGCCATGCGGGTCACAGGAAGCGCAGAATATCTGGCCTTTGGACGGGACGTCATGTGTGCAAGACCGAGCGGTCTTTATGGCAATGGATTATTAGTCATTTGATCAGTCCGCTGAAGGAATTCAGTCAGTTCTGAGCAAGCCTGCGTGCTGAGCTTCTGGCGCAGACCTCATCCGCGATTATCATGCCATGCTGAGAGATCGCGGCGCGCCCGTGACACATGATTTTCCCGCTGGTGAAGTAACCTTCAGCGAAAATGGAGAGATGTCGCTTCTGTACTGGCACGAGGGACAATTGAGAGCGATGGAGGGAGATTCGCAGGAGGCCGCCGAACTGTTCCGCCGCGCGTTGAAGCCGCCGGCGTAAAGTCACGCCGGATGGAACGAATATGTACTTGCAAGTGTCGCTTTTCCGGAGGGCGATGATTTAGCCCTTGCTGGCGAACGCGAAGCCCTCTCGCAGAAAGTGGCACCAGGCCAGAGCAGCATCAATCCTGGCGTCGTTGAAGGCCTGATCGCCTGCCTCGGGCGCGCTTGCCAGGACCCCTATGGCGCCCCGGAATGCAATTGGCGACGGAAATCCTGAGCCCTACCTGAAACGCTCCGGCTGCGCCGCAATCAACGCCTCCAGCTTCGGCAGCCCGTCCACAAGCCCCTTCGTCAGCTGGCCCGTTATCAGCCCGCTCAGGAACAGCGGCGCGCTCGCCTTGCCGCTCCAGCGCAGTTCGCATCCGCCGTCCGCTGGGACGACGCGGTAATCTTCAACCGCCGCAGACACGGGCAGGGTGGAGCGCTCGAACCGGAACGCCATCCGTTTGCCTTCGTCCCAGGCGAAGAACGTTTCCTCGATCACCTGCGCGCCCACTTCCACCGTGCGCGTCGTGCCGGGGCCAAACGGTTTCGGGCTCGTCCACGTCACCTTGGTGATTGGCAGCCACTCGGTCCAGGCCGGCCCATCCAGCAATGCGTTCCACACCATCTGCGGCGGGAACGGGAAACGGTGCACCGCGCTCGCCTGCTTGGCTGCGGCGAGGTATTCCTCGCCGACCTGTTTGTGGGCTTTGGGCGTCTTGGCCATGGGTGTCTCCTGCGCGCAAACGGGACGCCTGCTAGCGCCCGGCGTGACAGCTTTCGTCTAAACCGTCTACGGACAATCGGGCCCGAAAAGGCCTAACCCAACGTCAGCCTGCTGGCAGCATCGCGATGTTGCGCCCCGCCCCGTCTTGCGGCGAATACTCCGGAAGCTCGCTGATCGCCCGGTTCACATAAAGCAGGTTGCTGTTGGCGTCCGACAGGATGACGCCGTTCAGCGGGTTGTCGCACGCGCCCCGCGCGGGTTCGAACCGGCGGCGCGCATCACCGCGTTCCTCGGCAATGTCCGTGATCTCGTGCGAGCAGGAGACGGCGCCCCGATCGGCCGGGATGATCATGGTCTTCATGACCTTGCCGAGCATCCTGGCCGCACGGCCCTTCTGCGTGAGGAGGGTGCGCGGCTCGCCGGTCTGGATCACCTGCCATCACGCAGCGCGCCATTTCGGAGCCGCGACAGGCCGGGTCGAACCCTAAGATCCGCACGCCGACAATGCTGCTACCGTCCGGCAGGATGGACGCGTTCATCAACTGGTTGGCGGCCACCCTTTCGAGATCGCTGATCTCGCCAGATTCGTTGCGTACAGGCGCCGTCTCGCAGACGACAATGGGCAGTTTGCCGAGCAGGTCTGCATCCATGCTTCGGCACGTCCGGACAGTCAGAATCTATCCGGGGTTCCTGCAGCAACATGTTTACTGTGCTGTTGATACTACAACAGGCTGAAAGCCTAGGCGGGGCAGCAGAGCGCCGCGATGTCGCTGGTCTCCAGCGCGGCCTTCGCGGCCACATATCCGGCCTCCACGGCCGCGTCATAGGCCGACCAGTCCCGCAGCTCGATACCTGGCAGGTCCGGCAGGATGATCACGTCGGCCTGGTCATGGCCCAGTTTCGGGTCGTTGCGCACGGTCGCCGCGCGCATCAGGAGCCCGGCAATCGGAGGCGGCGAGGAAAAGCCGTTGCGCGCCACCCACTGCCAGAAGCTCAGCGGGCGGACGAACTCCTCCCGGTTCAGCCCTTCTGGCTGGCCGGACACGTCCGAGCCGATCACGAAGCCCTGATGCAGCTCGCGCATGCAGTCGACCGGGAAATTGTTGAGCACCGCGCCGTCCACGAGAATGTTGTCGCCGTCCACCACCGGCGGCAGGATTCCGGGCAATGAAATGGTCGCCCGGAGCGCCGTCTTCAGGCTGCCGGACCGGTGGATATGCACCTTGCCTGTGGTCAGGTTCGTCGAGAGGGCGTAGAAGGGGATCCTGAGGTCGCTGATCTCCGTCTCGCCGAAATGCTCCTCCAGCCGCGCAGTCACGCGCCGGCCTTTCACCATGCCCACCACCGGCAGGTTATAATCCCCCAGCGGATTGGATTCCACGAAGGCTTTGCGGATGCGCCAGTCGATTTCGCTGTCACTCCAGCCCATCGATACGCAGGCCGCAATCACGGCGCCCATCGAGGCCCCACCGGCAAAGTCGATCGGAATGCCCTTTTCGCGGATCGCGCGGATCGCGCCGATATGGCTGTAGGCGCGTGCCCCGCCGCCCGACAGAACGATGCCGACGGACCGGCCCGCCATCACGCGCGCCAGCCGCAGGGCATCTGCATCGGAATCGCCAAACCAGTGGAACAGCCGGTTCGCTCCGGCCGCCGCCAGCCATTCCTGCGGCCCGGCGGCCCGCCGTTCCGTTCCCGGATGGATCAGAAGCACGTCCACCAGCTTCAGGCGCTGCGCCGGCGAGGTATGTTCCGGCATCAGGGGCACAGAGGGGCGCGCATCGCCGCGCGCCAGTACCCAGATCCTGTCCGCCTGCCGCGTGGCCAGCTTGAACCAGGACGTATCGCCGATTGCCGCAATCAGGATCACGGTGTCGTTGCTGTGTTCCAGTGCGTCGAAGAAGGCCGCCGGTTTCTCGTGGCCCTGTAACTCGTCAATGATGGCGACCTTCTGTCCGAACCGCAACAGCGCCTCGCGTAGCGCCCGTGCCCGCAGGCGCAGGTCGATGGTCGGCGAAGTTGCCAGCAGCGTGTAGACCTTCGGAACGGTTGCCACATTGCGTTGGCCGCTCCGGCCAAGCCGGCGCAGGATGATCCGGATCATGCCCTCCAGCAGTTCCGGCTCAGACTTGACCAGCTTGTTCCAGCCCGTTCGCGACAGCGCCACGACTTCGGAATCGCGCAGCGCATAGACCGAGCCTGTATGCGGCTTGTCTTCGCGCACCCCGTCCCCGTTCTGGTCGGTCCCGCCGAGGAACAGCGCCATCTCACCCACCGGCTCTCCGGCGCGGATGTGGCCTACGAACTCGCTGGCCGCACCGAACGCGCCGAGCGCGCCCGACACAACGAAATAGATCGAATCAGCCATCTCCCCCGCCAGGAACAGCGGCTGCCCAGCCGGCAGCGAGAACCAGCGCGCCTCTTTGCCTGCAGAACGCATGGCGCGCTGCGAAACATCCTTCAGCAACGGAATCGTCTTCAGGTCAGGATTGAGGGGGTTCTGCATGACCCGTTTCTTGCGCGCTCTGATTGGGGTTTGGAAGCCGTCCATGCTCCCTGTTTACCATAAATCCGTTACCGAACCGGTGACATGCGCGTGAGCGCCGGGTAATCCTCAGCCCAAGTGTTAAGGAAGATCGCATGCCTGTTCTCAAATCGGCGCTGGATGTGTCCGGAGCGAAGTTCGCCGCCAATCGCCGCGCGATGCAAGCCCTGCTGACAGACCTGCAAGCCCGAACGGCCCATGCCGCCCTTGGCGGCCCGGAAGAGTCCCGCCGCCGCCATACCGAGCGCGGCAAGCTGCTTCCCCGTGAGCGGGTCGAACGCCTGATTGACCCCGCCAGCGCCTTCCTCGAGATCGGCGCGCTCGCGGCCAATGGCATGTATGACGGTGAAGCCCCCGGCGCCGGCCTTATCACCGGCGTCGGCCGCGTCGAGGGCAGGGAATGCCTGATTGTCTGCAATGACGCGACTGTCAAAGGCGGCGCCTATTTCCCGATCACCGTGAAGAAACACCTGCGCGCGCAGGAAGTCGCGATGGAAAACCATCTCCCGTGCATCTACCTCGTCGATAGCGGCGGCGCGAACCTGCCGCACCAGTCCGAAGTCTTCCCGGACCGGGAGCATTTCGGCCGCATCTTCTACAACCAGGCCCAGATGAGCGCGAAAGGCATCCCCCAGATTGCCTCCGTTATGGGCTCCTGCACCGCTGGCGGCGCCTATGTGCCCGCGATGAGCGACGAGACGATCATCGTCCGCAAGCAGGGTACCATCTTCCTCGGCGGCCCGCCGCTGGTGAAAGCCGCCACCGGCGAGGAAATCAGCGCCGAAGACCTCGGCGGCGCTGATGTCCATGCCCGCCGTTCCGGTGTGGCAGACCACTACGCCGCGCACGATTCTCACGCCCTCGCCATCGTCCGCTCCATCATCCGTACCCTGAACAGGCCGAAGCCCCAGCCGTTCGAGTTGACCGAGCCACAGGCCCCGCTTTACGACCCCGCCGAGATGCACGGCCTCGTCCCTCAGGACGTACGCGAGCCGTATGATGCGCGCGAAGTCATCGCTCGCCTTGTGGATGGCTCCGAGTTCCACGAGTTCAAGCAGCTTTACGGTGAAACCCTCGTCTGCGGCTTCGCCCGCCTTTATGGTATGCCGGTGGCGATCCTTGCCAATAATGGCATCCTCTTCTCCGAAAGCGCGCAGAAAGCCGCTCATTTCATCGAACTGGCAGACCAGCGCCGTATCCCGCTCGTCTTCCTGCAGAACATCACCGGCTTCATGGTCGGCTCGAAATACGAAGCCGGCGGTATCGCCAAGGACGGCGCCAAGATGGTCACCGCCGTTGCCACCGCGTCGGTTCCAAAATTCACCGTCGTCACCGGCGGCAGCTACGGCGCCGGCAATTACGGCATGTGCGGGCGCGCCTACAGCCCGCGCTTCCTCTTCATGTGGCCGAACGCGCGCATCTCCGTTATGGGCGGCGAACAGGCCGCATCCGTCCTCGCCACGGTCAAGCGCGACGGTATCGAGCGCAAGGGCGGCCAGTGGAGCGCCGAGGAAGAACAGACCTTCAAACAGCCGATCCGCGATCTCTACGAAGCCGAAGGTAGCCCCTACTATTCCAGCGCCCGCCTCTGGGACGATGGCATCATCGACCCCGCCGACACCCGCCGCGTTCTCGGCCTCGCGATGTCTGCCAGCCTCAACGCCCCCTTCGGTGAGCGCGGCTTCGGCGTATTCCGGATGTAGAAAAAACCCCACACCCGTATCCGGGCATGGGGCCAGTCTTCGAGCCCGGAGCGGGGGTCAGAGCCCGAATTCCTTGGTCTTGCCGAGGTCTGGCAACTCGCCCTTTATGTTAGCTTTCGCGACTTCATACAGGAAGCCGATGGTCGACTTGTCCGACGCCCACACGGCGGCGTCCTGCGGTTCGAATTTCAGCATCAGCATCTTCGGGTCCGTCTTGCCGCCCGGATACCATGCTTCAACCGGGGGGCTCCAGAACCTGTCGATGATCGCCGGATCGTTATGCGGCGTCAGCATACCCTTTACGCAGGCCTGATAGTCCTTCTCGATATGGCAGAGGTGCACGGCGGACGGGCGCGCCATTATGGCTTCGCCCAGCTCGCTCGTATTGTCCGAATAGAAATAGATGACACCCGCATCGACATCCACTTGCGGCGCCATCGGCTGCATGTGCGCGCCTGGAACCGGCGATCCGAGCATCACGCATCGCGCGCCCTTGATCTCATCCAGCAGCTGGTGTTGCGGGTTCTCTTCAAACTTCGTCAGGCTGGCCATGGAATAACTCCTTTTGTCTGCCGGATGAACGCCGCTCGCGCGCAGGCGTTCCGGCCTGCGGTGTTAAAACGCGTTCATGCGGCCGCCAGAACAGGGCCCCTTTCGCCTCCCGGCGCAATTCACTAGAGAGGTTCAGCCCATCTCCGGACGCCCGCCCTTGCACACACCCGCTTCTAACCGTTTCGACCTGATCCGCCTCCTTCTGGCGGTGGGTGTCTTTATCTATCACGCCGTCACGCTCGCTGCCCTTGACCCCTTCGGCCCCCTGGAACAGGCGCTCTCGCAGCTCGCCGAAGTGTGTATCCAGGGCTTCTTCATTGTCTCCGGCGCGCTCGTCGCCGGCTCGCTTGCGCGCTCGAAAGGTCTTGCGGACTATGCCGGCAAGCGCCTGCGCCGCGTCTATCCGGCCTATACCGTCGTCATCCTCGTCCCTGCCGCAATCAGCCTCGCCCTTACGCAGGACGGGCAGGGCGTGCTGCGATACCTCGCCGCCAACCTGGCCTTCCTCAACTTCCTTGAGCCGAACCTGCCGGCCCTCTTCGCCGCAAACCGCTTCACTGAAGTCAACGGCGCGCTCTGGACGCTGAAGATCGAGGTGATGTTCTACGCAGTCCTCCCGCTGATCCTCCTTGTACTGACGAGTATGGGGCGCTTCTGGTGGCTCCCCATCCTTGCGCTATACCTGGCAGGTGAAGCATGGGCCGCCCTTATGCCCGGCATCACCGACGCCCCCCTCGGCGCCGTCCTTTCGCGCCAGCTCCCGGGGCAGATGGCCTTCTTCGCCATGG
>NZ_JBBEBT010000353.1:0-10412 GCF_040882205.1 Hyphomonas sp.
CGCAACTCCCTCGCTGTCATCAGGACATATGTGAAAGCCGTGCCGTCGTCCGGCGTTTTCACAACATATTTCTTGCCGTCCACGGATGAGACCTCCGGCTTCGGCGCAAGCCCCGCCGCCGTCCTGAAGCTCGCCCAGTAACCCGTCGGCGTATCGCGCGACTCCGGCGTCATCACAGACCCCTTTACCACCTGGCAACCCGCCGAATAATGATCCGCGCCCCAGTTCGCCCGCGCGCCGAGCCCGGCATGAATATTGTCCCAGATCCCGATCTCCCTGCCCGAATCGGTCGCCATGTCCCAGCGCACATTGCCGCTCCGGAAGCTCAGCTCCGGGCTTGCCAGCCGCATCACGCACAGGCGGGATTTCTGCCGGAACGCGCCCGGCTGGCGTGTCTTGCCGCCATCCGCATGCGTGCCCACGACATGCTGGTAAACGCCGGGCGGCAACAGGTTGGCCCCGTCGCCGACTTTCCTGTCAGCGCGCGCCTGTACCGAGTTCCACAGATACCCCACGGCCGGCACGGTCGATCCCGGGCACAGCCAGATCAGGTCCGTTTCCCGGTCCCACACGCCCATCACGCAGTTATAGCCCACATGGTTCGGCTCGGTTTCGGCAATCGGCAGCTGCCCGGTAAATTCCGCAGGCGCCCCTTCGCGCGGCAACGCCTTTGGCACCGCGCCACGAATGCCGAACAGGATCCGCCGGCTCCAGTTCGCGCTGACCGGCGTCGAGGCAAAGGCCAGCGCCTGACGCAGGACCGCGCCGTTGAACTGGAAACTCATGCCATTGTTGAGATCGATCGGCAGGTGCGCCAGATGCTTCGTGTCCGGATGGTCGACCAGCGCCGGCCACTGCGCCTTCGGCTTTGGATTCAGCTCGCTGAAAGGCGCGGCGCTGCCCGATTCCAGCGTATGCACGTCCATGCTCTCATAGCCGGTATCGGCCGTGTCGCGTCGCCCGTCCATGTTCTCGAAGAAGGCGGCATCATCTTCCGGCACCACTTCGATCCGGGCCCCAGGAGCCGTGCCCGGTTGCACAGGGGCACGCACGGGTGCCACGACAGGCGCCGCAGGTGCGGGTGCGGGTGCGGGTGCGGGTGCAGGCTCCGGCGCTGGTGCAACAGACGGCGTCACCGGCGCAGCCACAACCGGATTCGCCGCCGGCGCATCCGCCTTCTCCGCCCGCACCGCCGCGATGATCGCCTGTATCCACAGGCCCTCATTCGCCTTGTAGCTTTCGTTCGGCTTTCGCACCCGTCCCAGCGGTTCATCCGTGGTCGAATGATGTATGCCGATCAGCTTCAGCGACGAGGTGCTGAGCACGGGGCTGCCGGAATTTCCGGGCTCGGTCGGCGCCCGGTAATGGATACGCACCGGCTGCGGCGTCGCCTTGGCGGCCGGGTTTTTCAGCTCATGGTCGATGATGTAATTGTGCTCGAACGTGATCTCCAGCCCGCGCCCGTTCGGATGGCCCACAATGAACACGCGCGGCGCCCGTGACGGCGCGTCCTTGTCCGCCTGACCTGTCTGCGTGCTATGGCGCAGCGGCAGCGAGTCCTGGATTTCCAGTTCGCCCAGCAGCCCCTCCGGCTGCTTGTGCAGGCGCAGGATCGCGCAGTCATGCGTCTTGCTGTCCGAGCGCCAGAAGATTTCCGATACCTGGTAGATTTCATCCGGGTTCAGGTCTTCGAAGAATATGCAGGCCTCAGCCGAGCGGATCGACGCGCCAGCATAGCTCTTCTCATCGCAAACCACATGGTCATTGGTCAGGAACACATACTCGTTCGCCAGCGCCGGGTGAACGTGGCGCCCGTGCAGCAGGAAACCCGTGCCCACAGCCCGCCCGTTCGGCGCGCACACCTTGCCCACCGACTGCGACAGCTTGAGCACCTTGCGGATATCCGCCGCGGGCATGGCCTTCACGCCGTCCAGCAGCGCCTCCAGCTCGTCCGCCTCCGGCCCGGCCGTCTCCGCCATGGCCTCGATCTCGTCGATGGTCAGCGACACCGTGGCCATCGAGCGCATCGCCAGCTGCGCCATCTGGCGCACGATATGGCTCAGGGCATTGTTCGCCTTCGGATCAATGCCCCACATTTCCACCAGCTGCCGGCGGGTCGCGTTCAGCGCGAAGGGCTTCTCCTTCGCCTTTTCCAGATAGGCCGTGTAATGAACAATCGCCTCGGCCTCTCGCCCGAGGTAGAGCGCTGCGTCGCCCGCATTTGCCAGCTCCCAGTCGGAACCCGAGCCGCCCTTCTTCGCCCCCTTCAGGATCGCGCGCGCCCATTTCGCCGCATCCGCCTTCTTGCCAAGCGTGATGGCGCGTGCGTCCGCCGCCCGCATCAGGCCCAGCAGGTTCACCTGATGGAACTCCGGGTCCGGCTGCGCCGACTGCATCGTCGCGGCCATGCCCTGCATGTAGAAGGCATATGACCGCTCAAAGGCGAGGCGCGTCGCCTCGTTCAGCTCTTTCGCGCGCACCGCCCGCTGCTTCCAGATCCGCCCCTGCAGGCCAAGGCAGTCGGAGAGCAGCCCAGGATCATTCTCGAAATCCTTGCCCGCCAGCTGGATCGCCTTGGTCAGGAACGCCTCGGCCACCATCGGCGGCAGCGGGTCGCCCTGCTCCGCCCGCGCCAGGTCCGCGAGGCTCGGCGCGCCGTTCATCTCCACATCCGCCGACGCCCCGAAATAGTGCAGCCAGCCGATCTCCACCCCGCCATCGCGCACCGCCGTTGCCAGCGACATCAGCGCCTTGAACTCCCTCCGGTCCCGCAGCTTCTTCGCCACCCCGCGCAGCTGCGTGCGGTAGCGTTCCGGATTGCTGCGCACCAGCGCTGCATAATCGTCCACCGCCGTATAGAGCTGGCTCACCAGTTCGCTGAGGCCCTCGTCCGCCAGCCCGTCCGGATGGGCAAGGCCCTCCAGCGAGGCGTCAATCGCCGCCTCGGTCTCCGCCGCGACCTGGGCGCCGTCCATGATCGCGCGGAGGGCCGAACCCGAAACCGCCGCCGGCGACACATCTTTCGCCGGAAACAGCTCGGCATCGTCTGAAAAGTTGAACCCCTCGCGCTGCTTCATCAGCCGCGTGAACCGCGCCTTCGCATCGGCAATGATCTCGTCGCGGTCGCGCTGTGTCAGTTCGTCGGACAATTCCACCTCGCCGCAGAACTGCCGGAACAGTTCGCGCAAGCGCGCATCGGAAACGTCCGTCCCGCTCATATGGGCCTGGCGCAGCCGCTCGCGCGCCTTCGGAATGGTGCCGATGCGCAGCCGGTCCGGATTGGTGTCCGTCGCATCAATCGAGTAAACGATATAGGCCCGCTGCAGCGGCTTGCCCTGCACATCGCGCAGCAGGTTCTCGCGCGCGTCGAAATAGACCTCGCCGGGGTCCGCCCCGCCGCCGGCGATCGCCGCCCAGGTGCCCGTCGTGAATGTCTCGTTCCCCGTCGCCGCCAGGCTCAGGATCACACCGACAATCCACGGCGTCTGCTCGTCCGGCAGCAATTCCTTGATGCCCTTCAGCGCCCCATCGATGCCCGCGCCCGCGATCCCGCCCAGGATCAGCATCTCGCCCTTCGGCAACAGCTTCGATCCGGCCCGCGCCACATCCACAAGCTTGCGCCCCGCTGCGTTCGACTTGAACAGGTGCAGCCCGATATTGATGTCCACCGACCCGTCAAACCGTTCCGGTCCGAAGAAGGTGCGCCCGCCGAAGGCATAGTTGCCGTGCGATTTCAGGTTCGGATGCGCTTCCGGGTTCGGGCCCATCACCGCCACCTGCGGCAGGTCGGTATCCGTCGGCCGGCGCCAGGTCGCGTCCGCAAAGATCAGCGGCACCTGCCGTGTCAGCCCCTTGCGCGCCTCCGGATGGTAGAAAGACAGGACGCTGATCGAGAGATAAACGTCCGAATTGGCCGCAATCTCCCGCGACACAACCGGCGAGCCCTGCGCCGGCGTCAGTGCGATCTTGCGCGGCGGCACCGGCGCCTTGACCATGATCGACTTCCAGTCAAACCCGCCGCCGCCTTGTTCCGTCTGGGCTTCTGCCCCCCGCTTGCGATTGGCCATAGTGTCCCGCTCCGGCTCGCTGATGGCCCAAACGTTATGTCAATCATGCGCATCAGGGAAGCGGGTTCGTGCGGCCCTCGCTGCAGCGCGAACCGGCCTCAGGGGGCGGGCGCCGGCGTCTGATAGTCGAACATCACATCCGCCCGCCGGTTGAAGGGTGACTTCACACCCGGCGCCAGCGGCTGCGACGAGCCATACCCGATCCGGGTGATCAGCATCTCGTCTACGCCCTGCGCCATCAGCCATTGCGCCACCGTGTCCGCCCGCCGCTGCGACACGGCTTCCGCATAGGACGGACTGCTGAGCAGATCATCATGCGCCTCGATCCGCACCTCGATCAGGTCACACCCGAAGCTGCGCGTCAGCGCTTCCTCGAGCACCGAGACCGATTGCGGCTTCAGGTCTGCGCGGTCAAAATCGAAATACACCCGCGCCGTGCCATCCCCGCAGCCGTCATCGGCAAACACCACGCCCTCGGGCGGCGGCACAGGCGCTGCGTCCTCAACCGGCGCGGCCTGCGCCAACCCTTCCGGCGCTGCCTCTGCCGGCTCACCCGTGGTCATAGCCTCCTGATCGGCCGGCTCTTCCAGCGCCGCAATTTCGTTCGTCGACAGAAACTGGTTTGCTGCAATGGCGCCCACCGCCGCAAAGGCCAGCGCGCCAAACACGATCCCCAGCTGCTTCGCGTTCGGGCCAGGCCCGTTCAGCTCCCTCGCCGCCCCCCGCGGCGCAGGCGGCACCTGCGCCCCGCCTGCCACCAGTCCCGGCTGCCCCAGCGTCCGCGCCAGCGCCCGCATCAGCTTCTGCCACTCCGCCCCGTCCGTGCGCCCATGGAATCCCGTAAAATCGATCTGCTGCATGCCCTCGAACGCCACCGGCACATCCAGTTCCCCCAGCCGCTCGATCGCCAGCGGAATGAGACACTTGCGCTTCAGTCCGATCGAGCACTCCTGCTTCACCCACGGACGGCTCAGCGAATGCTGGCTCCACAGGCTCACAACCGCCCCGGCCGTCTTCACCTCCCGGTCCAGCACATCCGGAAACACATCGCCCCCGTCCAGCCCCTCGACATCAAAGAACACGCTCAGGCCGGCAGCCTCCAACCCGGCTTTCACCTGCTCCGCCAACGCAAGGTCCGCCCGGGCATAAGAAAGAAAAACATCAGCCATCAGAATAACCACCTACCACGTACGCAACATAAAAACCCTATCCTGCCTGCTGGAGAGGAAGGGCCCTTGGGAAGCAAGTGAGGTGAGGGCCTCCCGACGCTCAACGGAACGCCCAGCCAAACACCGCCCCCGCTGCTGCCTCCCACCACGGCGCCGGCGGCGGCGAACACACATCCTCCCCCTCCCGCCCGCGAAGGATCGGCGCAGCGAAGATCGCGACATCATCCAGCCGGCGCAGAAAGGGCACTCCGTCTGCCTCAGGCGTCCCCACGAGTTTCGCGGCACAGACCTGCGCAATGTCATCCGGAGAGGCCTCCCGGCGCGCTGCCCAGCCAATGTCCAGCTCAACCAGCCGCCCATCGAGTTCCGAAATCACCAGCCGTCCGGCGCCCTGCTGCCAGACTGCATCCTGATTGGCAAAACTGCCCGACCAACCCGAAAGCTCCGCAAATGTTGCCGTGTCAAACTGCCGGACAATTCCGCCCTGAATCAGCACGATCATCCGTCGCCCATCATCCGAAAACCGGACCTCTGCCTCGCTCGTCTCGATGAAGACCGGGTCGCTCCTCATCGTGCCGGTCGCGACATTCCAGAAGCGCAGATACCCATCATTGGCAACCGTCACGAGCGTCGCGCCATCCGGAGAGAATTCTGCCCCCGTCGGAAAAGTGGGATGCGGCAGAATGCCTGCCGCGAGTTCGCCCGTCTCGAGGTTCATAAGCGTTGCCCCGCGCAACGGATAGTCCATAAGCAGCGCCGCCTGCCGGCCGTCAGGCGCCAGTGAAGCGCCGACGATGGACACCTCCGGCGTGACAACCGGCTGGATCAGCGCTCCATCTTCCGCAGACCAGAAACCGATCCGTTTGTCGCTCCAGATGGCGATCAGCGGTTCATGGACGCTCATGGCAACGCGCGAGAAAGGAAGGCTCTCTGTCTCGGCTTTCAGGTCCGCGTCTGTCCAGACCGCCATGGGCGCGCCAATGGCTGCTCCGGTCTCCAGATCAACGAGCTGTCCGTTGCCGTTGGTCAGAATAACCATCCGTCCACGGATCGGCATGACCCTGAGGACCATGTCGTCGATCACCACCGGCCCCGCGACCGGCCCCATCGTCTCCGTGTCCCAGATCGTCATCGTGGCGTCATACTGCAGTGTCACCAACCGCCGCCCGTCCAAGGCAAACTGCATCTCCGAAATCGATGCCGGATGTTCAAGGAGCGCCTCGCCGTTTTCGCCCGTGCCAGTATCCAGCAACTGCACGACGCCCTCAAAAGAAATCGCCAGCCGGGGCGAACCCGGGTCAAACACGGCTTTGAAAGACCCCGGCGGCCCAAGCAATAGTTCGCCGCCAATCTGTTCGCCTGTCGCCGCATCGCGCAGCACGGCCCTGCCCGACGCGTTCCACACCAGCTGGCGCGTGCCGTCCGGCGAGAGCATTGCCCCGGCCGAAGCGCCGATATCGGATTTCCCCCTGAGCGCAATCGTCCTCGCCGGCCCTGCGTTCCAGATGCGGGCCTCATTGCCCTCGAGCGTCAGCACCCGGCTGCCATCGCCAATGAATTGCGGCGGCACAATGGAGTTGTTGTGGGTCAGCGGCGCGGGAAGATGCTCGGTCAGGTAAACCGTGTCCCAGAAGTAGAGCTCGTCATTGGCATTGTGCGTTATGGAAATGCGGCCATCCGGCGAAAGCGCCGCATGCGTTACAGAGCTTGCGGAGTCCCCTGAAACGGGTGTTTCCGACACCTGCCCATCGCTCAGGTTCAGGCGCACCGCCCGGCGGCCATTCCAGGCGAGGTAGTCCTGACTGCCGGCAATTCGACTGACGCCGTTCCAGCTTTCCGGATTGCCCTCTGCTTGCAGCTCCGGCTCCAGCAACGGCGCGCCAGTGAGACTATCCCAGATCTGCACGCCGCTCAGATAAGAGACTGTGGCGAAAGACGTATCGTCGGCGCCGATATCCACGTCTCCTTCCAGTTCATCGGTGAGGATAACATCCCCGACAGCCGCGCCGGTATCTGCATCCCAAAGCTGAACACTGCCGATTGGCGAGATGGTGGCGATGCGCCGAAGCTTGTCGAGGAACACGGCCCGCTCGGCAATATCCGGAAAGCCCGCCCGGGTAATCCGCTCGCCCGTCGCACCATTCCAGATCTCGATACTATCGGTGTCTTCCTGCAGCGGAACACTCAGATCTTCCGCCTGCCGCGAAAGCTCCCAGTCGAAGTCTCCGGTATTGCGCCGAAGCAGGACACGGGACCCGTCCGGCGACACCAACCCGCCCCAGTACTGACCGCCCTCAGGATCAAACGGCCCGGCAACGATCTCTCCGGTGGCCGCGTCCGCCAGGAACGCCGCACCCAGCCGCACGACCAGCACCTTCGCCCCGTCCGCCGTCAGCGCCGCCCCGACCGAAGGTTCGGCCCGGCCGGGAAACTCAGCAAGCTTCTGGCCTGTCGCGATGTCGTAGGTTCGCACGGTGCCATTCGTCAGCCCCGCCGCCAGCCGCCTGCCATCCTCCGACATCCCGGCATGGATCAACCCCAGCGCATCCTCCCCCGCTTCGAGACCCAGCGGCGCTGGTAGCCGCGTACCATCACGCAGCGAAATCACATACGCGCCCCCGCTGTTCCACGCCGCCACATACTCGCCCGTCGGCACAAGGAGTTCCTGTATGTCTCCCAGCTCGGGATTGATCGTGAGCGTCTCGCCCAATTGCAGGCCCGTTTGCGTATCCCACACGAACACCGAAGAAATGGGATTTGCCGTCACCAGCCGCGTGCCGCCGAGCGCCGGATAGGCCCGCGCGATCACCGGGTCGAGCGGACGGTCTTGTGGAAACGTCTGCCGGACAGTCGCGACATGCGCGAGCGCTTGCGCCATCTTTGCAAACGCAGCCTTCGCTTCATCCGTAGACGGCCTCAGGAACGAGTCGCGCGCTGCCAGAATCGCGATCTGCAAGGCGCGCCGGTACTCGCCGTCATTGAACAGCTGATACGACGTCCGCGCCAGCATCAGGCTCTCGCTCCGGCCGAGGTTGCGCTGCCCGTTGACCACGAACCACGCCCCCGCCAGCGTCGCCGCCAGCGTCGTCACCGCGAACACCGCCGTCACCCGCCGCCAGAACGCACGCACCGCCGCGTCGCGTTTTATCTGCGCCCGGCTAGCCGCAATCCAGGCGAGGAACAGCGCGCCCGGCTCCGGCTCATTCCTCGGCCGCGACACCGCCCAGCGTTCGGCTTCTTCTACTGCGCCCTCGCGCAGCAGCTTGCTCTTCGGCCGGCCGGCCGTGTCCCACTCCTGCACCCGGGCGTAATATTTCCGCCCGTCCCGGTGCCAACCGACGTTCATCTCCAGCGCCGAAACCAGCGCCGCCAGCGCCGCGTCAAATCCGGGCCCGCCATCCGAAAAATCAATCCGCACATTCAGCGCAGACAGCCGCGGCGGCGCCTTCGCAAAGTCAACGCTGCGCGCCAGCACCGCGATGATCCGCTTGCCCAGCGCCCGCGCATACGCGATTTCCTCATCGCACACCGCGCTCGCCGCCGAATCCGGCGACACGAGGAACACCATCACGTCCGCCGACGCGATCATCTCCTGCAGCCGCTTCCACCACTCGTCCTCAGCCGAAATCCCTGCGCTCACGTTGCCGGGATCATGCGCCGCCTGGTCATAGTCCGCGAGAAACCCCGCCTCCATCAGCCCCTCGGCAACGCGTGCCACCAGGCCCGCATCCTTGCGCGAATAGCTCAGGAACACCCGCGTGCGGGCGTCATCCGAAGATTGCTTACTGTTCTCTTGTTCCACCATCGGCTCCTGCCGCTGAACGCGCTTACGTCACCGTAAAATCAGCGCGCTGGCAAGGCGCTCAATCGACTGCCCGAATACCCGGGGCCGCCGCCAGGAGCTTCCTCAGCGCGGGGGAAGGGTCGGCCTGCCTGCCGCGCCGCCGCATCGGATTTCGTCCGTTCCCGCGAGTGCAATTGCGCTGCAAACTCAGCGGCGCGGGAGGGAAACTTCGTATCGACGCAGCCTTGCGATCCCTTACTTTCGCCTGAGCGTCCTGCCCGCTTCCTCCATCCCAAATCGAGATCCCCTTGCTGACGATCATGAACCGCGTGCGCCTTTACCACGCGCTGCTGGCAATCCTCGCGATCGCGGCCTACCTCACCGGTGAGATGGATCGCGTTCATGCTTGGCTCGGCTATGGCGTCCCTGGCGTGATCGTCCTGCGCCTCCTCTGGGCGCTGGGCGGCGAGCGGCAGGTCGGCCTGATGCGGTTCTATCCAAAATTCGAGGGCCTGAAGCTAAAGGGCGCAGCCACTCATCCCGCCATCAGCCGCGTCCTGATGCTCGGCATAGCCCTCAGCCTGCTGACGGTCACCGGTACAGGCATAGCGATGGACCAAGGCCGATCAATCGGGTTTGGCAAAGCAAGCGCAGAGCGCGCTGAGCCTGTTTCGGTGCCCGAGGGCCGTGTCAACTATAGCTACTCAGAAGAAGACGAAGAGAGCGAGGAAGCAGGCGAGGAGGACGCAGAGGAAGGTCCACTGCCGGGGGCCCACGAGTTGGCAGGCAATCTCTTGCTCCCTCTGGTCGCAATGCACGTGGCCTATCTGCTGATGTTCAAACGGCCGCTCGCGAAATTCATGCTCTTCGTGCCGCGCGGCGCCAAAAAGAAGTCGCCGCCAGCTACTTCAGCTTGAATGCATGCGGCAACAGTTCTGAAAGCCAGTAGACCTCCTCCGCGCCCTCCGGTGTAAAGCAGAGCACCTCCAGGTCTGAGCCAAACTCCGCCAGCACCTGCCGGCAGATCCCGCAAGGCGTGCCAGGCTCGGCGCCGTGGGTCACCACCGCCACCGCCCGGAATTCCCGATGCCCGGCGGCCACTGCCGAAAACACCGCGGTCCGCTCCGCGCAGCACGTCGCCCCAAACGTCGCATTCTCCACATTGCACCCGGCCACAATCTCCCCCGACGCCGTCAGCAGCGCCGCCCCCACCCGGTAATCGGAATACGGAACATAAGCCCGCTCCTGCACCGCGAGGGCGGCAGCCTTGAGGGCGGGCCAGTCGACATCGCTCATCGGAATGGCGGCTCGTCAAACGCGCGCAGCTTGCGGCTGTGAAGGCTTGCGCCGCCGTCCTGCGAGAGGCGTTCCAGCGTTTCAATCCCTATACGG
>NZ_JBBEBT010000354.1:0-1679 GCF_040882205.1 Hyphomonas sp.
GCTGGTCCAACTCCCCACTGACAGCGCCATGAGCTCCGCAGCTGCGTCCTCTGCAGCCGCAACCGGCGCCGCCGCCAGCAGGCATACCAGGAAGAAGAGCGCCTTCATCGGGCCGTCTCCTGCCCGACATGCGCCGCGAAATGCGCGGCAATGTCTTCTCGCCGCGCGACCCAGACATCCGGATGGTCCTTCACATGCCTCAGGAAGGCTTCCAGCGCCCCGATCCGCCCGGGCCGGCCGATGATGCGCAGATGCAACCCGAGGCTCATCATCCGGGCCCCCTCGCGCAGGCTCTCGGCGCGCAGCCAGTCAAAACTGCGCCGCGCATAGTCGAGCCACATCTCGGGGGTGAATGAGGCGCTGAGCCAGAATTTCATGTCATTGGAATCGATCGCATAGGGCAGGATCACCATCGGCCGGCGGCTTGCGTCCGACATCTCCACGCTTGCCCAGTATGGAAAATCGTCGGAGTAATCATCCATATGGTAGGCGTAGCCCTGTTCGAGCAGGATGCGCCGCGTGAGGTCCGTGTGTAGGTAGCGCGATAGCCAGCCCGAAGGCCGGCGCCCGCACGTTGCCTCGATGCTCCGGGTGCCTTTTTCGATGAAGCTGCGCTCGGCGGCTTCATCCATGAACGCGGTGAAGGCCCATTTGTGCCCATGGTTGCAGGGCTCGTCGCCGCGCGCCGTGATCGCCTGCGCAAGCCAGGGCGCCTTCTCGAGCGCTTGGCCGCAGACCGTCCATGTCGCGGCCATGCCGGCCGCGTCCAGCAGGCGGATTACCCGCGGGGCGCCGCGATTGATCCCGTACTGATAATTCGACTCGTTACCATGCACGCGTATCGGCTTGCCGGGGACGGCGCCAAGTTCGTCCACCGGCTCCGGCCGTCCATCGCCTTCATCGATCCGGCGTTCGGCGCCTTCCTCGACATTGACGACAATCGAGAGCGCAAGGCGGGCGCCGCCTGGCCAGGCGAACCCTTCCGGCGCGGGATCTGGCGGCAGGCTGCTCAATGGGGTTCCTCCCCGCCGGAGACGTTCATGCTTTCGGCCGTAATGTAGGCCGCATCGTCCGTGCACAGCCAGGCCACGGCATTGGCAGTATCCTCCGGCAGGCCCGGCCGGCCCATCGGAATGCGCGCCGCCATCGCTGCAAGGTAGGCTTCAACCGACGGTGCACCGACGACCTTTGCGAAATACTCGTTCTGCCAGGCGCCAAGCCCGGTCGTCACATGGTTCGGGCAGACATTGTTGACCGTGATCCGGTGCGGTCCAAGCTCGACGGCCGCCGAGCGTACCAGCCCCACCAGGCCGTGCTTGGAGGACGTGTAGGCCTGCGCGTGCGGAAAGCCGGACTTCGCGGCCTGGCTCGCAATGTTGACGATCCGCCCGCCCCGGCCCTGCCTGACCATCACCTCAGCCGCAGCCTTGAGGCCGAAGAAAGCGCCCGTCAGGTTGACATCGATCACAGCACGCCAGTCTTCCTCGGTAACCTCGAGCAAGGGCTTCATGATGTACCCGATCCCGGCATTGTTAACCCAGATATCCAGCGAGGCGTGCTCGGTTTCTGCATGGCGGGCAAGCGCGCGCACGTCAGGGAGGCTACGCACGTCGCAGGAAAAGGTCGACACGCGCGCGCCCAGTTGGCGCAGATCTTGGGCGATCGCCTCCATCTCTTCG
>NZ_JBBEBT010000355.1:0-1674 GCF_040882205.1 Hyphomonas sp.
AAACAAAGCGCGGCGTCCTCACATTCGAGCCGGACTGGCAGGACCGGCTGAAAGCCATGGAGCTGCATCTCGATATCCGCAAACGGCTTCTTGAGCAGCAGCAACTTGCGAGAGACCTGCAGGGGCGTGACCGGACGCGATCAGCCGAAAAGGGAATCAGCCGGTAGATCCCGATTTATTTTTGACGCACCGAAGAGGCGCCCGTGCTGACCTGAATGCTGTGTAAACCCAGCTGCAGCTTGCGCGCTCGGACAAGCTTCCCGTCGTGGCGGACGCTCATCCGTTTCCGGCAAATCGGCTTTGAATTCTTGAACCGCTCGAAACGGATCAAAGCCGGCCAGCACCGATGCTGAAGTGGGGCACAGGCAGGGCACGCGTAAAATATGCGATTCTTGAGTACTGCCTAATGCCTTGATCTTAATGGTCGGAGTGAGAGGATTCGAACCTCCGACCCCTAGCTCCCGAAGCTAGTGCTCTACCAGGCTGAGCCACACTCCGATACCGTCTTTTGCCGGAGGCGCTGCGAAGCGTCCCGGCCGGGAAGTGGCGCTTTTACGCGTGGTGCCGGATTTTGCAAGGGGGCAAAAGGGACGGGCGGCGATTGCCCGGACGGCAATAATCCTGCCGGAATTGCCCGGCAGGGTGCGTCAGGGGCGGAGCGAGGTGAGATGCACGCGGCATGGCTTTTCGGCGGACTGGCAGCCGGCTTTCTGGGGGGGTGCGCCGCCGTGCCGGAAGGGCCCCGCGGCTCCTACCATCCTGACGTCGCCGTCCCTGCGCCGGTCGCAGCAGAGACCGCTGCGACACCGCTGGGCCTGCTGGTAATCGACCGGCTGGCGGATGATTTTCCCCAGGCTGGTGAAGTCCGCGAAGCTGCGGAGATCGACCTCATCGTTGTGCACTCCATCGGAGGGCCGATCTGCCGGGACGGCGCGATCTGGTTCACGCCTGCTAAAGGCAGCGCCGTATTTTGGCGCGACTGGTTTCTTGGCGAAGGCGGAAAAAGCATTCATTACGTGATCGGGCGCGAGGGCGACATTGCCCAGCAGCGTCCCGAACTGCGCATGGCCGGGCATGTCAGCTTCGGCGGCATCCTGCAGCAGGTTAACCGGCGCTCCATCGGCATCGAACTGGTCAACCGGGGCGACGGCAACGAGCCGTTTCCGGGCGAGCAGATCGCGGCGCTCTCGGCGCTCGTCGCTGAAATCGCGGCCCGCTATGACCTGCCACCGGAAGCGCTGGTCACTCATGCGGCCCTCGACGACCGGATGCAGCCCCATTGCGGCGGCGTGCCGCTGCGCCGAAATCCAGATCCCGGCCCGCTCTTCCCGCTCGAAGATGTGCGCGCAGCGGCCTGGGCGCCGGAGACTTCCCCGCACTAAGATCTGCGCCGCCTACTTTCCGGTCAAGCCTGTTGAAGACCGCTTTCTGCGATCAGTCTGAACCCAAACAGGATGCCTGAAGGCACGCAATCATGAGAGGCCCGGATGGCGAGGCAGCGTACACTGAAGAAACTGATCGAGCTCTGCTGGACGCAGGTCTGGAACAATCGCAACGCCGAGATGATCCGGGAATTATGCGCTGATCCCCTCGTGCGGCGCGACCCGGGTAGCGTGACGCCCTTGCCGCTCGAGGACCAGATCGCCCGTGTGCGCCAGCAGAGCGAACACGCTG
>NZ_JBBEBT010000356.1:0-10136 GCF_040882205.1 Hyphomonas sp.
CATGCTTGGCCCCGGCAAATGCCGAGAAACCCTCGCGCCCCCGAACGCCCGCCGTCGCGCCAGTGAAGAGGATCGTGCCGCGCCCGCGCGGGCGCATTACCCGCGCCGCCTCGCGACCCGCCAGGAAGCCCGAATAGGCCGCCATCTCCCAGACCTTGTGATAGACGCGCGACGTCGTCTCGGTAATGGCGAAGCGCACGTTCGCGCCGATATTGAACACGCACACTTCCAGCGGTCCCACCTCGGCTTCGATCTGGTCCACCAGTGCAATCGTCGCCTCTTCTTCGCGCGCATCCACGCCGAAGGCCCGCGCCTTGCCGCCCTCCGCTTCGATTTCAGAGACCAGCGCAGCGAGCGAATCAAGGTTGCGCGCGCGGCGTGTCACACAGGCCGTCAGGCCTTCGCGCGCAAAGGCTTTCGCGATGGCGCCGCCAGTCGCGTCGCCTGCACCGACAATCAAAGCCGCACCGTTTAACATCTCGATCTCCCGTTTCTTTTCGGAACTCACTCTCGCTCAGGCTTGCTTTCTGCACAAGGAGCAGGGCTAAACAGGTAGATGGTTCGAACGCTTTCCATCGGGATTGCCGGCGCCGGGATCGGCGGGCTTGCGGGCGCCGCGCTGCTGGCGCGGCAAGGCCACCGCGTCACGCTGTTCGACCAGTTTGAGGCGGCAGGTCCCGTGGGCTCCGGATTGATGCTGCAGGAGACCGGCCTCGTCATCCTCGATCAGCTTGGCCTTCGCGGCGCGGTGGAGGCCGCCGGCGCGCCCATCGCGCGCCTCTGGGGCGTCTCTTCGGAAACCGGCCGGGCTGTGCTGGATGTCCGCTATGACGCGCTGCGCGCCGGGATCGGCGGGCTTGCGGGCGCCGCGCTGCTGGCGCGGCAAGGCCACCGCGTCACGCTGTTCGACCAGTTTGAGGCGGCAGGTCCCGTGGGCTCCGGATTGATGCTGCAGGAGACCGGCCTCGTCATCCTCGATCAGCTTGGCCTTCGCGGCGCGGTGGAGGCCGCCGGCGCGCCCATCGCGCGCCTCTTGGGCGTCTCTTCGGAAACCGGCCGAGCTGTGCTGGATGTCCGCTATGACGCGCTGCGCGCCGGGCTGCGCGGTATCGGCATCCAGCGCACGGCGCTGTTTACGCTGCTGCATGACGCGGCGGTGTCGAGCGGCGCCCGCTTGGTCACCGGCGCACGCATCACGGCGGCGAACGCCGCGCATGGTACCCTTGTTGACGCCGCTAGTGGCGCGCACGGGCCATTCGACCTTGTCATCGATGCGCTCGGCGTTCGCTCGCCGCTCGCCTCAGTGCCAGTCAACAAACTGCCCTATGGCGCGCTCTGGGCAACGCTGCCCTGGCCGGAAGAAGGCCCATTCGACCGAAGCGCGCTGGAGCAGCGCTACGAAGCCGCGCGCAAGATGGCGGGCGTCATGCCCTCCGGCCGCGCGTACGAGGGCGCCGTGCAGAGCCTCACCTACTTCTGGTCCATCCGCGGCGATGCGCATGCAGAGTTCCGCGCCGCACCGCTGGTCCACTGGAAGGACGCCGCCCGCGCCCTCTGGCCGGAAACCGCCATCCTCGTTGATCAGATTGCAGATCATGACCAGCTGACCTTCGCCCGCTACCGCCACCGCACGCACTGGCCCGCCGCGACAGGCCGCCTCATCCATATTGGCGACAGCTGGCACGCCGCCAGCCCGCAGCTGGGGCAGGGCGCAAACATGGCGCTGCTCGATGCTTTCGCGCTCGCCCACGCCGTGCAGTTGTGCGGCGAAGCAGTGGACATCGCCGCGATGTATGTGCGCCAGCGCGCCATGCATGTGCGCCTGTTCCAGCTGCTGACCTGGGCCTTCACGCCAGTCTACCAGTCGGATTCCGACATCCTGCCCTGGCTGCGCGACCGCCTCGCCGCCCCGCTCTCGAAACTCTGGCCCGCTCCGGTCCTGCTCGCGGCGCTTGTCAGTGGGGCGCTTGGCTCCCCGCTCGCAAAGCTTGGCCTTCGACCGGGCCGGTAACGGCCTAGCGCTGGCACCCAGTACAATAAAACGTCGACCGCCCCGACTGCACGATCCGCTTCACCGGCGTCCTGCAGCGTTTGCACGCCTCGCCCTCGCGGTCATACACGTCGAACCGGTGCTGAAAGTAACCAAGGTTCCCGTCCGTCCCTGCAAAGTCCGAGATCGACGATCCCCCCGCCGCAATCGCCTCGGCAATCACCGCATTGATCGCCGGCGCCAGCCGCGCAGCCCGCATGCCCGGCACGCTGCGCGATAGCCGCTTCGGCGACACGCCCGCGCGGTAAAGCGCCTCGCAGACATAAATATTGCCGAGCCCTGCGATGATCGACTGGTCGAGCAGCGCCGACTTGATCGGCGCCGCCTTGCCGCTCAGGGCCGTGTCCAGATAAGCCGCCGAAAACCCGTTCGACAGCGGCTCTGGCCCCATCGTCCTTAACCTCGGGTATGCCCCGAAATTCACGGCCGGCCAGAGTTCCATGAAGCCGAACCGGCGGGGATCGTTATAGGTGACCGTCTCTCCGCCTTCCATGTGAAAAACGACATGGTCATGCGCGGAAAGGTTTCCAGTCTCGTGGTGGAACTCGCCCTGTATCGCCCCGGAGATGGTGAAGCGTCCGGTCATGCCCAGATGCATCACCAGCACCTCGCCTGTGGAGAGATGCGCCGACAGGAATTTCGCCTGTCGCGCGAGCCGGTCGATCCGCGCATTGGCCACCCGCTCGGCAAAGCGCTCGGGCAGGGGAAAACGCAGATCCGCCCGCCGCTGTTCCAGCCGCAGGATGCGCCGGCCCTCCATCACAGGGGCAAGTCCGCGGCGAACTGTCTCGACTTCAGGTAATTCAGGCATCCTTATCGCATATACGCTAAGCTTAGGGCGGCATGTAAGATGGATCAGCATGACAGAGACGGACGACACAGAGCGCAAGGTCTCCTTCGGGTTCGAGGAGGTCACGGAGGCTGAGAAGGTCGCCCGGGTTAAAGTCGTGTTCCGGTCGGTTGCCTCCCGCTATGATCTGATGAATGACCTGATGAGCGCTGGCGTCCATCGTCTGTGGAAACACGACGCCATGAACAAGCTGAACCCTCAGCCGGGCGAGCGCCATCTGGATGTCGCCGGCGGCACCGGCGAACTTGCCCGCGCCTTCCTCGAACTTGCCGACAAGGCCGGCGCCCGCCGCGGCGACACGCGCCCGGCCACTGCCATCGTCTGCGACATCAATGATGCCATGCTGGAAGCCGGCAAAGCGCGCCCGGATAATGTCAAATGGCAGGGCCGCCTCGACTGGGTCTGCGCCGATGGCCAGAAGCTTCCCTATCCGGACAAGAGCTTCGACGCGGTCACCGTCTCCTTCGGCATCCGCAACTTTGCCGACCGCGTTGCGGGCCTGCGTGAATTCCGCCGGGTGCTGAAAACCGGCGGCCGCCTCGCCGTACTTGAATTCAGTCACATGACCGCGCCGCTGCTTCAGGAAGCTTACGACACCTATAGCTACGCCGTCATCCCACGCCTTGGCGAACTCATCGCAGGCGACCGGGCAAGCTACCAGTATCTCGTTGAATCGATCCGTCAGTTCCCGGAGCAATCTGTCTTTAAGTCGGAGATCGAAGGCGCCGGCTTCCGGCAGGTTTCGGTCACCAACTATTCGGGCGGGATCGCCGCCCTGCACTTCGGCTGGGCGGCGTGAGCATGTCCCGACTAGTTCTCGTCAATCTTGATGCCGCTCTCGCCGACCGAGATCTCGACGCCGTCGGATCCTCCGTCCCCTTCGGTAAAGTAATAGACTCCAAAGCCGATCACCGCCGCGGCCAGTGCGCCGACGATCAGGTAGAGGAATTTGTTCGATGAGGGGATTTCGGGCATGTTGAAACTCGCTTCTTGTGACATGGCGTCTCTCCTGCAACGCGCACGTGTGGTGTTACGTTCCATTGCGGCGGGTAATCGCTAGATGGCCGCGCTGGGCGACTATTGGCGGCTGATGCGCGCGGGCACTGCGCTCGCGCGCCATGATGTGGTGCTGCCGGGCGCCTACCATTCGCGCCTGCCGATCCCGGCGCGCGTTGCAGGCAGTGTCCTGCGCCTGTTCGGCGGCGCGAAAGGCCGGCCGGGCCAGCGCCTCGCGACGGCGCTGGAAGGCCTTGGCCCCGCCTATATCAAGCTCGGCCAGTTCCTCGCCACGCGTCCTGATGTGTTCGGTTCGCAAGTCGCCGGCGATCTCTCTCGTCTGAAGGACAAGCTGCCAGCGTTCCCAATGAAACAGGCCCGGGCCGCCCTCTCGGCGGAGTTCGGCGCTGAAGAAGCCGCGCGCCTGTTCCCCGGCCTGTCGGAACCGGTCGCTGCCGCCTCGCTCGCCCAGGTCCACAAGATGCCGCTGCCTGACGGCGACCGCGCCGTGAAGATCCTGCGGCCCGGGATCGAGCGCCAGATGGAACTCGAGCTTTCCGCCATGCGCCGCGCCGCGCGCACCATCGAAGGCGTCTCCAGCGAAAGCCGGCGCCTGCGCCCCATCGCCTTCACAGACACGATCTCCAACTTCATGCTGCGGGAACTTGACCTGCGCCTCGAAGCCGGCGGCGCCGACGAGATGCGCGCAATCAACGCGAAGACCGGCTTCTTTGAAATCCCGAAGGTTGACTGGGAGCGCACCGGCAAACGCGTCCTGACAATCTCCTGGATCAACGGCACCCCGCTCACCGCACCGGGCGTGCTCGACCGTCCGGGCCTTGACCGCGTGCGGCTCGCCAATGACATCACGCAGGGCTTCCTCGCCAGCGCTATCGAGCACGGGGTCTTCCATGCCGACATGCACGAAGGCAACGCCATCCTGACCCCGGAGGGGCGCATCGCGCTCGTTGATTTCGGCATCATCGGTCGCATCGGCCCGATGGAACGCCGCTTCCTCGCTGAAATCCTCTGGGGCTTCCTGAAGCGCGATTACATGCGCATCGCCGAAGTGCACTTCGAGGCTGGCTATGTGCCGCCGTCCCAATCCGTCGGCGACTTCGCGCAGGCCCTGCGCTCCATCGGGGAACCGCTGTTCGGCCGCCCGGCGGAGGAAGTGTCCATGGGCCGCGTACTGCTGCAGCTGTTCGATTACACGCACACGTTCGGAATGGCCCTGCGCCCCGAACTCGTCCTCCTCCAGAAAACTATGGTGCAGGTCGAAGGCGTCGCCCGCGCCATTGATCCCACCCACAATATCTGGAACGCGTCGGAGCCTGTCATCGAAGGCTGGATGCGCCGCAATTTCGGCCCCGAAGGCGCGATGCGCATGATCTCCGAAAACGTCCGCGAGGTGGCGAACCGCCTGAAACGCCTCCCGGAAGTCATGGACCGTTTCGAGAAAAGCCTCGACACCGAACCGGCACCTGCACCGGCGCCCGAACGCTTCGCGCCCTGGTGGGGCTGGTTCGGCCTGATTGGTCTGCTCGGTGTCGCCGCCGCCTGGGCACTAAGGTCTTTCTGAGCGCAGCCTGAAGCCTCCCCGCAGGCGGTGAAAGGGGTTCTCAAGGGGTCAATCCCGAGCGAATTTCTCGCGGCTGCGGCGCCTCGCGACCTGTGAGTTTCCCGCCTGAAGCGTAAGGGCTTCACCGCGCTAAGAACTCGGTTACCTTTCGGCCTCCGTCATCAGAAGGAAGCCGGCCCCATGAAACGCTTTGCCGCCCTGATCGCCGCTGCTGCCTGCTTTGCCGCCCCCGCCTTTGCCGATGCCTGCATGGCCGCCACCGAAGCGGCCACCCGCGCGGCGCTGGACGCCGCCGCCGCCGCCGGTAAGCGCACCGCCACCGTCCGCGTCACCTGCGACGGCGAGCGCCAGACTTTTGTCCTGCACCGCACCCAGGGCGCCAATGGTACATCCGTCACCTTGCGCGAACTGAAGCGTTCCTCCGGCAAGTCCGGCCTTTCCGGCAGCGTGTCCGGCGCCAGCAGCAGCTCGATGACCAAGATCATCCGCGTCGGCGAGTAACACATCCGAGGGTTCCGGCGGGGCGGCGGCGGCCCCATATCTTGCTCAACTATTGACGCCGACCCTTCAATCCCGGGGAATTGATGGGACGATTTCAAGGTATTTACGCTAGAACGGCCCTGAAACCTGACCGGCAGACTTGATGAAAAGCCCGCGAATCCTCCTGATCATCGGTGGCGGCATCGCCGCCTATAAAAGCCTTGAGCTGATCCGCGAGCTGGGTCGGCGCGGCATTGCCTCGAGCGTGATCCTCACGAAGGCCGGCGCCGAATTCGTCACGCCCCTCTCCATCGGCGCGCTGTCCGGCGAGAAAGTCTATTCCGAACTCTTCGATCTCACCGACGAGACCGAGATGGGCCATATCGAGCTCTCGCGCTCTGCCGATCTCGTCGTCATCTGCCCGGCCACGGCCGACCTTATGGCGAAAGCCGCCTGCGGTCTCGCAAACGACCTTGCATCCACCACGCTGCTTGCCACCGACAAGCCAGTCCTCATGGTGCCCGCCATGAACGTGCGGATGTGGGAGCATGCTGCCACCCGGCGCAATCTGGCCCGCCTGCGCGCAGACGGTGTGCGCGTCGTCGATCCGGATGTCGGCCCAATGGCCTGCGGCGAGTTCGGCCCGGGCCGCCTGCCGGAAGTCGCCGCCATCGTGCGCGAGATTGAAGCCGCGCTCGCGCCGGCCTCCAAACGCCTCGCCGGAATCCATGCCCTCGTCACGGCTGGGCCGACGCGCGAGCCGCTTGATCCCGTTCGCTATATCTCGAACCATTCCTCCGGTAAGCAGGGCTACGGCATCGCTGCGGCCCTCGCCGCCGAAGGCGCCCGTGTCACGCTCGTCTCCGGCCCCGTCGCACTGAAGCCGCCGGAAGGCGTTACATTCGTCTCCGTCGAAACCGCGCGCGAAATGTTGAAGGCCTGCGAGGACGCTCTGCCTGCGGATGTTTTCGTCTCAGTCGCGGCCGTCGCCGACTGGCGCCCGGTCAAGGCCTCTGACCGGAAGCTGAAGCTGAAAGGGGAGGGCAGGGCCCCGACCATCGAGCTTGCCGAAAATCCCGACATCTTGCGCACACTCAGCCACAAGAAAAAGAAACGCCCGCGCCTCGTCATCGGCTTTGCCGCCGAGACGCACGATGTCGAAGCCCTCGCCACCGAAAAACGCGCCCGTAAGGGCTGCGACTGGATCGTCGCAAACGATGTCTCCGGCGACGTGATGGGCGGCAACGAGAACGAAGTCTACCTGATCACACCGGACGGCGCCGAACACTGGCCCCGCCTCGCCAAGGACGACGTCTCCCGCCGCCTCGCTTCGCGTGTGGCTGATACGCTGAGTGTCCCGGATGCCAGCCTTCCCCTTGCGGCGGAGTAGGTCTGCGTTCGCCGTTGTAATATCCTATCAGCGGCTCGCCGGTCAGCAGGCTTTTGATGTGCGCCCAGTCGCCGGTCTCGTCAGTGTGGCCTGGTGCGCCGCGGGCAGCGCCTTCGTTTCCCACACCTCGACCGGCACGAACTTGTTCGGCGTATCGACGTTCCGGTAGACCCCTGCCGAGACAAACCCGGCCTCTGTCTGCACCGCGCTCTCGACCCCGTCCATGATCGCTTGAAAACTCCGCAAGACCCGCATCGCTGGCCTCGAAATTGATGTTCAGCGTCACCGCCCCGTCGCCAGGCGCATCCGCCGCCGCCGGGGTCGCGACCCCGGCGCAGGCCACGAGAAGCAGGGCAAACGCCGCAGCGCAGATGTGTTTGAGTGTCATGCGGCTTCCTTTCGGGTATTACTGTTTTTCGAAATATTCGGATCTGCCGCAATGCAAGCCGCAAATGCCCGTCGGGCGCCTGCCTTGACTTGGGGCCAGAGTCTCCGCACCCGGAGGCAATGAGCACCATCACAGTCCAGGTTCGCCCCCTCCCGCATTTCGCAGGCCTCGACCTGCCCGCCTACGAGACGTCCGGCTCGGCCGGCATGGATGTCCGCGCGGCAGTGCCTGAAGACGCCCCCGTCACCCTCGCCCCCGGCGCCCGCGCCATGGTCGAGACCGGCCTCTCGGTCGCCATCCCGGAGGGCTACGAGATCCAGGTCCGCCCGCGCTCCGGCCTCGCCGCCAAACATGGCCTCACCTGCCTCAACACGCCGGGCACTATCGACTCGGATTATCGCGGCGAAATCAAGGTCATCCTGATCAATCTCGGCGCCGAAGCCTTCGTCATCAAACGCGGCGAACGCATCGCCCAGCTGGTCCTTGCCCCGGTCACCCGCCTGGCCTGGAGCGAAGTCACCGAACTCGGCGCCACAGAGCGCGGCGCTGGCGGATTCGGCTCCACGGGCCGCTGACGCATACGATTTTCTCTTGAATGCCGGGCCATCCCCCCTAATTATTGATTATCAATATGGTGGGGGAGCTCATGTCCGCTGCATTTTACATCATCCTGGGTGCTTTCGTTGTCTGGATGATTCTCCGGTCCGAAGGGCGGCGCGAAGCCCGCCTGCGCATGCCGGATGCGCGCGACGAGGCGATCGAGCGGCTTAACGCCCGCGTCCGCAGCCTTGAGGAAATCGTCACCGACCGCGACTGGCGCCTGCGCCGGGACATCGACAGGCTCTGACCGCGCCCTTTTATTCAACGCCCCTTTGGGGCATCTTTCCCGATTACCGGAGGACGAGAAAATGGGCCCGTTTGAAATGGTTGTGCTGATCGTCGCGATCAGCGTCGGAGCAGGGGTCTACCAGACCTACCTGAAAACGCGCGCCAACTCGCGCGCCGATGAAGCTACCCAGTCCGATGTCGCGACGATGCGCGACGAGATTTCCCGGCTCAAGGAGCGCGTGCGCAATCTCGAGACGATCGTCACCGACAAGGACCGCGCCCTCGCCGAGGAAATTCGCAAGCTCGCCTAAACCAGAATCCCTTCGTCCTTGCGGAACTTCGCGAGCAGGTAGTTCGGCGTATCCTCGATCATGTCGAACGCGCCGAAGGCAAAGGCGTCCCGGTCCAGCACCAGATCGCGCGGACGCAGTTGCCGCGAGATTTCCAGCCCCTCCAGCGTGCGGGCGCGCGAAAAGGCCACATAGGCCTGTCCGTGCGCGAACATTCCGCTATCGAAGTCGATGAACACATTGTCCAGTGTCAGGCCCTGCGCCTTGTGGATCGTTACGGCGTAGGCCAGCCGCAGCGGCACCTGCTTGAACGTGCCCACCACTTCGCGCTTCACCTTCTTGGAATCCATCTCGAAATCGTAGCGATACTTCTCCCAGGCTGCCGCCTCGATCTCGTAGACCCGGCCCGCGATCTTCACGATCACGCTCTTCGATCCGAAGCCCTCGACATGCGCCAGCGTGCCGTTCACCCAGCGCCCTTCCGGATCATTCCGGATCAGCATCACCCGCGCGCCGACCTTCAGTTCGAGATCGGCCTCGGTCGGAAAACTCTTCTCGTCGAACTGCCCCTGAACATCCGCCGGGAAAACCTTGCGCTCGCCCTTCAGCTCCGCCAGCCGCGTCTGGTTGATGCGGAAGGCATTGGCATTGTTCGGTGTCAGCACGACATGCGTTTCCGAAGCATCAGACGCGCGGCGGGCCGAGACAAGCCTCGACAGCGTCAGTTCGTCATTCGGCGTCACCCGGCCCGAGCGCAGCGCGCCGAGCAGCGCGAGAAAGCGCGGGTCTTCCTGCCGGAATACATGTTTCAGTGCGAGCAGCGCAAACTCGCCTTCCTTGAAGGCCGGCGCGTTGAAAAAGTAATTGCCGCCAAACCGCTCCTGCAGGATCGGGCTTTCCTGGTTCGACACCACCGGCGGCAGCTGGTGCAGGTCGCCCGACAGAATCATCCGCACACCGCCGAACGGGCGTTTCGAACCCCGGTTCAGCTTCAGACTCCGGTCGATGGCGTCCAGCATGTCCGCGCGCACCATCGAGATCTCGTCGATCACCACCGTATTCACCGCGCGCACCACCCGCGCATTCGGCAGGCGGCGCACATCCTGCGCCTCGATCAGGCGCGGCGGTAGCTTGAAGAATGAGTGGATCGTCTGCCCGCCGGCATTCATCGCGGCCACGCCCGTCGGCGCCACGATCACCGCCTTGTCGCCGGCCTCGGCCAGGAACTTGCGCAGCAGCGTCGTCTTGCCAGTGCCCGCCCGTCCGGTCAGGAACAGGTTGC
>NZ_JBBEBT010000357.1:0-1642 GCF_040882205.1 Hyphomonas sp.
AGCGCCTGCCCGTATCGGGGAGCGCCGGCACCGCCGGCGCTCCTCGCACCGCCCGCCCGGGCAGCTTGGGGTCAGAAGATGTCGGGCTCGTCGCCGGGATCCCGGTCCAGCTTTGCCGGAAGCGATCGCACCTATGGCGCCCGGCGGGTCTGGCACGACGTGCTGGCCGAAGGGCTCGACGCCGGTCTGCATCGCATCGAGCGGATGATGCGCCAGGAAGGCCTGCGGGCGCGGCCTCGACGGCGCGGACTACCCAAGGATGGAGGACAACGCCATGCGGTCTCCCCCAACATCCTGGATCGGGCGTTCGTGGCGTCGGCGCAGGAGACACCCGAAATCAGTCCAGCGAGGCCGGACTGTCTGGTGGTGTGGGCAGTCTTGAGCGAACCTGTCTCTGGTCTCGATTTCCCTGTTTTGCGGGATTTTACAGGGAAAATATCCGTTTTGGGACCATTCCGGGCAGATTCCGTCGCGAATTGATGTGCGATAACAATGACTTGTAGCAAAAATTCCCTGCACCTCCGAACAGGGAATAACAGATCGCCTATCAGGGAAGCACTTCGGTCTATGCAGGGAATTTGCGGCGCCAGAACAGGTGATGGCCAGACTGTCATCGACCCAAGGCATCGTCACCAAAACTTGATTATGGATTTCGGGGGACAGCGGCCAGTCCTATCTTCGCGTCGCGCGCCGCGCCCGCAAGGAACCTACCTTCGCATGCTGCTGAACCACGGAGCGCGTGCGGCGCTGCCGAGCCTCTCCAAACAGGCGACACCCTTGGGCGAGTGGCTTCGAGGTCTTTTGTCCCGAGCGCACAGAAACATCGTCATTGTCGCGCTCGCCGCCAAGCTCGCCCGCATCGCTTGGGCAACACTGCGGCGGGGCAGAGGCTTCGATCCAGAAATGGGTGCGACGGTGACGGCGTGAGCGAGGCTGCTTAGTCGAAAGAATCGGTTCCGGGATCGCCGGAGCCATGTGAGGTTGGCGGAAGGAAGCTGATGGCCGAAAGGGTCGAACACCCGCGTCCTTGCTTCGACGCCGAGACTTTTATGAGGGCCAAGACGCGCGGATCTCCATCATGGCGAGGGAGGAAGTGCCGCTACGCCGGATACGTTTGTGAACGACCGAACAAAGCCTGACGTAACCGACTTGCCAACGGGGCGGGCCATACGTTTTTGAGAATCCGCAGTTCCAGCGCCTGTTCGGCGACAACCTCCTTGAGATCGCGCGCCTCCTTGCGCAGCTGTTTGACCTCGTCGCTGGTGGCCGCGCGCGCCGTGTCGCCTGCAAGCCGCTTCTTGCAGGCTTCGAGGAACTCCTTCGGCCAGTTGTAGTAGAGGCTCTCGGCGATCCCCTCGCGCCGGCACAGCGCGGCGATCGACTCTTCGCCACGCAGGCCCTCAAGCACGACACGGATCTTCTCTTCCCCCGAATACTGCTTGCGGGTCACCCGGCGGATGTCCTTGATGACCTTCTCCGCTGGTGCCTTCCGTGTCCCGGATTTCTGTCTCATCTTCGCTCCTTTGAAAGGCTACAATGAACCAGAAATCCTCCTTTCTCAGTTAAGCCAATTTGGTCCCATCAGCGCTGGCTGCGCATTTCGCTGATCGTGAGCGGCGATTTCACGCGATGGTGAGCAACG
>NZ_JBBEBT010000358.1:0-3643 GCF_040882205.1 Hyphomonas sp.
GACCCCTCCGACGCCTCGGCCACGACCGTGCCCCGGGTGAGGCCGGTGATGATCCTGTTGGGCCGGGGCAAATCCTGCGCCCGCGCTCCTTTATCCTGCCGGGCTTTTCGGAGCCGATCAGGCCTGGCTCGGCGATTTCCCGGTAAAGGCGCTGATCCTGCGGCGGATAGATATGTTCGGCGCCGCCGCCGAGCACGGCCACGGCGTGCCTCGCGGCGCTCGCCGCACGCGCCTCGCCGTCAATGCCGGGCGCGGTGCCCGGGACGGTGACCAACCCCGCCCTTCCGAGATCGGCGGCCAGGCCGCGCAATCTTGCGCCCCGCCGCAGAGGCTTGCGCGCGCCTATGCGCTGCGCCGCGGCAATTTAATCCGGGGGCCCTTGCCCATACGGCTCGTTATTTCGGGTAGAACGGTGAGCGCCTCGGCGCGATTGGCGAACCGCTAAAGCAGATGCGCGAAAGTCTGGAGGCAGATAGTCGGTGTACGGACGCGGCTGACCCATTCGCGGCATTCATCGTCGCTGAGCCGTCGCAGTCTCATGCATCCGACTTGGATTTCGCTGTGCCGAAGCGCGGCTCAGTGCCTTTCAGGAGGCGGCCAAGATTGGCGCGGTGCGTCCAGAACACGAAGAGGGAAAGCAGCGTGAGACCCGCCAGGATCAGTGGATTGCGCTCGCCCATCAGATAGGTTCCCGGCGGCACGGCCGCTGCCGCCGCCAGCGCCGCGAGCGAGGAAATCCGCGTCAGCGCAAACAGCCCCAGCCAGATCGGCGCCGCAATCACGAGCCCCTTCAGGGGCGTCACGAAAACCAGCAGCCCCGCATAGGTCGCGATACCCTTGCCGCCCTTGAAGTTCAGCCAGACCGGATAACAATGCCCGACAAACGCCGCCGCGCCCGCAATGAAACCCGCTTCGCGCCCGGCGACCAGCGTGAAGGCCAGCGCCGCAAGCCCCGCCTTCAGGCCGTCGAGCAGCAGTGTCGCCAGCGCCAGATCCTTGCGCCCGGTGCGCAGCACATTGGTCGCGCCGATATTGCCGGAGCCGATGGCGCGGATGTCACCGAGGCCGGCGGCCTTTGTAATGACGAGTCCAAACGGGGTCGACCCGGCAAGGTACCCGGCCATCGACGCCAATGCGTAAAATGCCCATTCCGGCATGTGTGGTATAATCCCTGTCCGTCCCTATAGGCTCACGGTTTAAGGGGGCGGAGGATCTGGGGCAAGGCCCCCTACCGCTCGAACACCGTCTTCCCGCCCACGAACGTCCGCACCACGCGGCCCTGCAGCCGGCGCCCATCGAACGGCGAGTTCTTGGAGCGCGAAAGCAGGTGGTCGCGGTCGCAGAGCCAGGGTTTGCCGGGATCGAAGAGGATGAGGTCGGCCGGCGCGCCCTTGGAGATGCGGCCCTGCGGAAGGCCGAGGATAGAGGCCGGGCCGATAGTGACCGGGGCGAGCGCTTCCAGCAGCGTCAGTTCCTCTTCCGCCACAAGCGTCAGCAGGCAGGGCAGCAAGGTTTCCAGCCCTGCCGCGCCAAACGACGCTTCGCCAAACGGCAATCTCTTTTCCTCCGGGGGCTGAGGATCGTGCGCTGATACAACCGCGTCGATGGCGCCTTCCTTCAGCGCGCTGATCAGTGTCTTGCGTGCCTGCTCGGTTCGGAAGGGCGGGTTCACTTTGCAATAGGTAAGATAGTCGCCGACATCCAGTTCGTTGAAGAACAGCGAATGCGCCGCAACCGTGGTGAACACTTTCGCACCGCGCCCGCGCGCAATGTCCACAATGTCCAGAGTGCGCTGCGAGGTCACCTGATCGAGGATGAGCGCGCATCCGGTTTGCTCTGCCAGAACAACATCCCGTGCGGCGCCCAGCCATTCGGCCTCGATGGGGATGCCGGAAAGGCCGTTGCGCGCGGCAAACTCGCCCGTATTCATCACCCCGCCACCGGCGAGCGTGCGGTCATCAGGGCGCGACATGACGAGGGCGCCGCGGCTCGCCGCATAGGTCATTGCGCGCTTCATCACCTGCGCGCTCGCCACCGGCCAGTCGCCATTGGTAAACAGAACGGCGCCCGCCTCGGCCATCAATCCGATCTCGGACATCGCCTCGCCCGCGAGGCCGACCGTCAGTCCGCCTGCCGGATACACACGTGCAAACGCCGTCTCGCGTCCGCGCTCGGCAATGAACTGCACCAGCGCCACATCGTCGATCACGGGCCGCGTATCCGGCATCACGACGAGGCTCGTAATGCCGCCCGACAGCGCCGCGCGCGAGGCTGTCGCCAGCGTTTCCTTCTGCTCCTCGCCCGGCTCGCCGGTCTTGGCGCGCAGGTCGATCAGGCCAGGGGCGAGGCAGAGGCCACGCGCATCAATCGTCTCCCTAGCGTCCTTGAAGGACACGCCCGTCCCTGTACGCAACTCTCTTATCACGCCCTTGTCGATGAGCAGGCCACCCGGCGCGTCCGTGCCGGTCGCCGGGTCCAGCAGGCGGGCATTGACGATCTCGAGGCTCATGTGCGCGCTCCTGCCAGGAGGTGCAGCACCGCTTCGCGCACCGCGACGCCCATCTCCACCTGCTGCGTGATCACCGACCGCTCGCCGTCCGCGATGGAGCTTTCGATCTCGACGCCCCGGTTCATCGGCCCTGGGTGCATCACGATGGCATCCTCCTTCGCCAATGCCAGCCGGTCCGCCGTAAGCCCGAAATAGCGGAAATATTCGCGCTGGCTCGGCAGAAGGCTGCCATTCATCCGTTCCAGCTGCAGGCGCAGCATCATGACGACATCAGCGCCGGGCAGCGCCCGGTCAAAGTCCGTGCCAGCACTTTCAGCGCCCCAGGTGTCCGTACCCGGAGGGATCAGCGTACGCGGCCCGCACAGGTGCACGCGCGCGCCCATCAGATGCAGCGCCATGGTAGTCGAGCGCGCCACGCGGCTGTGCGCAATGTCGCCGCAGATCACGACCTTCAGGCCCTCGATACGCCCCTTGGTACGCCGGATGGTCAAGAGGTCCAGCAGTGCCTGCGTCGGGTGCTCGTGCGTGCCGTCGCCCGCGTTCAGCACCGGACAGTCGACCTTGCGCGAGAGCAGTTTCGCCCCGCCGGACGCCGAATGGCGGATGACCAGCGCGTCCGGCTTCATCGCGTTCAGCGTCATCGCCGTGTCGATCAGCGTCTCGCCTTTCTTCACGCTAGAATTGCCCACCGGCATCGAAACCACATCCGCGCCGAGCCGCCGCGCGGCGATCTCGAAGCTGGACAGTGTCCGCGTCGAGTTCTCGAAAAACAGGTTAACCACGGTCTTGCCGGTCAGTACCGGCGCCGGCCTCAGGCCCGCCCGCGTGGCCTCCGCATAGGTGTCGGCCAGGTCCAATATGTGAGCAATATCAAGGGGATGAAGGCCTTCGATTCCTAGCAGATGATTGTGCCGGAAAGTGTAGTCTGATTGCGCCTCTGCCATGAAGGCCCCTTCGATTTGCGGCGGTTTAGGCGCGATTGCGCCGCCGGGCAAGCCTTCACCCGCCCGCAGACCCGCAATGACATGCGTAAGTTATTCGTCTGCGGCCTTCTTCTTGGCTGGGGCCTTCCTGGCCGCAGGCTTTTTTGCGGCTGGCTTCTTTGCGGCAGCCTTCTTCGGCGCAGCTTTCTTC
>NZ_JBBEBT010000358.1:3743-9923 GCF_040882205.1 Hyphomonas sp.
TTCTTCGGCGCAGCTTTCTTCTTGCTGCCACTTCCCGCCTTGGCATTCACCAGTTTAAGGGCGGCTTCCAGCGTGACCGTTTCAGGCGCCATCTCTTTCGCCAGCGTAGCGTTGACCTTGCCCCATTTCACGTAGGGCCCGTACTTGCCGGCGAAGACTTCGACCGGGCCGCCGTCGGGGTGTTCGCCGAGGGATTTCAGCGCGGCCACGCCGCCGCGTCCGCCGCCGGCGGCGGCTTTGGCGCGTTTCTCGGCGATCATGTCTACCGCGCGGTTGATACCGATGGAGAAGACGTCCGCCGGGTCCTTCAGGTTTGCATAGGTCTTACCATGCTGAACGTAAGGCCCGAATCGGCCGAAGTTGGCGAGGATCATCTCGCCATCTTCCGGGTGCGGACCAATTTCTCGCGGCAGGCTGAGCAGTTCGACCGCGCGCGACAGCGTCAACGTGTCCGGGCTGTCAGCCTTGGCGAGGCTGGCGCGTTTCGGCTTCTCGCCGTTGGCCATCTCGACATAGGGGCCGAAGCGACCGGATTTCAGAAGGATCATCTCGCCCTTCTCGGGGTGGATGCCGATTTCATTGCCGTCGGGATTGATCGCGCCTTCGCCGCCTTCGGCGGAGAACTGGCGCGTGTATTTGCACTCGGGATGGCGCGAGCAGCCGACGAAGGCGCCGAACTTGCCGAGCTTCATCGACAGTTCGCCCTCCTTGCAGAGCGGGCACTGACGCGGAACCGCGATAGCGTTGCCTTCGGTGTCGGTGCGCGGGAACACATAGGCGCCGAGTGTTTCGTTCAGCGCGTCGAGCACATGCGTTACACGCAGGTCCTTGGTGCCGTCGATGTCCACCGCGAACTGTGTCCAGAAATCCCGAAGGAATGCTTTCCAGTCGAGCTTGCCGTCGGAGATGACGTCGAGCTTCTCTTCAAGGCCCGCGGTGAAATCATATTCCACATAGCGCGCGAAGAAGTTCTCGAGGAATGCGGTGACGAGGCGGCCTTTATCTTCCGGCACCAGCGCCTTGCCCTCTACGCGGACATATCCGCGGTCTTCCAGCGTCGACATGGTGGAGGCGTAGGTGGACGGGCGGCCGATGCCGAGTTCCTCAAGGCGTTTCACCAGCGAGGCTTCGGTATAGCGCGGGGGCGGCTGGGTAAAGGACTGGTTGGCGCCGGCCTTCAGAAGGTCGGCATGTTGACCTTCGGCCATCTTCGGCAAGCGGCCTTCGGCTTCGTCATCGTCGTCACCGGCGTCATGGCCTTCGGTGTAGAGCTTGATGTAGCCGTCGAATACGACGACCTGTCCGGTAGCGCGCAGTGTGGCGCGCTTGTCTTTCGACGTAAGGTCTATCGTGGTGCGCTCGAACTGCGCCGCTTCCATCTGGGATGCCACCGCTCGGCGCCAGATCAGGGTGTAGAGTTTCTTCAGGTCGCCGTCACCTTGATATTTTTCGGGGCGAAGGTGGAAATCGGTCGGGCGCACAGCCTCGTGGGCCTCCTGCGCGTTCTTCGCTTTGGAGGAATAACGCCGCGTGTTTTCCGGGAGGTAGCGCGCGCCGTAGTTCGATTGGATCATCGCGCGGGCGGCCGTGTAAGCCTCCTCGGCCATGTTCACGCCGTCGGTCCGCATGTAGGTGATGCGGCCTTCTTCGTAGAGTTTCTGCGCGGCCTGCATTGTGCGCTTGGCGTTGAACCCGAGCTTGCGGCTGGCTTCCTGCTGCAGCGTGGAGGTGATGAAGGGCGGTGGCGGGTTGCGTTTGACGGGCTTGGCCTCGACGCTGGCGACGGAGTAACCGCCGACCTTAACGATCTCGAGCGCGCGGTCGGCGTCGCCTTTGTTGCCGAGGGTGAATTTCTTCAGTGTCTCGCCGTCGAGAGCGTGCAAGCGTGTCTCGAAGGCTGTGCCATCCGGCGCGCGCAGGTCAGCGGCGATGTTCCAGTATTCCTGCGGGCGAAAGAGTTCGATTTCGTTCTCGCGGTCGCAGACGATGCGCAGTGCGACCGACTGGACGCGCCCGGCCGAGCGCGAACCCGGCAGCTTGCGCCAGAGGATGGGCGAGAGGTTGAAGCCGACAAGATAGTCGAGCGCCCGGCGGGCGAGGTAGGCGTCTACCAGTTCGCCGTCGATCTGGCGGGGGTTTTCCATCGCCGTGGTGACGGCAGTCTTGGTGATCGCGTTGAATACCACGCGCTCGATGACTGTGTCCTTCTTCAGCGCACGGCGCTTCCTCAGGGCCTCGACGATGTGCCAGGAAATGGCCTCGCCTTCGCGGTCAGGGTCAGTTGCGAGGATAAGCGTATCGGCATCTTTCAGGGCGTTGGCGATGTCCGAAATGCGCTTGGCTGACTTGGAATCGGCTTCCCACACCATCTCGAAATCATTGTCCGGATCGACCGAGCCATTCTTGGAGGGAAGGTCGCGGATATGCCCGTAGGAGGCGAGGACTTTATAGTCCTTCCCCAGGTACTTGTTGATCGTTTTGGCCTTGGCTGGCGACTCTACGACGACAAGTTTCATGCGATTACCCTCTTTGAGGGCGGCAGAGATGGTTCGGACAGGGAGGGCTTGTCAAGGCCGCAACCGCGTTAGCCGTCTTCGCGATAGGCGATGAAGGCGAGGCTGACGAAGAGGAAAAACAGAGGCGGTGACCAGGCCGCAACTGGAGGCGGCACCGCACCTGTGGCTCCGAGACTGGCCGAGAACTGGGTGAGGAAATACAGCCCCACGGCGGCGAGGACACCGGTGGCCAAGAGCCGCGATGTGGCGCCGAGGCGCTGCAATCTGAGGCAGGCAAGGGCCCCGATCAGGGCCATCGCGACGAAGAGGACCGGTGTGGCGGTCAGCACATACCAGCGCATCGTATAGCGTGAGGCATCAAGGCCGGCGGCGCGGGTCTCGTGGATGAAGCCGGGCAGGTCCCAGAAGCCGATCGAGTTTGGCGAGGCGAACTTGTCGAGCAGGGTTGCGGCATTCAGCGAAGTCGGGATTGCGAGCGTATTGCGGCGTTTTGCCGGAAGGTTCGGCAGGTTTTCGACAAGATTCTCGAGCTGCCAGAAGCCGTCGTTGAGAACGGCCCGTTCGGCATCGATGCGCCGCACAAAGGCAAAGTCGCTGGTCGGCCGGCGACCTTCATACAGGCGCTGTTCCTCGATCAGCTTCACATCGAGCAGCGTGCGCCCGGAATCCTCGACCCGGCGGGCGTGGATCACGATCTGGCTTGTATCGTCTCCCTGGCGCAGCCAGATGCCTGTATCTGCAACAGCGAGTGTTTCCTGTCCGATCTGAATCAGGCGTGAGCGCTCATACTCAAACGACTGGGTAAGGCGGGCAGCGAAGGGATTGAGGATCAGTGACGAGACAAGGCCCACGCCGGAGGCCAGTACGATCACGGGCGTGAGGAAGCGCCAGGCAGAGAGGCCGCTGGCGCGGATTATGGAGAGTTCAGAGCGCCGGTTGAGGCGCGTAAAAGCCAGCATGCAGGCTGCCAGCAGCGCGAAAGGCAGCGTCTGCTCGATCAGCAGCGGCAGCTTCATAAGCGACAGGCGCAGGGCGCTGAGGAGGCTGAGGCTGACATCACCGCCGACCGTTCGCAGCTGCTCCACGACGTCGATCATCAGGATCGCCAGCACCAGCAGGCCAAGCACCAGCGCGAGGCCGGAGAGGCACTCCTTCAATATATATGTCTGGATGCGCGACATCAGGTGCATCAGGCTCCTGGCTCCAGCCGCGGGATCAGCAGCCCCGTGGTGGGCGGCGGGCGTTTGCCGATATGCCGTCCGCGGCCAAAATAGATCCAGGACAGGATGACGATGAGAAGGACCGGAATGGTCCACTGGGCGATGTTCATGGCCGGGTCTTCAGCGGCTGCCGATTGCAGCGCCAGCTGTATGACGAGCAAGGTGGTGGCTGAGGCTGATGCGATTGCGATCCGGCGGCCATAGCCCTGCCGGTTGAAATCCCCGCCCAGCACGGCAACGATGGCCAGCAGCGCCATCACGACATTCAGGAGCGGTGTCGTCAGCCGCGCGTTCGCTTCCGACAGGAAGTCATCAGTTTCCTTGTTCTGGAAGTAGTCTTTCCGGTCCACGAAGATCAGCTCGTGCAGGAACTTGTCCGAGGCCTTCAGGATCAGCTCTGCGTCTTCCTTCATGAAGTCCGTGAGATCGAACATGTACTGGTCGAACTCGAGGATCGACAGTTGCTGGTTGGTATCCAATTGCTGGCTGAGCGCGTCACGCAGGAGCAGGGTGGGCTTGCCATCGACCGAGACCAGTGAGGCGGATCGGGCGAGAATGTCTGTCGGAAAATCCGGATCGGTCATGTCCGAGATCATCACGCCGCGCAGCTCGCCGGCGATCTGGTCGCGCGCATAGAAGGTAAGGCGTTCCCCGTTGGTGGTGAACTGGCCGGGGCGGATCAACGCGGCGGCGAGGTCTGCGCGCGCGACGGCGACGGCTTCGCGCATGGCGCGCTGCGAGGCGGGTTGGCCCCAGAGGTTCACTCCGAGATGCAGGACGAGGCACATCACTGCGAGCCGAAGCACGGGGGATGCAACCTGCCAGCGCGTCATCCCGGCGGCCTGGGCCACCACGATTTCGGAATCTTTATGGATCCGGTTCAGCGACCAGACCGTGCCGACGAAGATCGCGAGAGGGGTCAAGAGCGCGATTATCTGCGGCGAGCCGAGCATCACGATGTAGAAGTAGGTCAACGCCGACTGGCGGTTTTCGAGGATCAGGTCGGTGCGCGACAGTCCCTGCGCCAGGAGGGCCATCATCACGAGTCCCCCTACGATGATTACCACCGCCTGCAGGATCTGGCGGAACAGATGGGCCTGGATTTTCGTCATCTTTGGCGGGGTGCGACGCTCTATCTTGTTAAAACAGGTGGGTAAGGGCTGTCATTTCCCTTGCTAACGAGTTGCGCTTGGCGCGTCGATGCTTAGTTTCCGTTACAAACGGAGTTTCCACACATGAAGATTACATTCGCAGAAAGCGCCAAGGCAGATATCGCTGCCTTCATCATCGACGAGGACGGCCGACTGCCGACAGCCGCAGCCGCGCTCGATAAGGCCAGCGGCGGTCTGCTCTCGGAAGCCATGGAAGGCGGCCGCTTTGATGGAAAGACCGGCCAGCAGGCGGTCGTGGTGTTGCCGAAGGGCTCCGACGCACGCCGCGTTGTGCTGCTCGGCGGCGGCAAGCCAAAGAAGCGCGATGCCCGCGCGCTCGAGAATATAGGCGCCAATCTGTTCAAGGCTGTCGGCTCCAGCGGCTTCAAGTCGGCTTCGATCACGGCTGAAGATGCCGAATCAGCGGCCCGCGTTGCTGCGGGCGCCAAGCTGGCTGCCTATCGTTTTGATACGTATTTCACCAAACTGAAGCCTGACCAGAAGCCGAGCCTCTCCGGCCTGACCGTGCTGACGGCCGATCCGAAGGCCGCCAAGACCGCGTTCGGACCGATCGATGCAGCCACCGATGGCACCTATCTGGCGCGCGACCTGGTGAACCTGCCGCCAAACGACCTCTACCCGGAATCCTTCGCCGCTAAGGTCAGGGAACTGAGCCCCCTTGGCCTCGAGGTCGAAATCCTCGGTGAAAAACAGATGGCGAAGCTCGGCATGGGCGCGCTGCTCGGCGTCGGTCAGGGCTCGGTGAAGGAAAGCCAGCTCGGAATCATCCGCTGGAACGGCGGCAAGCCGGGTGATGATCCGGTCATCCTCGTCGGCAAGGGCGTCTGCTTCGACACCGGCGGTATCTCGCTGAAACCCGGCCCGAACATGGAGAACATGCGCGGCGACATGGGCGGGGCAGCAGCTGTGACCGGCACGATGCGCGCGCTCGCCCAGCGCAAGGCGAAAGTGAACGTCGTCGGCCTGATCGGCCTCGTGGAAAACATGCCGGACGGCAATGCCATCCGCCCGGGCGACATTCTCCACTCTGCCTCTGGCCAGACCATCGAGGTGCAGAACACCGACGCCGAAGGCCGGCTCGTGCTGTGCGACGTACTCTGGTACGCGCAGGAGCATTTCAAGCCGCGCGCTATCGTTGATCTCGCCACCCTCACCGGCGCCATCGTCGTCTCGCTCGGCCACCACCATGCCGGCATGTTCACCGACAGCGACGAGCTCGCCGCTGAATTGACCAGGGCCGGCCTCGCCGAGGGCGAGCGCGTGTGGCGCATG
>NZ_JBBEBT010000359.1:0-9917 GCF_040882205.1 Hyphomonas sp.
CGCCGTGGGCCCCTGCGGGCGGCTTCGCAGCGCTCGCGGCGGGGCTCTTCATGGGCGTGATGGTCGCGCCGGCCGCCAGCGCGGCGAGCGAATCCGAAGAAGTTGAAATCGTTCTCGAACACGCACTCGGTTTCGATCCGGCGGCGTTTGCTGAGGAGCTGGGCTGATGAGCGAACAACAACCGCCGGTCCGGCGTTTTCCGTTCTGGCTGACAGTGTCCGTCCTCGGCAATCTGGTGCTGGTCGGTTTGCTGGCAGGCATTTTCCTGAAAGGACCGTCTGGGCACGATCCCGGCCGGGACCGCGGCAAAGGCGAACACGCAATTGAGCTGACCGAGGCCGAGCGCGACGGCATGCGCCAGCTGATGCGAGAAAGCTTCGAGGCCGGGCGCGAAGCAATGGTCGTGCGGCATGAGGCAGAGCGCGAGCTTGCCGAAGTCCTGCGCGCCGAAGTCTATGATGATGCCGCGGTCCGCGCCGCCCTTGCGCGCCTGCGCGAAGCCGACCGCGCCGCCCGCGACACGGTCGGCAACCACATGTTTGACGGTCTCGCCGAGCTCTCGCCTGCGCAGCGCGCCATGGTGTCCAGAATCATGTCCGGAAATATGGAAAAACGCGGCAAGCGGGGTGAGCGTCTGGAAAAGTTCCGTGAGCGGCGCGAAGAGCGCAAGGAAGACCGCACCGAACCCGCCCCGCCCTAATCCTGCGACTTGTGCGCCAGCCGCGCGCCATTGGCTTCCCAGTTCTGCCCGTCAAACGGCGTAACTGTGACGCGGAGCGTGTTCCAGTCATCGAGGCAGCGCCAGGTGACGGCGAAACCATCCGGATTTGAGCGCGGTACATAGAAACTCTTGATCCCGCAGGTGCGGCAGAAGCGATGCTTTGCGGCGCCGGTATTGAACGTGTACTCCGTCAGATTGTCCGCCCCCTGAACAAGCCGGAACCGGCCGCGCGGCACGATCACATGGATGTTGCCGCTCATCGCGCACATCGAGCAGTTGCAATCTTCCGCCTCGAAGGTCTGCGGAAGTTCCGCCTCCCACCGCACCGCGCCGCAATGGCACCCGCCTGCGTACCACTTCCGCAGGTCCATGCCTCAGCCAACCCATTCCGGCGGACGGCGATGCGCCCAGGGCGCCGCGCGTTCCAACTGTCCGGCAAGCGCCAGCAACAGGCCTTCCTGCCCATAGCGCGCGCCGAACATCATTCCGATCGGCAGGCCGCCCGGCGCAGTCGCTGTCGGCGCGGTCCAGTGCAGCGGCACGGACATCGCCGGCGCGCCCATATGATTGAACACCGCGCAGTGCGGTGCAAATCCGGCAATTGCTTCGCCCATCTTCTGCCCGTCCGCTGTCAGCGCCATCGTGCCGAGAAGATCCGGCGCCCGGTGCAGCGTCGGCGACAGCGTCAGGTCAAAGCTACCCGCATCGAGGAAATGCTCGTACTGGATAGCCGCCGTAATGAATACGTTGTTCGCCTTGGCAAGCTCTACCATTGGCACTGTGCGCCCGAGCCGGACCATGCCCGCCGTCACCGGCTCGATCTCATCATCCGTGACCGGACGGCCCCTCACCGCACCATATTCGTCTAGCTGCGCGGCGATGTTGGCCGAAATGGTGAACAGGCCCGCCCTGGCCAGCGCCTCGCCATTGAGCAGGGGCCCGGCCTCAACCACGATGTGCCCAAGGCCTTCGAGCAGTCTTGCTGTCGCCTCCAGCCCTGCGGCCGCGTCGGCGTCCGGCTTCGTGCCATTCGGCGCCGTCCGCCAGAGCGCAATGCGCAGCTGTTTCGGGTCGCGGTCCAGCTCGGAAAGGTAAGGCCGTGCGGGAGGTGTTGCGATATAGCGGCTGCCGGTCTCCGGCCCGTGGGTGAGGTCGAGCAGCGCTGCCGTGTCCCGCACAGTCCGGCTGATGACATGCACCGTCGAAAGACCATTCCAGCCTTCCGTGCGCGACGGCCCCATCGGAATCCGCCCGCGCGACGGTTTCAGGCCGAACACGCCGCAGCACGCCGCTGGAATGCGGATCGAGCCACCCCCATCGCTCGCCTGCGCGACCGGAAGCACGCCGGATGCCACCGCCGCCGCGGCGCCGCCGGACGATCCGCCCGCAATGCGCGTGCGGTCCCATGGGTTTCGCGTCTGGCCGTAAAGCGTGGACTCTGTCGTCAGCGTCAGGCCGAATTCGGGCGTCGTGGTCGAACCAAAGAAAACGAGACCCGCTTCCCGGTAGCGCTTCACGAGCGTAGTATCGTCCGTACACACGACATCCTTGTAAGCGCGGCTGCCCCCGGTCAGAGGCGCCCCCTTGACGCCAACGGCGAGGTCCTTGGTGACGAACGGCACGCCCGCATACGGTCCCTCAAGCCCGCCCTTGGCAATCTGCTCACGCGCCAGATCCGGATACAGCGCCGCAAAACAATTTACCCGCGCCTGCGCCTTCTCAGCGCGGCTGACCGCCTCCTCCAGCAATTCAGAGGGCGAAACCTTCTTTTCCCTGACAAGCTGCGCAAGGCCGAGGCCATCGTGTTGCGTCATCTGCGTTTCATCCTTGTTGATCGCGGTGTGCTCATCCCCGGCGCTGCCAGATCAGGCGGCCCATGTCCGACTGCGTGACAAGATACTCACCGGAGAAACTGTAGGTTGCTGCCAGCGTGAAGCCGGGCAGGGGCGCGGCGTAGACGGACAATGTCTGCCCATCGGCGCGCCATTCGCCCTCGAAGTCAATGGTCCGCCCGCCATCATACGACCAGTTACCGCCGCCGCCGATGGATTCCGTATACTGCACAACCCGGCCATCCGGGTGCAGTTCCATCGTCATCACGGTCGTATAAGAGGCGAAGTTGCTGCCACCGCTGTTGACGATGTTCTCGTTCACCCAGATGCCTGCCATCCGTGCGTCACGCTGCGCTTCGGCAGGTTGCGCCGCTGGCTCGGCGGGAACGGCAGGCGCGGGCTGCACAGGCACGGCAACGGGCGCGGCAGGCGATACTGAGGCGGCCAGTTCAGTTTCCGCAGGTTGGACGGCCGCTTCCGCGACAACGGCGTTTTCCGCAATCATGGACACATCTGGCTCCGCCGGCGCCGCGGCTTCCTTAGAACAAGCGCCGAGCAGCAACGCCGCTGCGAACAGAAAGTATGATCTCATGAAATGTCCCCTCAAATGCCGGGCGAAGAAGGCGTCTCACAATACGTGACCTGAAAACAGGCGATCAGCCTTCGTCGTCCTCTTCCAGCTTCGCGTCGATTTCCTCGTCTGACCAGCCAAAATGGTGGCCGAGTTCGTGAATGAACACGTGAGTGACAAGCTCTTCAATCGTCGTATCGCCGCGCTGCGCCCATTCGAACAGGATCGGTATCCGGTAGAGATAGATCAATGGCCGCTCGATCGCCGGCTGCGTCACGCTCTCGATGGTCAGCGGCACACCGCAATAGAGCCCGGTCAGGTCCAGCGCATCATCGATTTCCATGTCGCCCAGGATTTCGTCCTCGGCATAGTCCATCACCAGGATGCGCACATCCCCGGCCGCCTTGCGCATGAACTCCGGCAACTCGGCGAAACACTTTTCCGCACAGGCGAGCATTTCCTCAACGCCCGGCGCCGTCAGCGCAAACGTGCTCACTCGAGCACGACCGCCGTGCCGGACACCGCCACCATCATCATCGAGCCCTGCTGTCCAACGACGCCGTAATCGAACTTGATGCCGACAACCGCATTCGCGCCCAGCGTGCCCGCCTCTTCCTTCATTTCGCGGATTGCATCATTGCGCGTCTCACGCAGAGTGCTCTCATAGGATTCCGACCGCCCGCCCACTAGGTTCGTGAAGCTCGCCAGGATGTCCTTGCCAAGGTGGGCCCCGATGACGACCTCGCCGCAAACGACACCCTTGTAGGCCACAATCTTGCGGCCATCGATGGAAGAAGTGGTTGAGAGGATCATGTGCGCCGGTCCTTATTCCGCTGCCGTCAGGGCCGGATCCGTCTTGTCGCCCAGCAATTCGAGCATGCGAATCGCGCTGTCGGCAATCACGGTGCCCGGAGGGAAGATGGCGGCGGCGCCGGCCGTGCGCAAGGCGTCGAAGTCCTGCGGCGGGATAACCCCGCCCACGATGATCCGCGCGTTCGCCGCGCCTTCGTTGCCAAGGGCGCGTTTCAATTCCGGCACCAGCGTCAGGTGGCCCGCTGCGAGCGATGACGCCGCAACGATGTCTACGCCCGCCTTGCGCGCATCGGCGGCGGCTTCTTCCGGCGTCTGGAACAGCGGGCCAATCTCGACATCCCAGCCAAGGTCCATCAGTGCGGATGCGACAACCTTCTGCCCCCGGTCATGCCCGTCCTGGCCCATCTTGGCGATATAGATCTTCGGTTTGCGGCCGTTCGTCTTCACGTATCTGGCGGCGAGTTCCTTGGCATACTCCGCCTTGTCATTGCCCTTCACGCCGCCGCCATACACGCCCTTGATCGAGCGGATGATGGCGCTGTGGCGGCCCTGGCTGCGTTCTACCGCTTCCGAAATCTCGCCGACGGTCGCCTTGGCGCGGGCGGCGTCTACGGCCAGCTCCAGAAGGTTGCCCTTCGTGCTGGCTGCGGCCTCGGCAATCGCGTTCAGCTTCGCTTCGACGTCCGCGCCATTGCGCTCCGCCTTCAGGCGCGCAAGTTTATCAAGCTGCATCCGGCGCACGGCAGCATTGTCAACCTTCAGTACAGGGACGTCTTCGTCTTCGTCCAAAAGGAACTTGTTGACGCCCACCACCGTCTGCGTGCCACTGTCTATGCGCGCCTGCGTGTTGGCGGCGGCTTCCTCGATGCGCAGCTTTGGCAGGCCTTCCTCTATGGCCTTCGCCATGCCGCCCATCGCCTCAACTTCTGCGATGTGCTTCAGCGCCTTCGCGGCAAGGTCATGCGTCAGGCGCTCGACATAATAGCTGCCGCCGAACAGGTCGATAGACTGGCAGGCGCCCGCTTCCTGTTGCAGCAGGATCTGTGTGTTGCGCGCGATGCGTGCCGAAAAGTCCGTCGGCAGGGCGAGGGCTTCGTCGAAGCTGTTGGTGTGCAGGCTCTGCGTCTGCCCGCCCGCCGCTGCTATGCCTTCGAGGCAGGTGCGGATCACGTTGTTGTAAACATCCTGCGCCGTCAGGCTCCAGCCGGAGGTCTGAGAATGTGTCCGCAGGCTGAGAGATTTCGAGGATTTCGGTGCAAAATTCTCCTGCACCAGCTTCGCCCAGATCAGGCGCGCGGCGCGCATCTTGGCAACTTCCATGAACGTGTTCATGCCAATCGCCCAGAAGAAGGAAAGGCGCGGCGCAAACGCATCCACATCCAGCCCGGCGGCGACGCCCGCGCGGATATACTCGATGCCGTCGGCCAGCGTGTAAGCCAGCTCCAGGTCTGCCGTCGCGCCGGCTTCCTGCATGTGATAGCCGGAGATCGAGATCGAGTTGTACTTCGGCATCTTCCGCGAGGTATAGGCGAAGATGTCCGAAATGATCCGCATGCTGGGTTTCGGCGGATAGATATAAGTGTTGCGCACCATGAACTCTTTCAGAATGTCGTTCTGAATGGTGCCGGCGAGCTTCTCCGGTGGCACGCCCTGTTCCTCGGCCGCCGCAATATACAGCGCGAGGATCGGCAGAACCGCGCCATTCATCGTCATCGACACCGACATCTGGTCCAGCGGAATGCCGGAAAACAGCGTGCGCATGTCATAGATGGAATCGATAGCCACGCCCGCCATGCCCACATCGCCGGACACGCGCACATGGTCGGAATCATAACCCCGGTGCGTCGCCAGGTCGAACGCGACCGACAGCCCCTTCTGTCCGGCGGCAAGGTTGCGCCGGTAGAAGGCATTGGAATCCTCCGCCGTCGAAAAGCCCGCATATTGCCGGATCGTCCAGGGCTGGTTCGTGTACATCGTCGGATAGGGCCCCCGTCCGAACGGCATAAGCCCCGGATAATCATCGACGAAATCCAGCCCCGCGCGGTCCTGCGCCATATAGGCGGTCTTCACCGCAATGCCTTCCGGCGTCTCCCATGCCTCGCCGAGCTTCGGATTGCCGGCCTTTCCGGTTGGGGTGTCGAGCGTGAGTCTCGTGAAATCCGGGAACTGGGTCATTGTGCCACTCCGAGTTCGGCATGGGCAAGTTTGAGCAGATGCACCACATCCGCGCCGGCAAAGATGTTCGCATCGATGCCCGCGCCTTCATGCTTGCCCGCGAGCCAAACACGCTGCGCGCCGGCCTTCTTCAGCGCTTGCGCCGCGCCGGACGCTTCAGCTTCGTACAACCTGTCGGTGCTGCACAACACCGCGATCCGGCAACCAGAGGCCCGGAAGGCAGATACCAGTTCCGCCACCGCCTTCGGCGGCACAGGCGGCTCCTCCGAGACGATCCCGCCTGCTGCAAAGAAATTGCGCGCAAAATCTGCCCGTGCGGTGAACTCCGCAAGACTTCCGATTGTCGCCAGAAACACCGCAGGCGGACGATCCGGTTTCGCGGCGGCATCTCGCAGCGCCTCGAAAGGCGCGGCCAGACGGATCGGCGCGAGCGCTGCCGCCGATGCATCCGGGCCGCCCGCAATCGCCGTCTTCGCAAAATGCTGGGTACCCGCCGCAGAGAAGCCCGCACGCGGCTTCGGCGTTTCCACGGCCGCCACCGGCGCGCCGATCTCCTCGAGAAGCGGATACTCGCTGACACCCGTCACCGGAATCTTCCGCCGCGCAATGTCCTTCGCCCGCGCCTCGCGCGCAGTCGCCACCCGCGCCTGGAATGCACCGGCGATCAGCGAGGCCGCAAAGCCGCCTTCCCCCTCGGTTTTCTGAAACTCGGCCCATGCGGCCTTTGCCAGGTCATCCGCCAGCGTCTCGGTAAACCAGGCCCCACCCGTCGTATCCGCCACCCTGCCAAGCTGGCTTTCTTCCATCGCAATGATCTGCGTGTTGCGCGCAATACGGCGGCCGAGTTCTTCCGGCAGGCCGAGCGCTTCATTGAACGCCCGCACCGTAAGAATGTCTGCTCCGCCGACAGCGCCTGCAAAAGCCGCGCAGGTGCCGCGCAACATGTTCGTCCACGGATCATACTTCGTCAGCATCCGCAGCGAAGTCACGCCTTGCAGCCGCATCGGCGAGGCCGCGAGCCCCAGCGCTTCAAGGCAGCGCGCCCAGAGCCGTCGCGCCGCGCGCAGCTTGGCGATGCCGATGCCGTAGTTGGCGTCCAGCGACAGCGCAAATGTAAAGTTCGCCGCAATCCGCGCCGTATCCGCATGCCCGTCCAGCCGCCGCAGCGTGTCGATGGCCGAGGCGATCAGCGCGCCGAGCTCCTGCGCTTCCGATCCGCCCGCCTCATGCACCATGCGCGCATCAATGCGGAACAGGCCCGCCATAGGAAAGCTCGCGCCGAGCGCGCTCGCCACCGCGCCGTGCCGCGCAAACGCTGCGTCCAGGCCGCCCGCCAGTGTGCCGTTTCGCGCAAGTGCGCCGAGCGGGGCCATGTTGAAATCGATCTTCAGCCCGGCGGCATTCTCCTGTTTCTCTGCCCAGAGGCCGAGGAGCGCGGATGCCGGCGCGCCCGGCGAAGTTGCATGGTCCAGCGCCACGCCGGCCATATCGGCCCTCACGCCCGCCAGCGCTCTATCAAAGTCTGCCGCCTCGGTGATCTGCACGCCCGCCTTGCCGGCGGGGTCCAGCGCAATCTCGACGGAGCAGACGCCGCGCTCGAGGTCGCGCAGGATTTCGGTATTGGTCCGCTCGGCCGACGGATGCGCAAAGGCCTGCCGGATATCCCAGGGCAGCCACCTGTCCGGCGCTGCCGTTTTCCCGCGCAGGAAAGGCGCTTCGCCGGGGATGCCCAGCGGATCGGCCGCGGCGGCAAAGTCGCTCTCGCGGTACAGCGCCTTGATGCCCACGCCGTCCGCCGTCCTGCGGGTCAACGTGTCGGCGCCCTTGCCCTTCAGGGCCTTTTCGACCTCGCGCAGCCAGTCGGCTTCGGTGGCTTCGGGGAATGCGGAACTGAAGGGGAGAATGTCGTCTGCCATGGCCGGGATTTAGGGCAATCGGGTGCGTCTTGTGAACCGTTTCCTTTGGGACACCGTGACACCACGTCTGGACGGTTGACGCGGCGGCCAGGATCTGCGAATAAGAATTATTCGCAAAACTGGGGGCCATGCCATGCGCCCGTCCCGTCAATTCGATGTTCAAACCCTCCGGACTGAATCGCCGGAACGCGGCGAAGCAACTGAAATGTCAGGGATTTACCGAACCTGCCCCGTCAACTCACAAAACCCTCCCGGCGCCGTTTCCTCCCCAATGCCGGCCAGCGGGCCTGTTTGTGACTGGTCCGGCTCGCAGGCGAATGTGCTTGGTCTCTGGCTCGACCGGTTGATCGAGCAGGGCGACCCCGGCGATCTGGTCTCGATGGTCCACCGCCAGCAGGCCTGGCTGGAGCTTTTGCGCGCCCGGATGGTCCGCGACTGAAACCTTTTCTGCGCGCGTGCGTTAGTCATTCGCTACCTGCGCGAATCAGGTGGCGAACGCAATTAAAGCCATGTTCTAAACTGGAATTTCAGTATTCCTGGCTATGTGGATGCTCAGCCTCGCGGTGCATCGGCGTTCTTCGCTGGCCATCAACCGCTGACCCAAAGGTGACCCTGAATGTCCGATACATCTTCGAACACGTCCAAACGCGCCAAAGCCGCTGCCGACAAGGCAACCCGGGAACTCGAGGCCCGCCTCGAAGCCCTGCGCGAGGAAATGGACGAGATCATGGGCACGCTCGGCAAGAAGGCCGAAACGAAGATCGATGCCCTTGCCGACGTTTTCTCGGGCGATACGGCCGATCAGATCATGGAAGAACTTCGCGAAGTCCTTCTGGAAATCAAGGCAAAGGCCAGCGCAGCGGAGAAGAAGGTCGTCGAAACGGCCCGCGAAAATCCGCTCCAGACACTGCTCATTGCTTTCGGCGTGGGCTTCCTCGCTTCGCTGTTCCTGCGCCGCTGATACTGCGCAATGCGCTTCCTGCCGCTTCTGTCTGCATTCCTCTCCCTCGCCAATCTTGATATTGGCGGCGCCGTTTCTCGGCGCGCGAAGGGAGTTGGATACACATTGGTGGCCATCGTCTTGCTGCTCACGGCCTATGTCCTCGCCGTCGGCTCGCTCGCCCTCTACCTCGCCCAGCTGATGAGCGCCTGGGCGGCTCTTGGCGCCGTCGCGATCGGCTGCGTTGTGGCGGCCGGGATCATCTATTATTTCGGCACGCTGTCAGCCAAAGCGGAAATAGAGCGCGCGAAGGAAGTTTCCGGCGCCCGCCAGAGAGCGACGCTCGGGACCCTCACCGGCCTCGCCGTGGGCGGCGGGTCCACGAGGACGCTTATCATTGCGGCCCTCGCGGGCCTGCTCGCCGGCGGCCTGCTCGATTCCAGGGGCGGCTCCGACAAGGATGACTGACGCGGCTGAACGGCCCGGCAACAAAGTCACGCTTTCGGTTCAAATCAGTCTATAGTCCCCGCTCAGTGCATGGTAAAAAATGCCGTGCCGGGAGGGCGGATCATGGCAAGAATCATTACCATCAACGGCGTCGGGGACATCGACCTCGACAAGATCGCGCGGCTGCTGCCGGGCCGGAAGGGGTGGGACCTTCTCCAGCTCGGCACGCAAGGGCGCTACATCAAGGCCATCATCGATTCGTGGCCGACGCTTGAGCGCTACGACATCTATACGCCGCTCCGCCTTGGCCATTTCTTCGGTCAGGGCCTCGTTGAAACCGGCTGGTTCAAGTCCACCGAGGAAGGCTTAAGTTATTCCGCCGAAGGTCTGATCAAGACTTTCCGGTATTATCGCCGCAATCCCGACCTCGCCAGGCAACATGCCCGCAAACCGGAACTGATCGCCAACACCGTCTATGGCGGCCGCGCCGACCTCGGCAACA
>NZ_JBBEBT010000360.1:0-1151 GCF_040882205.1 Hyphomonas sp.
CGGAGAGCACGGCGACCAGTGCCGCAAGCTACACCACGCGGTGGGACACCATCTAAAAGAAGATTATCCTGTTGCAACAACACTTCGAACAGGGGCGGGAATCAAATGACCGGAGAACCGGCGCCGACCGACCATCATGCGCAGCCCGCTGACGCGGTCCTCATGTCTCTGGGATCACGCGCCGGCGGCCTCGACGCTGTGCAGGCCGCGCGCCGCCTGGAGGAGCACGGCCCGAACCAGCTTCCGGCGCCGCCATCGCGCCGGTGACAAGCAGTCGCCGGATGTCCCGCTGCCCCATCTTCGATGTTTTCCCCAGCCTCTGCTTTCCGCCGGACGAATGTTGCCTCGGCACCAACCCGAGCCAGGCGGCGAAATCGCGGCCACGCCGGAACTGCTCCATCGGCGGCGCGAAGGTTTCGATCGCGAGTGCCCCGATTGGCCCGACACCCGGCATGGTCTGCAACTGCCGGGGCATGGCGGCCGCCCTGGACGCGGCGGCCCCCGGTCTGAGCAGAGCAGCTGCTTGCACTTCCACTTCGGTGGCATGCAGATTCTGGTCCCGCGCCCGTTTGCAGTCGCGCCAGCGGTGGGGCATCAGCTCGGTTTCAACGACCTCAAGGTGATCGAGGCGGCGGGGTTCCTGCACGCCATAGCGGAGGGCCGGGCGGCATCGCCTTCCTTCGCCAAAGCGCCGGTGTTCGAGAAGGTCATCCACGCCATCGCCGGTTCGAACGGCAGCCGTGTCAACCTTTGGAGCGGGCGCCTACGGATTGAGTTGGAAGCCGTTGCTGATCGCCTGCTCGACGCCGCTCTGGATGTGGACCGAGAGCATATTCACCGCCCCATCCGCGTCGCGCTTCAGCGCCAGGTTGAGGATCTGCTGATGCTCCTCCACTGCAGCCCCCCCGCGGAAACCTAGCGCAAGGGCCAGATAGCGCAGATATTTGTCGAAAACGTCCTTGTGCATTTGCACGATGAGATCGGAATCACAGGCCGAGATCACCGCGATGTGGAACTCGCGATCGAACTTCTTCCAGGTGGGAATGTCCACCTTCTCGCCCGCAAGCATGCGCGTTTCGAAGGAATTGAGCTTGTGATGGGCGCCGATGATGGTCGCTTCCCACTCGATGCCGCCATTGGCGATCGACTGC
>NZ_JBBEBT010000360.1:1161-1625 GCF_040882205.1 Hyphomonas sp.
CAGCGCCTCGGCCTCCAGCAACAGGCGCGCATGGGCGATTTCCTTCAATCCTTTGATGGATACGGGCGCGACGCGAAAGCCCTTCTGGCCTTCGGCCACCACCAGCGATTCCGAGACGAGCCTGTTCAGCACCTCGCGGATCGTCGGCACGCTAGCGCCGTAGCGCCGGCTGATCGGCTCAAGCGTAAGCTTATCGTTCGGCTTGAGCACGGCGAACAGGATATCCGCGCGCAGCTTCCTGTAGAGAAGCTCGCCGGCTGTCATTCCTCCCGATCCCGTCATGTTGCCGCCTTTCGCCAGATGCGGTCTATAGCGCGCCCGGCATCGCGCTGTTAAGCCGGCATCGGGCTCCGGCCTCACGAAACCGCGTCACGACACGTTCTCCGAGACCAGGAGGTCGAAGGGAATTGTCTCCGGGCGGGACAGTTCGCCGCCCATGCTGCTCACCGCGCTGACGGCTTCCT
>NZ_JBBEBT010000361.1:0-1624 GCF_040882205.1 Hyphomonas sp.
AGCGGTGCGCGAGGAAATCACGCAGGCAAACCGCTTTTTCCAGCGCAACCAGTGGAAGACCATTGATGTCTCGCGCCGCTCGGTGGAAGAAACCGCCGCCGCGATCCTGAACTTTCTGCATGAACGGCGGGGTCATCCATGAACCTTGCCGTCACGCTCGCCTCCAGCAGCGTCAGCCGCCGCGCGTTGCTCGCCGCCGCCGGCGTGGCCGCCGGGTCTGCTGCGCCGAATGTCGATGAGGAGTCCTACCGCACAACCATGCGCGCAGACGGCGTCCCGGTGCGCGACCAGGCCATGCAGCTTGCGGAGCTGAAAGCCGTACGCGTCTCGCAATCGCGCCCAGGCCTCGTCATCGGCGCAGACCAGATGCTGGCGCTCGGTGATGAAGCCTTCGACAAGCCCCGCGATCTGGCCGAGGCCAAAAGCCATCTCGGCCGCCTGTCCGGCAAGAGCCACACGCTGGAAACCGCCATCGTCGTCTGCGAGGAGGGCCGCCCGGTCTGGCGCCATCTGGCACGGCCCAAGCTGACCATGCGTCCCCTCTCGCCAGTCTTCATCGAGGACTACACGGCGCGCTGCGGTCCCGCCCTGCTGTCCACGGTCGGCGCCTACCAGCTCGAAGGCCTCGGCGCGCAGCTTTTCACACGTATCGAAGGCGATTACTTCTCGATCCTCGGCCTGCCGCTGCTGCCATTGTTAGACTACCTGCGTATCCGGAAGGTCCTGGCGTTATGACCGGGCTGCTCGGCGTCATCGGAGATCCCGTCGCGCATTCGCTGTCGCCCTATATCCACAACCAGTGGCTTCGGGAGAACGCCATTGACGCGGTCTACGCCGCGCTGGAAGTGAAGGCGGGGGAACTCGCCGATTCGCTCGCCTCGCTGCGCGCCCATGAGGCCATCGGACTGAATGTCACGCTACCGCACAAGGAAGAGGCGCTGAGACTTGCCGCCAGCGCCAGTGACACCGCGCGCCGGATCGGCGCCGCGAACCTGCTGGTCCCTACCGCAGAGGGCGCCTGGCATGCCGGCAATACCGATGCACCTGGCTTTGCCCTGACGCTCGACTACGGCGATATATCTGTCGACGGCCGGGAGGTTTTCCTCCTGGGGGCAGGGGGGTCCGCCCGGGCGGTGGCGGATGTGCTGTCACAGCGCGGCGCGCGGCTTACCCTCTGTAACCGTACGATGGCCCGCGCCGAAGCGCTCGCGCTCGATCTCGCGCCGGCGGCGCGCATCCTGTCGCTGGAGCAAGGGCTGCGACAGATCCACCGCGCCAGCCTCGTCGTCAATACGCTCAGCCTCGGTCATGGCGGCGGCACGCTCAACCTGCCGCAATCGGCGGGAGGCACCTTCTATGATATCAGCTATGGGAAAGGCGCCGCCGCAGCGATGGCCGAAGCGCGCCGTCAGGGCTGGCGCACGCTGGACGGGCTAGGCATGCTTGTCGCGCAGGCTGCCCTCAGCTTCGAGGCCTGGTTCGGCGTCACGCCGGACCTTGCCGCCGCGCATGTCCGCGCCCGCGCGCTGCTGGAGGCCACTCAATGATCATCCTTGGACTGACGGGTTCCATCGGTATGGGAAAATCCGCCACCTCCAACCTCTTCCGCGAGGAAGGGGTGCCG
>NZ_JBBEBT010000362.1:0-9881 GCF_040882205.1 Hyphomonas sp.
GCCCCCGGTGTCTGGCCGCTGGGGGGGCCCGCGCCGCCGACCAGTCCAGCACGCCCGGCTGGTCCCAGTCGCCTTCCGGCCGGCTGATTTGCAGCGGATCGGATCGTCAGCACCTTCGGATGCGGCGCGATTGGAGTTTCCATTTCGCAATAATCGAAATCCGAAAACGCAAAATGCGGCCGGCCGGTCACCACGCGGCACCGTAGCACCCGGCTCCAGACCGGCCAGAGCCGCTACTGGCGCTGCGCCTTCAACACCCGCAGCGCCGGTGTGCCCAGGCTGGCAGGGATGATGGCAGGGCGCCCGATCCTGGCGCAATCTGCAAACCAGCACACCCGGCAAGTGCAGGTCGGCCGTGCACCTTCGCGCACGAGGAAGTGGGTGCAGGAAAAATTCCTGCCGTCGTATTCCTCCTTATTCGGACAATCCAGGTCCGCGATGCAGGCGGCGGCGCGCAGGGTCATAGCCTGCTGATATTCCTCCAGCGTGCGAACTGGCCCTGCCGAAATTCGCTCCGCACTCTCTGGCTCCAGTGGCCGCTTCAGCGACAGTTTCCCAAAATCCGGACGCGGTCTCATGCGGCCTGCTCCTGTGAGACCGGCAGCGGATCCTGCCCCCAGAGGTCCGGCAATCCGCCCTCGATGGCCTGAAAGCCCAGCGAGGCCGCGGAGTGCTTGGCATCCTGCGCCGCGCCGCGCGCAAAGCAGGCAACCAGTGCGAAGAATTCCGGCCGCGTGATGCCCGCCGCCGTCATCATCCGTCGCCGGGACACCTTCGTCGCCCCCGCATAGACACCGATACAGACACCGCCGCAGGCGCCCACCCGCAGCAGATGTGAGAGAATTACGCCCAGCCCGGACCGAAGCTGCCATCGCACGCGGCGGCCACGCGCCCCCGGCGCTGAGCGCCGCCCTGATGCACACCCCTTCCACCGGATCGCCGGTCACCCAGGCAGCCCCTCCCGCCGGGCTTTCGGTCCAGAGAATGGAGGCCGGCGTCGTCATCGCCTGCCCGGTCAGTTTCCCGGCCAGTTTCCCGGCCAGTTTCCCGGCCAGCGCAAGGCCTGCTTCCAGTTCGGCAAAGGTTGCTTTGCGCAATTCGAACTCGCCTGCACGCCGGGCCAGGCCCGCATAATTGATCCGGACTTCAGACATCAACGGCCTCGGCGAGCGCGACCAGGACGTGCATGTCGCGGAAACGCTCCCACACGCTCAGATACGCTGCAAACTAAAAGTCGCGGAGAAGTTGCGCGCCCGTCAGGCCAGCAGGCCCTGAAGCTCCGCCGCCGATTCCCGCGCCTGCTCGGGCGAGCCGAACAGTTGCCGGTTCACGCCGATCCGCTTGAACCAGTAGTGCAGCCCCAAGAGATCGGTAAAACCCATCCCGCCATGCACTTCGGTGGAGGTGCGCGCAATGAAGGTGCCGGCTTCGGCCATGTAGGATTTTGCGAGGTTCGCCATCACCGGGCCTTCGCCATCGCCAATGTCGAGCGCGTGGGCGGCATGCCAGATCAGCGCCCTTCCCGGCTCGAGCTTGGCGGCCATCTCGGCGCACATGTGCTTGACGGCCTGGAACGAGCCGATCGGCCGGCCGAACTGCTGGCGTTCGGCGGCATAGGCCACCGCCTTGTCGAGCATCGCCTGCGCCGCGCCGAGCGTATCGGCTGCGACGAGCAGGCGCGCGGTGGCGAGAAAGCGCTCACCTGTTTTCGGCGACCCGAGCGTCTTCGCCCCCGTCAGCTTCACCTCATGGAAGGTGCGTGTGCGGTCTATCGTCTGCATCGGGACGATTTCGGTTACGGCCTCAACGACATGAAGATTTCCGTCAGCAGCGGCCGCAAGAATGTGTGTTGCGCCCTCGATACTCATCGCCAACAGCGCCTTGCCCGAGAGCTTGCCTTTCGCGAGCGAGAGCCCTGCGCCATCCCGGCGCGACGTAAGCTCCGTCACCGCAAGGCCAAACTTTGCCTCGCCGGCGCCAATCAATGTCAGCAGGTCCGGATAGTCCGTGAACGCAGCGGCCGCGGCAGCGCCCGCGAGGAAGCGCGACGGCGCAACGTGATAGCCGAGCGCCTCTTGCACAAGGCAGGCATCGAGCAATCCAAGCCCAAGCCCGCCCGCATCCTCCGGCACGAGCAGCGATGCGAGCCCGAATTCGGACAACGCCGCTTCCAGCGCGCCGGCCGCGTCGGCATCGCCCAAGGCAATTTTGCGGATCTGGTCCAGCGAGGCCGCGCCCGCGAGGACGCCCTTCAGGCTGTCCTGCAACAGGCGCTGGTCTTCGGAGAGTGCAAATTCCATCTGCTTACGCCTTCGCCAGTTTTGGTTCGCGCGGCATGCCTAGGCCGCGTTCCGCGATGATGTTCTTCTGGATCTGCGCGGTGCCCCCGCCTATGATCAGGCCGAGGTCGTACATGTAGCGCCATTGCCAGCTGCCATCCGCTCTCAGGTGTTCGCCGTCTTCATACAGCATGCCCAATTCGCCAAGCGCGTCGATGGCGAGGCGGGCGATCTCGTGGTTGAGATCGCAGCCATTGAGCTTGACGATCAGGCCTGCGAGGCCCGCTGGTTCGCTCTTCAGGCGGCTGGTCGTTATGCGCAGACCGTTCGCCTGCATGGCATAGACTTCCGCCTGCAGCTTCATCAGCCGGTCGCGCAGCACCGGATTTTCGATCAGGCGACGCTCGTTGACCGTCTCCGTTTTCATCAGCGTGACGAGTTCGAGGAAGCGCGCCTTGGTCGCATTCGGATCCCCCAGCATTCCGCGCTCGTGCGTCAGTGTGGCATTCGCCACCTCCCAGCCCTTGTTCGGCGCGAAGATCACGCCGCTCTTCGGGACACGGACATCCGTGAAGAAGACTTCGTTGAAGTTAGCCGTGCCCGTCATATCGACCAGCGGACGCACCTCGATGCCGGGCGTCGACATCGGAAAAGTGATATAGGTGATGCCCTCATGCTTCCTGGCGTTCGGGTCCGTACGCACGAGGCAGAAGATCATGTCGGCCTGCTTGGCGGTCGAGGTCCAGATCTTCGATCCGTTGATCACGTAATGGTCGCCGTCCTCGACAGCAGACGTACGCAGCGCTGCAAGGTCCGATCCCGCGCCCGGCTCCGAGTAGCCCTGGCACCAGATCATTTCGCCCTCGATCGTCGGGCGGATACAGGCCTGCTTCTGCGCTTCGGTGCCAAGCTCCAGCAGCGTCGGCACCAGCATCGAAATGCCCTGCCCCGCCATTGGCCCTGGCATGCGGCTGCGCGCAAATTCCTCGGCGATGATGCGCGCCTTGAGAATGTCCGGCTCGCCGCCATAGCCGCCATAGGCCTTCGGGATCGTCCGGGCGGCGAGACCGTGCTCGATCAGGAATCTCTGCCAGGCAATGCGCCTTGCATTCTTGTAACCCTTGTCGTCGGCGGTCGGGGACAGGTGGCGGTTGTTCGCAAGCGTCTCGGAGACTTCGGCGCGAAAGGCTTCGTATTCGGGGTCAAGGTCGAGTTTCATACCCGCATTTGAAACCCCTGACCCTGCGTCCGGCAAGAGGGGCGCTTGCGCGACGTTGCGGAAGGGCTCTTAGCTCCACCCAAGAAATCCCCAAGGAGGAAGTTCCATGCCCGTCGAATACGTCAAGAAAGGCCATGTGGCCGTCATCACCATGAACCGTCCGGAAGCGCGCAACGCCATCAATGGCGAGATGGCTGCAACCATGGAAGCCGCGCTTGACCAGATGGAATCGGACCCGGAGGTCTGGGTCGGCATCCTCACCGCCGTCGGCAAGGCCTTCTGCGCCGGCGCGGACCTCAAGGAAATCTCCGCTGGCAATGGCGCCGCCCTCTCCACCAAGAAAGGCGGATTTGCCGGTATTGCCCGGCGTGAGCGTACCAAGCCGCTGATCGCGGCGATCACCGGGTCGGCGCTGGCGGGCGGCACGGAAGTCGCCCTCTCCTGCGACATGATCATCGCGGCCGACGACACGAATTTCGGCCTGCCCGAGGTGAAGCGTTCGCTCGTCGCGGGCGCAGGCGGCCTGTTCCGCCTGCCGCGCGTGATCGGCAAGGCGGTTGCGCTGGAGGCGATCCTCACGGGCGACCCACTTTCCTCGCAGCGCGCCTATGAACTCGGCATGGTCAACAAGGTCGTGCCGGAAGCGCAGGTTATGGATGAAGCGATGAAGCTCGCGGCGAGGATCACCGCCAACGCGCCACTGGCTGTCGCTGCGAGCCGCACGGTTGCCATCGAGGCAACGTCGAAAACCGATGACGAACTCTGGAAGGCCTCAGGCGTTGCTTTTGCGGGCATCGTCGGCACGGAAGATTTCAAGGAAGGCCCGAAAGCCTTCATCGAGAAACGCGCGCCGGTCTGGAAGGGCAGGTAACCGTACTTAACTTTGGCGGGCTGAGACCCGCCGGACTTCCGGCCGCCATTCCGGGAGACCGGGATGGCGGGTCTCTTTTGGCGCAGCATTGGAGGCCGGGCGCGCTCTGCGGGAAACGGCCAGGCGGGCAATTCCTTCGCTTTCTCCCGCTCATCCCCCGCTCATCCCCGGCGCAGGCGCCGAACAGGTCAGGGATAAGCTTCAAAAGATCCTCGCGCGCGCGGGGTATGAACGGGACGGGGTGAGTTTTCTATGGTTTCTCCAATCTAATTCCGGCGCAAGCCTTGATCCATACTTTCAAGCGCCAGCAACGGCCCCCTCGATGGTTCCCGACTTTCGCCGGGACCACAAGGTGGGAGAGGCGGGGAACAGGCGGCAAGGTAGGCGCAGGCGAGACCTCATGCCGACATCCGATCCCAGCTCAGACGCCGTAGAAATAGGATATGGCGAGGCAGCTGACGAAGCCGATGATGGTGTTCATCGCTACACCGATCTTCAGGAAGTCCGAAAAGCGGTAGTTGCCGGCGGCGTAGACGAGCGTGTTCGTCTGGTAACCAACGGGTGAGGCGAAGCTGGCACTGGCGCCGAACATCACGGCGACAACGAGCGCGCGCGGGTCAATGCCGATGAGGGCGGCGAGGGAAATCACGATGGGGGTCACCACCACGGCCACGGCGGCGTTGGTGACGATTTCGGTCAGCAGCGAGGTCAGCGCATAGATCGCCACGAGGGCCCAGAAGGGTGACATTTGCATGAAGAGGGGCACGGCCGCGTTGACGATCAGGTCCACCGCGCCGGTCGACTGCAGGGCCGAGCCGACGATCAACATGGCGACGATCAGCCCGAGCACGCTGGGGTCGAGTGCACGCCAGGCGTCTTCCATGGACAGGCAACCGAGCACCAGCATGGCGCCGAGGCCGATGATGCCGGCCATGGGGAGCGACACGGTACCGCTCGCCGCCGCCGCGATGACGGCCGCGATGATCGCGATGGCGAAGCCTGCGCTGTCGCGCCGGAAGGGCTTCTCCGGAAGATCGCGCGTGATGATCAGCGGCGAGGTTGCGGTCAGCGCGTCGATCGCGCGTTCGGTGCCTTCCAGCAGGAGATGGTCGCCTATGCGCAGACGCGTGGAGGCGAGTTCCGGGCCGGGCTGGTTACCATGACGCGCAATACCGCGCAGGCGTACGGGGCGAACCGAGAGGTAACTGAGCTGGTCCGCGCGGCGGCCGATGTTCGGATCATTCGGCGAGAGGATTGCCTGTACACGGATGGTGGCTTCGCTTTCTGCCGGGGAGCGCCGCGCGACGCCTGAAGAGAATTTGCCCTGCTCTATGACAGTGAGAAGTTCTGGCAGCGTAAGGCGGACGGACACGCGCTCGCCAGGCGCGATGAGTTCGGGGCCGTCCTTGTTTTCAGTCGCCGCTGGTTCGGTCCCGGCAGGTTTGCCGGTACGCGTGTGCGCGATCAGCATTGCACTGCGCGGCAGGGCAACGCCCGCTTCTGCCGTAGCCGGAAGGGAGAGGTCCGTGAGGAACAGCAGTGGCTTTTCCGCCTTGCGGTCCGGGTCCCCGCCTTTCGGCAGGAGGAAGTAGCCGAGCACCATGAGGACCGGAATGCCGGCGCCAATTACGGCGAGGCCGACGCCGGTGATCTCGAAGATCGTGAACGGTTCCAGCCCGGCGCGCGCGGCGACGCCGGCCACGATCAGGTTTGTCGAGGTCCCGATCAGGGTCAGCGTACCACCCATGATCGAGAGATAGGATAAGGGGATCAGCATGCGCCGTTTGGAAATCTTCAGTGTTTCGCAGAGCGCAATAACCACCGGGATAAGCACGAGGACGACCGCCGTGTTGTTGATGAATGCGGAGGCCAGCAGCACCATTACGGTCATAAGCAGGAGCGACACCCAGCTGCCGCGCGCGGCAGCGGTGATCACCATATGCGCCATCCTGTCCAGCACGCCGGTGCGCTGCAGCGCGGCGGTGAGCATGAAGAGGGCGGCAATCGAGATCGGCGCGGAATTTGAGAAGGGCAGCAGCGCCTCTTCCTGCGGGATCAGGCCAAAGGCGAAGCAGGCGGCGGCGGCAACCACGGCGGTAGTCACCGGCGGCACGCGCTCCAGAGCGAAGGAAATAACCATAGCGAACAGGATGACCAGCGCTATAAGCGCATCATTGGCGGCAACCCAGCTTGAGATACCATCCGGCATGGCGTGCACTTCTCCCGTTCAGCGGCTTCGCTGATTGTGACACCCTGCTGGTGGCCTGGACCCGTTTACATCAATTCGGAGCGGAAGGCTTGCTTCCTCCGGTTTGCAGAAAACCGGGCGGATCAATCCTCGCGCTTTACGCGTGCTTTGCCGCGCCCCAGTGTCAGCGCCTTAATGGCGCCGCGGAAGGTGCGCACTTCCTGCGCGGTCCACCGGGCGCGGATCAGGGCGTTACGCAGGTTGTTCGTGATCACGTGCGTCTTTTCGGGCGGATAGAAATAGCCGGCGCGGTCGAGTTCGGCTTCGAAATGTTCGAACATGCCGATCAGCTCTTCGCGCGGGGCGGGGGCGCCGACGCCTTCGTCCTTGCCGGCGAAGCGTCCGCCGAGGCCGGCGCCCGCGCCCCACTGGTGGCAGAAGATGGCGACCGCCTGGGCGAGGTTCAGCGAGGCGTATCCGGGGTTCACCGGATAGGTCAGGACGGCGTCGCAGAAGGCGACGGCCTCGTTCGGCAGACCAGAATTTTCCCCGCCGAAGAGGACGCCCGCCTGACCGGGATGGGCGCTTAGCGCGTCCACAGCCTGCGGCGTGTCCAGCACCGGCTTCTCGATGCCGCGCGGGCGGGCGGTTGTCGCAACGGCAAAGGTGAGACCGGCCATCGCGGCCTCGAGCGTGCCGAACACCGCCACCGTGACGCCCTGCCCCAGGGCGCCGGCGCTCATCGTCTCGGCGGCAGGGTTGGGCCAGCCGTCGCGCGGGGCGATGAGGCGCAGGTCCGTCAGGCCGAAATTCAGCATTACGCGGGCGGCGGCGCCGATGTTTTCGCCGAGCTGCGGCGTATGGAGGAGGATGGCGGGGCTGCGGCGGTCTGCCATGGGATATCCGGTTTTGACGGGGGGCCTCCGTCTGCTATAGCGCGGACCAGACGGTTACAGAGCAAGGATTCCAAAACATGTCGAAGATCAAGGTCAAAAACCCGGTTGTGGAGATGGACGGGGACGAAATGACCCGGATCATCTGGCAGATCATCAAGGACAAGCTGATCCACCCCTACCTCGATATCGACCTGAAATATTACGACCTTTCAATCCAGAACCGCGACGCCACCGATGACCAGGTGACCGTGGATTCAGCCGAGGCGACGAAGAAATACGGCGTTGCCGTGAAGTGCGCGACGATCACGCCGGACGAGCATCGGGTCGAGGAATTCGGCCTCAAGAAGATGTGGAAGAGCCCCAACGGCACGATCCGCAACATCCTCGGCGGCGTGATCTTCCGCGAGCCGATCGTGATCTCCAACATCCCGCGCCTGGTGCCCGGCTGGACCAAGCCGGTCGTGATCGGCCGCCATGCCTTCGGTGACCAGTACAAGGCGACCGATTTCGTGGTGCCCGGCGCCGGCAAGCTGACGATGAAATTCGAAGGCAAGGACGGCAAGGTGATCGAGAAGGAGGTGTTCGACTTTCCCTCCGCCGGTATTGCGATGGGCATGTACAACATGGACGAGTCGATTCGCGACTTCGCCCGCGCCACCTTCACCTATGGCCTGCAGCGCCAGTGGCCGGTCTACCTCTCGACCAAGAACACGATCCTGAAAGCTTATGACGGCCGCTTCAAGGATATCTTCCAGGAAGTCTTCGACACCGAATTCAAGGACAAGTTCGCCGCCTTCAAGGGCACTTATGAGCACCGTCTGATCGACGACATGGTGGCCGCCTGCATGAAATGGTCCGGCGGCTATGTCTGGGCGTGCAAGAACTATGACGGCGACGTGCAATCCGACACCGTGGCACAGGGCTATGGCTCGCTGGGACTGATGACTTCCGTACTGCTCTCGCCGGATGGCAATACTGTGGAAGCCGAAGCGGCGCACGGCACCGTGACGCGCCACTATCGCAACTGGCAGAAGGGCGAGGCGACGTCGACCAACTCCATCGCTTCCATCTACGCCTGGACGCAGGGCCTCGACCACCGCGGCCGGATGGACGCAACACCTGACGTGCGCAAGTTCGCCCGCACGCTGGAAGAGACTGTCATCAAGACGGTCGAAGCCGGCCATATGACGAAGGACCTCGCGCTGCTTGTCGGCCCGGATCAGGGTTATCTGACCACGGAAGGTTTCATCGAGAAGGTCGCACAGAACTTCGAAACCGCGATGGGCACGAACTGAGGCTGATGGCCGGGGCCGCCCGCATGGCGCAGCCCCGGCGTTCCTCAACCTGGCCACCGGATGACGCAGACCGCCCCTTCCCGCACATCCGGTAGCCGCCTCGTTGAACTGGGCGCACCCGCCCTCCTGTTGCTCGCCGCCAGCGCCATTGCCTGGGCCGCATGGTCCACGAAAGCCGCAAGCGCCCTGGAAGCGGGCGCCTTCGTCACTGGCGTGATCTGCGTGTGGCTGGTCGTGCGCCAGAGCATCTGGAACTTCCCGCTCGGCCTGCTCAACGTCGCGGCCTATACCTGGATTTTCTACGAATATCGTCTGTATGCAGATTCTGGCCTGCAGGTTTTCTACTTTGCGCTGAACCTGATCGGCTGGTATCTCTGGCTGTTCGGCGGCGAGGACCGCACGGCGCTGAAAGTGCAGCGCACCTCGAAGCGCGAACTGGCGATCATCGCCGTGTTCGTCGCCGCCTCGACGGCCTTACTCTGGTGGCTGCTCGGGAAGCTGGGCGGGGCGGCGAAGTTCTGGGACGCGCTGACCACCTCGATCAGCCTTTCGGCACAATGGCTGCAAAGCCGCAAGAAGCTCGAATGCTGGCACATCTGGATACTTGCCGACGTGATTTATGTCCCCCTCTATGTATCGCGCGGCCTTAACCTTACGGCGCTGCTTTACAGCGTCTTCCTGTGCATGGCGGTCATGGGCCTCATCGCCTGGCGCAAGGCGGTGAAAGAATGACCCCTCCGCGCGTGCTTCGCGTCGTTCTGATCGGAGCCGAATCCACTGGCAAAACCACGCTGTGCGAGGCGGTAGCGGCGCACTATGACACGGTGTGGGTGGCCGAATACGGTCGCGAACATTGGGAAAACAAGATTGCCGACCAGAACACCCCGCCCGGCGAAACCCCCGCCTGGACGGATGACGAGTTCATCCATATTGCCAAGGAACAGCAGCGCCGCGAGAACGAGGCCGCCGCCCACGCAAACCGCGTGCTGATCTGCGACACCAATGCCTTTGCCACCGCCACCTGGTTCGAGCGCTATGCCGGCGCGCGCCATCCGCAGGTCGACGCGATCGGCGCGCGGGACATCGTGGATCTCTATCTCGTTCCATCCCCGGATGTTCCCTTCGTGCAGGAC
>NZ_JBBEBT010000363.1:0-9851 GCF_040882205.1 Hyphomonas sp.
CGATGAAATCGTCGAGGTTTGTCCAGACCATGGGTGCGCCTCAGGCCGAGGGGCCGAGGGCGAAGAATTCACCCCGGCTCCAGACCCCGAGACGGTCGCTACCATCCGGCGCGGGGACGGCAAGGTCCACGAGTTCGTAGAAGACGGGGCGGGTGAGCTTTGCCTCGAGGCGGCCGCGCACGAGGACATAGGGCGCCGGTTCGCCGGTGGCGGCGTCTGTTTCGATACGCAGGCAGGCGTCCGGGCCGGCGGTGGTTACGTCATCGAGATTGGTCGTGAAGGTCAGGGCCTGGTCCGGGCCGGGCTTGCCCGAAAGATCCACCCGTACGGCGAGGAACGGGGCGTCTGCGGTATGGACGATGACTTTCTCGTAAGGCGTGACGAGGTATGTGACGCCGTCCTCGTCCTTGCGCAGGATGCGGGAGAAGAGTTTGACCATCCGCGCGCGGGTGATGCGGCCGCCTTCATGCCACCAGCTGCCATCGGCGCGGATTTCCATGCCGATATCGCCGCAGTTCTCCGGATTCCACAGGTGGACCGGGGGCAACGGCCCCGTGAACTTGCCTTCCGGCAGGATGGCCTTAAGCGTGTCGTCGAGGCCAAAACTGCTGCCGGGGCTGGATGTCACATCTTTCTCCGCCAAAATCACGCCTTACAAATAGGCTTATAACGCGTTGACGTGAAGCCGGAGAACCGAGGCGAAATGGCCGATACAACACTGAGTTCCCAAACCGCGGTCGCAGATGCCGACGCGGCGACCGAAGCGCTGGCCCGCGTGAAGGCGGAGATCGGCCGGGCAATCTTCGGCCAGGAGCGGGTGATCGAGCTGGCACTGGCGGCCGTTCTGGCCGGCGGGCACGCGCTGCTGATCGGCGCACCGGGCCTTGCCAAGACGCGGCTGGTGGAAGCGATGGGCACGGCGCTCGGCCTTGCCAACCAGCGCATCCAGTTCACGCCGGACCTGATGCCGTCGGACATTCTCGGCTCCGAAGTTCTGGACGAGAGCCCGGGCGGGCAGCGCAGTTTCCGCTTCCTCAAGGGCCCTGTATTCACGCAGCTCCTGATGGCGGACGAGATCAACCGCGCCTCGCCCCGCACTCAGTCCGCACTTCTGCAGGCGATGCAGGAGAAGCACGTGACCGTAGCCGGCGTACGCCATGACCTGCCCGCGCCTTTCCATGTGCTCGCCACGCAGAACCCGATTGAGCAGGAAGGCACCTATCCGCTGCCGGAAGCGCAGCTCGACCGTTTCCTGCTGAAAGTGGACGTGAGCTATCCGGACCTCGACACTGAGCGCCGCATCCTGATCGAGACCACGCGCGGCAGCGACGCGCCCGTGCGCCCAGCGCTGGACGCCGGGCGGCTGATGGCAATCCAGGCGCTGGTGCGCCAGATGCCGGTGGGCGAGAAGATTGTCGGCGCGATCCTGAACCTGATCCGCGAAGCGCGGCCTGAACAGACAAGCGATGCGCGCGTGAAAAGGCTCGTGGACTGGGGGCCTTCGCCGCGCGCTGGACAAGCCCTGATGCTGGCGGCGCGGTCGCGCGCCCTGCTGCGCGGCCGCCTTGCCCCGTCAATGGAAGATGTCGAGGCGCTGGCCGAGCCCTGTCTCGGCCACCGGATGGCGATGCGCTACGACCCGACCGGCGACGCGCCGAAGCTCGGCGACCTGATCAATGACCTTGCGAGGAAAGCCGGATGAGAACGCGGCTCCTGATGGCAGACATGGTATTTGCAGCGGCCTGCACGACGCCCTTGGCAGAGGCGCCCGCGCGGGAAGAAGCTGCGCCCTGGGCCTGCCGCGAAGTCATGCGCACCGCAGCGGTGCAAGCCTACGCGCTCGCACGCTTGCGCGATGACCAGCGCGCGGTGATCCTGCTGCCGGCGGGCAAAGCGGTGGCCGAGCATGAGGCGGAAACGAAACACTTTCGCGATGAAGGCGCGCGCCTGATGGCCGCGCTGAAGGCGAATGATCCGGAGGCGTACAAACTTCCGCCGCCTGCGCCTGTCTCGCCGGGCGCCCTGACGGAAGAAAAGGTAACCGCCGGAATCGCCGCTGCAGATGCTCGCGTGGCCAACGCCGCCGGATGACCCCTGCCGCTGACCTTCGCGCAGAAGCCGAACGCCTTGCCCGGCAGCTACCGGAGCTGAACTTCAAGGCGGAAGCCTCCGAAGCGGCGCATATCGGATCGGCCGGACGGCGGCGCGCGGGCGGCGGTGAGACATTCTGGCAATACCGCCGCCATGCGCAGGGAGACGACGCAGCCCGCATCGACTGGCGCCGCTCGGCCCGCGGCGATGACCTGTATGTGCGCGAGACCGAGCTGGAAACTGCACGCACCGTGATGTTTTGGGCCGATGACCATCCGGGCTTCCGCTGGAAGGGCGAGGGTGACCTGCGCACCAAGGCAGAGGAAGCGATCCTCCTTATGCTGACAATGGCGATACCAATGTCCAAGGAGGGCGAGCGGATTGGCTCGCTGGGCACCGGGCGGCGGCCCAGCTTCGGCAAGCGCGCTGTCGACCGGCTGGCAAATGACCTGATGCGCGGCACCGGCGGGAACTTTCCGGCCCCGCCCCGCGCCGCCGCCACGCTGATCGTGGCCTCAGACTTCTATGATCCGATCCCGGAATGGACGGCGCGCCTCGCCCCGCTCGCGGCAAAGTGCCCCGAGGGCGTGCTGCTCGCCGTCTCGGCGACGGCTGAGGTCGACTTTCCCTTTAAAGGCCGCGTCAAGCTCTCTCGCCCCGGCGCCGCCATCGACCGGATCCTAGGCCGCGCCGAAACGATGCGCGAGGAATACCAGCGCCGCTTTGCCGCGCAGCGCGAAGCGCTGGAAGCCCTCGCCCGCCGGATGGGCTGGGGCTACGTGTCCCACGTCACGGGCCGTCCCGCGATCGAAAGCGCGGCGCGGCTTAAGGCGGAAATCGAACGCTTCGGGGCGGCGCGGTGACAACCCTCGGCCCTTTCCTGCTCGGCGCGCCGCTGGCGCTGTTCGCGCTGCTGGCACTGCCGCTCATCTGGTGGGTGCTGCGGGCGACGCCGCCCGCGCCGAAGAATGTGGAGCTGGCGTCACTGCGCCTGCTGGACGGCGCCGAACCGCGCGAGGAGACGCCCTCGCGCACGCCCTGGTGGGTCTGGCTCATCCGTACACTGGCAGTTGTCGCCGCCATCATCGGACTGTCGCAACCAGTCTACGCGCCCGGCGCGCGCAGCGGCGAGACGGCGGAGCAGGGCCCGGTCCTGATCGTCATCGACAATGGCTGGACGTCTGCACCGCGCTGGAGCGAACTCACCAACGCCGCCAGCGCCACGCTGGACGCAGGCGGCCGTGACACTGGCGTGCACCTCCTGCTGACCGCGCCGCAGCAGCGTAATGGCGACCCGTCGGAACGCTTCTCGAAAGCCGACCTGGCCAAGCGCATCAGCACGCTGCGCCCGCAGCCCTGGGCCAGCGACCGGGCCGACGCCCTGGCGCGGCTGGACGCCTCGGCCCTCAGGCCGGCGCGCATCTTCTGGGCCAGTGATGGCCTCGAGAATGGCGGCGGCACTGCCTTTGCCGCCGAGCTTTCCGCGCGTGCGCCGCTGACCGTGTTTGCGGCGCCAACCGAAGGGCCGGTCGCGATCACCGGCCTGTCCGCAGAAACCGACGCCGTGACGCTCCGCCTCGCACGCGCCGACACGCGCGGTGCGGCGCGCGCCTTCGTCTCGGCGCAGACGCGCGACGGCTCCGCCATCGGTTCGGCCGAGGCGGTGTTTGAGGCGGGCTCAGCCGAAGCGGTGGCCGCATTCAGGATCCCGGCGGCGGCGCTGGCGCGCGTGGCGCGCTTTAACGTGACCGGACGCTCCGGCGCGGGAACGGTCTGGCTATGGGATTCGGTGGACCGCACGCGCCGTGTGGGCCTTGTCGATTCGGGCGCTGCGGCGCAACCCCTGCTGTCCGACATGCACTATATCCGCAAGGCGCTGGAACCCTTCGCCTCGATCTCAACCGGCGATATCGAAACCGTTGTCGCTACGGCGCCGGATGCAGTCATATTGTCCGACGTCGGACAGATTCCAGCAGGCGAGGTCGAGAAGCTGACCAAATGGGTTGAGGATGGCGGTGCGCTGATCCGCTTTGCGGGCCCGCGCCTTGCCGCGCAGGGCGACGAGTTGCTCCCCGTGGGCTTGCGGCGCTCGTCGCGCGCGCTTGGCGGCACGCTCGCCTGGGAAGAGCCGCAGGGCCTTGCCGAGTTTGCTGACACCTCACCTTTCTTCGGTCTGCCTGTGCCGCCCGATGTGCTCATACGCCAGCAGGTGCTCGCCAGCCCCGACCCGGAGCTTTCGCGCAAGACCTGGGCCCGCCTGGCCGATGGCTCGCCGCTGGTTACCGCCGATGCGCGCGGCAACGGCATGCTGGTACTGTTCCATGTCACCGCCGGGCCGGACTGGGCGGACCTCGCCTATTCAGGGCTGTTCGAACAGATGCTGCGCCGTGCGATCACCGCCGGGCGCGGCGAGGCGATCGAAGACACCGCAGGCACCTACATGCCGCAGCTGACGCTGGACGGCTTCGGCCGCCTCGCCGGAGCGGGCACCAATGCGGCGCCGATCAAGGCGACAGAGTTCAATGCGACCGTGCCGTCAGAGATCCATCCGCCCGGACTCTATCAGGGACCCGCAGGCACGCGCGCGCTGAATGCCGGCGCCGGCGCCAGGCCGCAGCTGATCCGGGACTGGCCGGCGGCCGCGCGCCTGCTGGGCGACGCGCAAGCGCGCGCGCTGCGCCTGGCCGGTCCGTTGCTCAGCGCCGCGGCAGCGCTGCTGGCGCTGGACCTGTTCATTGCCTTGTTCGTGGCCGGACGCTTGCGATCCCGGTGGCCGAAGCGGCGCGCGGCGAGCCTTGCGCTCGGACTTGCCGCGCTGGCCTCGCTCTCGCTGCTCGCGCCCGAACGGGCGATGGCCCAGTATGATTATGAGCTGATGCCGGACGGCAGCTACCGGGCGGTGTCGACCGCCTCGCGCGTAGTGCCCCTGCCCGGCAATGGCGCGCCGCAAAAGCAGGTCGAGGCGGCGCTGGAGATGCGCCTCGCCTATGTCGAGACGGCTGACAGCGCGCTGAACGCCCGCACACGCGCCGGGCTGATCGGCATATCCAATATCCTGCTTATGCGGACATCCGTGGAGCCGGCCGAGCCGCATGCGCTGAACCTCGAAACGGACGCACTGGAACTTTATCCGCTGATCTATTTCAATGTGCCGGACGAGGCTGCGCCCCTGCCGGAGAAAGCCGTGCAGCGCCTCAACGCTTATCTGCGCACCGGCGGCGCGCTCGTAATCGATACACGCGCCGGGGCGACGATCGGCTCGCAGACCGATGTCTCAAGGCTGCAGGCGCTCCTCAAGGGTCTCGACGTGCCGCCGCTGCAACCGGTGCCGCAGAACCATGTGCTGTCGCGCAGCTTCTACCTGATCAAGGACTATCCGGGCCGCTATGCCGGGCGGCGGCTCTGGATCGAGCAGGCGGGCGACGCTGCTGCGCCGCGCGGGGACGCGGTCTCGCGCCTCTTCATCGGGGACGCAGACTGGGCTTCGGCCTGGGCGGTGGACCGGAACGGGCGCGACCTTTACTCCGTGGACGGAGGTGCCGAACAGCGCGAGACGGCCCGCCGGTTCGGCGTGAACCTCGTCATGTATGTGCTTACGGGGAGCTACAAGGACGATCAGGTCCATGTGCCCGCGCTGCTGGAGCGCCTCGGTGAGGGCCAAGGCAACGGCGATGATCCGCGCCTGCCGGGGCCTGATCCGGACGGAGGGCCGTGATGAACGAAGCCGTTCGCCTAGGAGCCGAACCCTTCCTCGGCTGGCCCCTGTTCTGGGGGCTCGCTGGGCTGACCGTGCTGGCCTGGACCGCCTATCTCGCGCTGCGCGGCCGGGCCTGGCTGACGCGGGCGCTTGGGCTTTTGCTCCTGTGCGCCGCGCTGCTGAACCCGTCCCTCATACATGAAGAACGCGAGCCCCTGCCCTCGGTGGCGGCGGTGATCCTCGACCGGTCCGAGAGCATGCAGTTCGGCGACCGCACCCGGGCCGCCGAGGCGGCCTACAGGGCGCTGACAGCCAAGCTCGCCGAGGACCCGACGCTGGAAGTACGCACGCTGGAGACCAATCCCGGTGATGACGGCACCTACCTGCACGGCGCGCTGGAGGGGCTGATGTCGGACGTGCCGCGCGACCGGATCGCCGGGGCCATCCTGATCACCGACGGCCAGATCCACGATCTTCCGGACCCGGAGCGTTCAGAAGCGCTGATTGGCCCGCTGCACGGCCTGATCGCCGGCGACGAGGACCGCGGCGACCGCAGCGTGCGCATCGTCAATGCGCCGAACTTCGGCATCGTCGGCGAGAGCGCCAACCTGATCGTGCGCGTCGAAGACCCGCGCGGCGGCGAAGTGGAGCTGCAGGTCTCGCTCAATGGCGGCGCGCCGGAGCGTATCCGCGTCAAGGCCGGCGAAGACACGCCGCTACCCGTGGAGATCGAGCGGCGCGGCGAGAACATGGTGGTGATCGAAGCGCCGTCAGGCCCGGAAGAGTTGACGCTGGCCAACAACCGCGCCGCGATGACCATCGCCGGCGTACGCGACCGGCTGCGCGTGCTTCTGGTCACTGGCAAGCCAAACCAGGCCGGCCGCGTCTGGCGCGACCTCCTGAAATCCGACCCTTCCGTGGACCTTGTCCACTTTACGATTCTCCGGCCGCCCTTCAAGACCGACTACGCACGGCCCGAAGAGCTGGCGCTGATCGCGTTCCCGACCGAAGAACTGTTCGAAGAAAAGCTCACCGAGTTCGACCTCATCATTTTCGACCAGTATGAGCGCCAGGGCGTCATCACGCAGGCTTATCTCGCCAACATGTCGCGCTACGTCGCCGATGGCGGGGCGCTGCTGATCGTGGCGGGCGAGCAGTTTGCGGGCCCCGCGAGCCTCGCGCGCTCGCCGCTTGCTTCCGTGCTGCCGGCCACGCCGACAGGGGTGATCCGTACCGGGAGCTTCAAGCCCCAGCTGACCGGCCCCGGCAGACGCCATTCGGTCAGTGCGCCGCTGGATGACAGCGGCTGGGGTGAATGGATGCGCTATATCGAGGCTGACGCCGTGGCAGGCGACGTGCTGATCGCCGGGCCGGAAGGCCGCCCGCTGCTGATTGTAGACCGTGTCGAGAAGGGCCGCGTTGGCATGCTGATGTCCGACCAGATCTGGCTCTGGGCCAGCGGCCATGATGGCGGCGGCCCTTTTGCGGAACTGATCCGCCGCATGGTGCACTGGATGATGAAAGAGCCGGAGCTGGAAGAGCGCCGCCTGTCGATCCAGACCGAGGGCGGCAAGGCGAGCGTCGAGCTGCGCACGCTGCTCGACACCGCCCCGCCGCTCGAGATTGAGACGCCGGAAGGCGACAAGCTGAGACCCAACTGGGTGAACCGCGGGCCCGGCACCTTCGCTGCCGAAGCGCCCATCGACCAGCTGGGCATCTACCGCGCCCGCTCCGGCGGCCTCGAAGCCATCTCGCTGAACGGCCCGGCAAACCCGCGCGAGTATGCCGACCTCACCTCCACTGCCGACATCCTTGAGCCCGTGTCGCGCGCTACCGGCGGCGGGGTCGAGCGGCTGAATGAAGCGGGCACTAACCTTCCCGAAATCCGCCGCATCGGCAACCAGAGCGTGGCCGCCGGCAATGGCTGGATCGGCCTGCGCGAGCGTGATGCCTATGCCGTGCGCTCATCAACCAGCCAGCCGCTGCTGCCGGGCCTCCTCGCCGCCGCCGCACTGATCCTGATGCTGATGCTCGCCTGGCGCCGTGAGGGGCGCTGAAACCGAATGTCTGCCTGGTCACGGCGCGCGCGGTGAAATCCGTAGTTTTGTGCGCATGCTGAAAGGGTTAGTGGCCATGAAGATCAGAACGCTCGCCGCCGCGCTGACTATTGCCGGCGCAGTTGCTGCGCCGGGCGCGCTGGCGATGGACGAAGCCGCCTTCAAGAAGGAGATCTGGCCCGCCAACCCTTCCAATCCGCATCAGGTGAATGCACGTCTGCAGCAGCTTATCGAAAGCGGCGAGCTTAGCGATGATCAGCACGCCCGTGCGCTTTTTCAGATTGCCCTGAATTTCGGCGCGGTCGCACATGACCGGACCAGGGCGGCAAAAACCTATGAAGCCCTTCTCGCGCACTTCCCCGGACATGCCCTTGCCGAAAAGGCCGCCGCCAATCGCGACTATGCCAATACACAGCTAGGCTATATCCGCGCGCGGCTGAAGAAGGGCCCTGTCGAAGCCGCAGACCTGATGGCCAATGGCCAATGGGCAGACGTTGCCAGCCACTTTGGAAAGCCGGGCTTTGTCTTCTTGGAATCCGATCTGCCAGGCCTCTGCTATACCGGCTGGTTCTGCGAGCCGGGCATGATGACCGCCGGGCCGACAAACACCGAGCAGAAGGCCATTGGTCCGTGCTCGGCGAAGCAGGACCCGGTAAATATTCCTGCGCTCAAGATACTGGACTGACGCGCGGCGCCTTCGCGGTTCGCTGGCTGACGAGCCAGATCAGGATAAGCGGCGGGATGGCCGCAAAGGGGGTGATCGAGAACCATGTGGCGAAGCCGCCCATCGACGAGCCGCTGCGCAGCTGCAGCGCCTCGACCGCTAACCCCGCGAAACCGCCGAGGAAACCGGCCACGAGGGTCATCAGAGAAGAGAGCAGCGCAAACTGCGCGGCGGTGGCGATGGGGTTCGTCAGACGGCTCGCCCAGGCCACCATCGCGGCCGTCGCCATGCCGCCGCTGAAGCCTTCAAACATCGAAGCCGCGATCCAGACGAGCTTGTCACCGCCCGACAGCGCGAGGAAAGCGAAGCCGATATTGGACACCGCCGCGAGGATGACCGCAATCGCCATCGCCGGAATCGTGCCATAGCGCAGGCCGATCAGGCCCGCCACGATCACGCCCGCAAGTGTTGCAGGAAAGCCGAACACGGTGCGCGTTGCCGCGATTTGCGGGCCGGTGAAGCCGAGATCGATATAGAGCGGGCCGACCATCGAGATGATCAGCCCGTCCGGCACAAAGAACAAGGCGACCAGCGGCAGGAAGATGAAATTGTTGCGGCCGTGGTCCTGCCAGAAAACCTTCAGGGGACGGATCAGGGCCGAGAGCACGCTGGCGAGGCCAGTGGCGGGCGTGAAGTCGCGCGGCTTATCCGGCTCGCGCGCCATCAGCAGGCCGGCAAGGCCCGCAATGCCGCCGACCGCGGCGGCAGCATAGGCCATGTTCCAGCCGATCGCCGCCGACATCGCGAGGATCGGCACATTGGCGAGGAAGTAGCCTGTCCGCAGGCCGAAAATATAGGCCGATGCCATAAGGTCCTGCTCGGCGTCTTCCGCGCTTTCGATCCGCCAGGCATCCACCGCAATGTCCTGCGTGGCGGCAGCGAAGGAAGTGAGCATGGCAAAGGCGATGAAGGCGCTGAGGCTGCCGGACGGCCCGGTGAACGCCATGCCGAGGATTCCGACAGTCACGAAAGTCTGCCCGAGCAACATCCAGGAACGGCGATGGCCGAGGCGCTTGCCGATCCAGGGCAGCCGGATCCAGTCCACGAAGGGTGCCCAGAGAAACTTCACCGAGACGAACAGGCCCACCCAGCTCATCATGCCGATGGCAGCGAGCGCGATACCTTCAGACCGCAGCCAGAAGCCCAGTGTCACCCCGACGAGCACCGGCGGCATGCCCGTCGCGATTCCGAAGATGACCGCCAGCGCGACCTTCGGCTGGTTCAGCGAGGCCAGAACCTGCCGCAGGCCCGTGCGCGGGCGGTGCGGCTCGTCCAGGCCGGT
>NZ_JBBEBT010000364.1:0-9838 GCF_040882205.1 Hyphomonas sp.
GTCCCTTAAAGCACTTCAGACCGAGCCATACTGAACCCCCGGATGCCATGGACACTGACTGGCCCCTTTCCAGAGACCTCGTGCTGGTCGGCGGCGGGCACACGCATGCGCTGGTTCTGCGCCGCTGGGGGATGAAGCCCCTGCCGGGCGCGCGCCTGACGCTGATCGATCCCGGCGCCTGCGCAACCTATACCGGCATGCTGCCGGGCTTTGTGGCCGGCCACTACACCCTGCGCGACATACAGATAGACCTTGTGCGCCTTGCACGGTTTGCGGGTGCACGGATCATCTTCGACAATGCCACCGGGCTCGACCGGGAGGCCCGGCTGGTTCATCTCGCAGGCCGCCCGCCAGTGCGTTATGATATCGCCTCATTCGATATCGGGGCCACGGCGGCGCTTTCGGGCATCGGCGGCTTTGATGACTTCGCCCATTCCGTCAAACCGATGGGCCCGTTTGCCGCCGCCTGGCAGGCTTTCGTGGAGGACCGGCAGGCGCGGCGCGCGCCTGCCCGGTGTATTGTCATCGGCGCCGGCGTGGCCGGGGTGGAACTTGCGCTCGCGATGGCGCACAGGCTTCGTGCTGCGGGCCTCCCGGATTCGCAGGTCAACCTGATCGAAGCAGGCCGCAACATTCTTGCCGCGGCGCATGCCGGAACGCGGCGGCGCCTCATTGCAGCTTGCGGAAAGCTGGGCGTCGGGATCCGGACCGGAACAAGCATTGTACACCTGCGTCAGGGCGCGGCGGAACTCTCCGATGGACGGACGCTGGCAGCAGACTTCATCGTCAGCGCTGCCGGGGCGCGCGCCCATGACTGGATTGCACGAACCGGCCTCGCGCATACGGACGGGTTCATAAATGTTGGCGCGGACCTGCGGACCCTGGATGATCCCGATGTGTTTGCTGTCGGCGACTGCGCTCACCTTACCCACGCGCCGCGCCCCAAGGCCGGCGTGTTCGCTGTGCGCGAAGCGCCTGTCCTGTTGCACAACCTGAAGGCAGCCCTCTCCGGCGCGCCGCTCACAGCCTATAATCCGCAGACTGATTACCTGAAACTGATTTCGATGGGCGACAAGACCGCCGTCGGACACAAGCATTTCCTCGCACTGGCGGGCCGCCGGGTCTGGTCACTGAAGGACCATATCGACCGCACCTTCATGGCGCGGCTGAATGATCTGCCGGCGATGCGCGCCCCTGAGCCGCCGGCCGAGCGGGCGCTTGACGAAGCAGGCGGCGCACCGCCGGACATGCTCTGCGGCGGGTGCGGCTCGAAGGTCGGGCGGCCGATCCTGACCGCGGCGCTCAAGGACATCGGCCCCGCCATGCGGGACGACACGGTGCGCGGACCCGGTGATGACAGCGCGGTGCTGCGCACAGGCGGACAGCTGCAGGTATTCACCACCGATCATCTGCGCGCCTTCATCGACGACCCCTTCCTGATGGGCCGGATCACCGCCGTCCACGCGCTCGGCGATGTCTGGGCAATGGGCGGGCGGCCCCAGTCTGCGCTCCTGTCGCTGATCATACCGCGCATGAGCGACCGGCTGCAGGCGGCGACCGTGGCCGAGGTCACAGCGGCCGTCAGCGAGGTGCTGCGCAGCGCAGGGGCAGATCTTGTCGGCGGGCACACCAGCATGGGACGTGAGCTGACCATCGGCCTGTCCGTGACCGGACTTTTGGACGGTCCGGCTGTGGGGCTGGACGGGGCGCGTCCGGGCGACGTGCTGATGCTGACCAAGCCGATCGGATCCGGTGTTATTCTTGCCGGGCATATGCGCGGCTCAGCCCGCGGCGACGACGTGCGGCAGGCAGTGGACATCATGCAGCGACCGCTCGCAGCCGCTTCGCGCATCCTTGCGCCCGGCGCCCACGCCATGACCGACGTGACGGGTTTCGGCCTCGCCGGGCACCTGATGAACATGCTGGAAGCCTCCGGCGCGGCAGCCGAGGTTTCTCTCTCGGCCATTCCCCTGATGCCGGGGGCGGAACGGCTGGCAGGACAAGGCCTGCGCTCTTCGATCTGGCAATCCAATGCATCCCTGAGCGGACGGATCACACGCCCGGCCTCGCCAGCCAGCGACTTGCTCTTCGATCCTCAGACAGCAGGCGGCCTGCTGGCCGCTGTCCCGGAAACCCTCGCGCCCGGGCTGCTGGCGCGACTGGCCGCCGCCGGAGAAACCGGCTGGGTTATCGGGACGATCACCGGAGGAGCTCCCGCGATCAAAGTGACCTGAGTGTCGCAGCCCCGCGCTCTGTCAGCGCGATGATCTCGGCGGCCGCGCGCTCCAGCGTCGGCGCCAAAAAATCCGAAAGACGGACCGTTCCGAGTTCAGGCTGCGTATCGCGGGCGCGCTGGCGCGCATACTTCGGATCGTAGTGATGTGCAGCGATCTCGCGGGCGAGGTCTTCCGTGCGCCCGGCGGCGGCGAGGTCATGCCAGGCCGTGATCCGGTCTGCCGCCTGATAGGGCCGCAACCGGTCGATCGTCCGGGTCAGCCGCTCGGCGTCCGCAGCGACATCGCCGTAAGCCCCGGCAAGGTAGGCGCCGCGCGCGTCCAGCTCCGCTTCGATCCGGACCCGCGGCGCGCGCCGCATGTTGTCCCACAGGACGCGCGGTAGGGTCAGCCGGCCGATCCGGCTTGACTCGGCTTCCACAAAGACCGGACGCGCAGGGTCAAACGACACGATTTTCATGGCGAGCGCGCTCTCCATCGCCTTCTGCGAGGGCTGGCCTGGTTCGAGTTCGCCGAACAGCGAGCCGCGGTGTCCCGCGAGGCGCTCGAGGTCCAGCATCTGCGCCCCTTGCGCCGCGAGGTATTGCAGGAGCTCCGTCTTGGCTGTTCCGGTATTGCCGTCGAGTATGACCAAAGGACCGGTCAGGACGCCGCCCTCGCCAGGCGGGCGGTGCAGCAGGTCGACGACCAGCCGGCGGTAGGACTTGTAACCGCACTCTACTGTTTCGGCGCGCCAGCCGATCTGCCTCAGGATGGTTGCGAAGGCGCCGGACCGCATGCCGCCGCGCCAGCAATAGACCAGCGGCCGGTAACTGCCCGGCTTGTCCAGCAAGTGCGCCTCAATGCTGGCGCCCGTTCGTTTGGCCACAAGCGCGCCGCCGATCTTCCGGGCCAGAAAAGCGCTCTCCTTCTTGTAGAGGGTGCCGACGCGGGCGCGCTCCTCGTCGTCCAGCACCGGCAGGTTGATGGCGCCGGGCACATGGTCCCCGGCAAACTCGCCAGGCGAGCGAACATCAATGATCTCGTCAAAGGGGGCCTGCAGGAGATCGGTCAGAGCTGTCAGTGTATAGGGCATATGCCTGCCTAACCCCTGGAAATCCCGGCGCAAGGTGTCAGATGCAAACCCTGGCATCGCCGTGACAGGTGCCAGCGACTGCTTTTACAGGGCATGGCAGGGCGCCCTCCAGGGCGAGCCTGACATAAACGTCAGATGAAGCCGGTCCTTTCGGCAGGGCGCTCACTTGCAAATCGCGGGCGCCGTAGCCAGATACTCCGTGTGCGGACCGGGCCCCTCTGGCAGGCGGCGCTCCCCCCCGGGGAGGCGCCTGCGATGTCGGACCGCACCGGGAGAAATTCCGGTGCCGGCTCAGTGCAGACATTGCCCGAAGGCCCGCCGCGACTCCCGCAGCCAAGCAAGAGGAGTATGCCATGTCATCCAACTACATCCACGCCCTGGTCCAGCGCCATGGCGCCCTCGAGCGGCGGATCGAGGACGCCCTGAAGTCGCCCGCGCCCGACACTCTCTACATCACATCTCTGAAAAAGCTGCGTCTCGCCTATCGCGACCTTATCCTTGAAGCGAAACGGCAAAAGCGCATCCGCAGCACTTCTACGCGTACGCGGCGATGGCCACGGGCGCCAACAGCAGCTTCGGCGCCTGTGCAGCAATTGGGCGGGGGACACTGATCATGCCGCTGCACACCTCGCCGATTGACGGCGCCCCTATGCGCACTATCCGCCGTTACGGGATCGAAATTGACGTCTGCCCCACCACCGGCGGCGTCTGGCTCGACCGTGGCGAACTCGAGAAGCTGATCGGGATAATCCGGGAAGATGCTGAACAGGAAATCCCTTCCCGCGCGCGCCTGCGCCGGGGCGAGGATGGTTCTGACGACGATGGCCCCTCCCGCCGTGCGCGGATGGATCGCAAGTCCAGGCTGCTGGACCTGTTCGACTTCTGAACGGCTGGGCGCCGCTCCGGATACCGGGGCGGCGCTCTTGCCTTGTGCGGAAGTCAGAAGCGGTCCGGCCGGAGGACCTTCACTTCACCGATGCTCAGTACACCAATGTGACTGCCGAGCAGCCGTTCGAGGTCCACCAGCGCGGCCTGGACCTGCGCATCGGCGCCGAGGGAGATGATCACGACCATGTCGCTGGAGGCGGACATGTCCGTATCACGGCTCCAGCGCGTGTTTCCGCCGAAGCCGGAAATGGCCGGCAGGAGCGTGTAGCCGGTGAGGCCGGACGCCTCGAGGATATTGCAGGCGCGCGGCGCGGCCATGCGCTCGATGATAACCTCAAGGCGGTGGCGCGTGTGCATGTGTCAGGCGGCTCCTGGCGTGATGGCTTTTGCCAGCCAGATATACAGCGGCAGGCCAAGGATGAGATTGAACGGGAATGTAATGCCGAGCGAGAGCGTGAGATAGATGGAGGGCCGCGCTTTCGGCAGGGCGAGGCGCATCGCAGCGGGCACGGCGATGTAGGAGGCCGAGGCTGCGAGTGTGATGAGCAAAGCTGCGTCGCCCGTGCCCATGCCGTTGAGCGCTGCGACGCCGGTCGCAAGGAGGCCGGAGACGAGCGGCATGTAGACACCGAAGGCAATCGCTCCGGGGCCAAGCTGGCGCCAGCCATTGCGCAGGCCCCGGCCGGCGGAGAGGCCCATGTCCAGCAGGAAGAGACAGAGCACGCCCTGGAAGGGCTCCACAAAGAAGGGCGCAACGGTCTTCATACCCCCCTCGCCGCTGATCCAGCCAATCATCAGCGAACCGATCAGGACAACGACCGACGCATTGAGCATCACTTCGCGGGCGAGCTCGCCCCGGTCCGATCCGGCAACGCTTTCCTGGCTGCCAGGGCTGCGATGTGCGATGATCAGTGCCGAGATGATCGCCGGCACTTCCATCAGCGCGGCGACGGCGACGAGATAGCCCGAGGTTTCGAGGCCGGCAGCGGCAATGGCCTGGCCGGCAGCGACGAAGGTGACGATGGAGATGGAGCCGTAGTGCGCCGCGGTCGCGGCCGCATCGACCGCACCGAGGCGCGTGGTGAGGCGCAGGAGGCCGTAGGCGATGACTGGCAAGAGGAAGGACAGCGCGACGGCCGAGATCATCACGAAGCCGGCATCCCAGCCAAGGTCGCCCTTGGAGATGGCAACGCCGCCCTTCAGGCCGATCGACATCATCAGGTAGATCGCAAGGCCTTTCGCGAAGGCCTCCGGGATAGTCATCTGGGATTTAAGCAGCGCTGCCCCAAGGCCAAGCAAAAAGAACAGGACAATCGGCGACAGAAGGGTGGCGAGGGCGATGTCCATGCGGGCCGGCTCTCCTGCCGCAAGGCAGGCTGCCTCCGTCTGCGGCAGGGCTCTAGCGGAGGACGTGTCGCAGGCGCTAATTGATAGATGGGATGCGCTCGATAGCTTCAGACTATCGACGCCGGCCTATTCGTTGCGGAGAGCCTTTTCAGCAGCGGCCCGCAAAGGGCCGGCAAGTCCCTTCAGGCTGGCCGCCAGCGGCGAGGTGTCCCGCCAGATCAGCGACACTTCCCGCCGGGCCAGCGGGTGATCAATCAGGCGCGCATTCAGACCCTTGTTTCGCCGCGCTTCGGACAGCGCATAGAGGCTCGGCAGGACGGCAACGCCGGCGCCCATCTCCGCCATCAGGCGGACCGCATCGAGACTGGTGCCCTCATATTCCGAACTGACGACGGCGCCGGAAGCGGCCGCGAGCTCGCGAATGATCGCATTCAGGCGGTGGCCCTGGCCGAGGGTCAGCAGGGCATGGCCCTTGAGATCCTTCAGGCGCACCGGACCTTCACCTTGCGAGAGCGCATCTTCGGCGGGCGCGCACACATAGAGCCGCTCCGAGAAGAGGACTTCGTGATGAACGTTCTCGTGGTCGATGGCAGAGGAGATGATCGTGTCGAACTCGCCGGCCTGCAGATGCTCGTCGAGATCGATGGTGCGCTCCTCGCGTACGCTGAGGCGCAGGTCGGGAAAGCGCTTGTGCAGGTCGCCGCTGGCGAGCGGCAGGAGATAGGGACCGATGGTCGGCAGGACGCCGAGGCGCAGGCGGCCAGAAAGCTCGGCCCGGCCGAAGCGCGCAACCGCCTTCAGGTCTTCCACCTCGCGCAGGATGTTGCGTGCACGGCGCACCAGCTCCTGGCCCGCAATGGTGAGCATGGCGCCGCGACGGGAGCGCTCGACAAGCTGGACGCCGAGGCTCACTTCCATCTCTGCAATCTGCGCAGACAGGCTTGGCTGACTGACATTCACGTGCCGGGCGGCATCGCCGAACTTGCCGGTATCGGCAATGGCGACCAGGTACTGCATCTGGCGAAGGGTCGGTCTCATATCATAGCCTTTAGCTATCGAATATAAAGAATAGTTAGATTGGAACTATCAATTTACAAGCCCCATTTCACCCGTGAACCAGATAGCGGTTCGCAATGAGGAGACCACCATGAGCTACAATATCCATACCAATGGCCATGTCGGTGTAGCCGGACAAGGCCAACTTCCGGCGACTGCGCAGGCAACGCCCATCGCTGCGCGGCCCGGCCAGCCGGAGCGCCGGGACTGGCGCAGGCGCCGGAAAGTCCGTGCACGGCGCACCAGCGGATTGCGGGGCATCTGAGATGCTTTGGCCTGCGGACTTCGACATGCTGTTTCAAGACAAGCCGCGCAAGGCCGCAACGCCGGCCCGGCGCGCCCGGAGACAGCGTGTTCTTCAAGCTGCGACGGCGGTTGCAGCCTCGCCTCTCCAGACCGCACGGCGGCGATAGCCGGCGAGCGCCACTTACCGCCGGCGGGTAACCCTCTCCCCGCCGGCGGATTTTTTTGCCTGGTTTCCTGAAGCACAAAACAATGCCGGCGGCGCAATGAAGCTGCTCCGCCGGCCATTCTATCTCCAGCGGTTGCCTATTCCTCACGCGGCGAGAGGATGGACAGGATGAACTGGAAGAGGTTGACGAAATTCAGGCAGAGCGAGAGAGCGCCGAGGCTGGTGGCCACTGCCATCGAGCGCACATCCCCTTCAAGGGTATCGTATCCCTGCTTCTGGCGCTGCGTGTCAAAGCCCGTGAGCGCCGAGAAAACAACCACGCCGATCACCGAGATGGCGAAGCTGAGCAGTGAGGACTGAAAGATCAGGTTGGTCAGGGAGGCGAGCACCAGGCCCACTACGCCCATTACAGGAATTGTTCCGAAGGCCGACAGATCCCGGCGGGTGGTGTAGAACCACAGGCTGAGCGCGCCGAAGGCAGCGGCCGTGATGAAGAAGGCTTTCGCAATCGTCAGAAAGTCGGCGCCTGTGCCGAGCCGGGCCGCGAGCACCCAGGCGCCGATCAACGACGCGCCCGTCCAGTAGAGCAGGTTCGCCGTCAGCGCGACATCGTTCGCTTGGCGAAGGAATTGCGCCTTTCCGAAGCAGCAGAAGTCCTGGAACGGATCTTTCCGCGCTATGGCAGAGTGGACGAGCCGCTGGCCGATCTCACCGAACCCGGCTCCGGCCGGGCGACCGGCTGTGGCCATGACCGCATCCATGAGGGCATCACCGGCCCGCCCGACGAGATCGACCGCAGCCTGCATGCGATCAGCCTCGTGCTGACGCATGCTTATGGGGCGTTTGGCCAGGCCGGCTATTCGCCCAGGCGCGTGTCACGCGCGTTCAGGTCGATACCGACCTGCCGGAAAGGCGCCGCCGGAAGACTGAGTACCATCCGGCTGCGGCGCCGGTCGATCTGCACCCGGAATTCGGACAGCAGGTCCAGGCCGATAACCATCACGGGTTCCTCGCTGATACCCAGCAAGCGGAAGAGTTCGGGATCGGACACGAAAAGGTCTGCATTCTCGAAGTTGAAGTCCCCGAGCCGCACCCTGCGGGCAGGGGCGACGCGCATTGACTGATCGCCGCCGGTTGCGCCCTGCAACAGCTGCGTCTTCTCGGGATTGGTCTTGAGGCCGGAAAGGTCGGCGAAAACGGAATTGACGTAAGTGAGGTTCGAGCCGGTATCGATCAGCGCGCGCCCCTTGCGACCGTTGATGCGGATGCTGACGAACATCAGCCCGCCGTCGAGTTCATAGGGTACTGTGTCGTAGAGCGCATTCCCCGGCTTGTCGGGCCTGCCGTCATAGACAGATATTTTCCGCGTACGGAAATCGAACTCGAGGATGTCGCCCGGAAAGGCGGAGGCTGGCAGGATGTTGGCCGCCGTGCCCGGAATGTCGAGATCCCGGCTATAGGCGGCCTCGACCGCGTTGAGGCGCACATTGCCGGCCTTGACGCTTCCCAGCCGGACGATGGAATAGTCCTTCGCACCATTCACACCGAGGATGCTGACGCGCGGCGTGGAGGCATCCGGGGCAATGACGCCGCTGCGCAGGGCGATGCGCCCGTCGATCATCGGGAAGGTTGCAGCCGTGTCGAGCACGCCGGTGGTGATCGTCGTTCCATTGATCTCGAGCGGAATCTGCATGTGCTCGAGGTCGCTGATCTGGAACGGGATCACGAGCCTCTCTGCCGCAAGGGCGGGCATGCCCATGATGGCCTGGGCAGACAGCGCCAGCGCCAGCGCCAGTTTCCAGATTGGTCCGCGGATCTGCGCCATGCGCGTCTCTCCCGTGCGGAATCTATCTCACAGTTTGCCAGCCCCGGACAGGCCCTGCCGTCCGGGAGCGTGTCGCAGCGGCTGCCCCCGCGTCACGGCTTCCGCTTACGCTTACGTTCGCGTAAGGCAAAAATCTGCGACGCCCCCAGCCAAAGGGCAGTCCACAAAGGGAGATTCATCATGGCCGAAGCCTATATCATTGACGCCGTCCGCACCCCGCGCGGGATTGGCAAAGTTGGCAAGGGCGCCCTCGCCCACATGCACCCCCAACATCTCGCAGCGACCGTCCTGAGCGCGCTGGCCGAGCGCAACAAGCTCGACACCGCCACCGTTGACGACATCATCTGGGGCACCTCCAGCCAGCGCGGCGCGCAAGGCGCCGACATGGGCCGCATGGCCGCCCTCGATGCCGGCTACGACATCAAGGCCTCGGGCGTCACGCTCGACCGTTTCTGCGGCTCTGGCATCACCACCGTGTCGCTCGCTGCGGCGCAGATCATGTCCGGCATGGAAGACTGCGTCATCGCCGGCGGCTGCGAGATGATGAGCTACACTTCCTCGACCGCCGATCCGAAATCCCCGCCCACCATGGACGTGGGCAACCTGCGCCTGCGCGCCAAGCATCCGCAATCGCAGCAAGGCGTCTGCGCCGATGCCATCGCGACGCTGGAAGGCATCGACCGCGAAGCCGTTGACCGCCTCGCCGTGGTCAGCCAGCAACGCGCCGCCCGCGCCATCGCCGAAGGCCGCTTCGACAAGTCGGTCGTGCCGGTTTACAACGTGGACGGAACACTTGCGCTCGACAAGGAAGAGTTCCCGCGTCCGAACACGACGATGGAAAGCCTCGCCGGCCTGAAGACCGTGTTCAACATGTACATGGACATCCCGGTCGACGACACGGGCAACACCTATGGCAACATGGTCACCCGCAAGTACCCGCAGATCGAAGGCAAGGTGAACCACGTTCACCATGCCGGTAATTCCTCGGGCGTGGTGGACGG
>NZ_JBBEBT010000365.1:0-1616 GCF_040882205.1 Hyphomonas sp.
AGCGAGATAGGCCGCGGTCAGCTCCGATCGCCAGCGCTTCGGCGAGGCTCGGTCCATGTGACGCGGCATCCCTCGGTTGCGATCCGTTTCGTGGTGCAGTCTAGCAGCGCCCGGGACTGGTCAGACAACAGGGCCGCTCGGGCAGAGATCGCATTGGCATGGGCATACGGAGCGCCCCAGACCTCGAAGATCTCGGGGCGCTGCCGCAGAGCGCTCTAATTCTACAATCAGTGCGCTATTGGGCTTGTAAAGCAGCTAGCCGAATGAACAGCGTTAGTCGGCCAACCGTTGTGTGTGGTGGACCGGGTGGCTGACGCCCTCCGTTCAGAACAAAATCGACGTCAACCTGCGTAGGAGAATTTGCACTCTTCTCATCCAATGCAAATGGTTCCCTTGGTATCTGTGTCTCCTGATCACCACGGGAATGCGAAAGCAGAATGGCACTGCGCAAGAAGTTTAGTGCTCTAACTACATTGCTCTTGCCCGACGCGTTCGCGCCGTAGATAACCGCCGCCGGGAGGAGAGATCCACCGGCCGCCGCACAATTAATCAATCCGCGCGTGCCATCGGTTAGGGCCGACGGAATGAAAGAAATTTCCTGCGCCTTTCTCATGGACAGAAAATTTTTGAAGCCGAAGCGGAGGATCATTTGTCCTTCCTATTTCCAAAATGGCCGCATTTTGAAAACGGTAACGAGCTAATTCTAGCGAATCTGATAACGAAAATGCAGAACTATAGCGATTGGTTCCTTAATAAAGATTAACAACGCAACCCTGCTCGAATCTAATGCGCGTCCGCCCAGTTGGCGCCGGTGCCCGTATCGGCGACGAGCGGCACCGATAGCTCGAGCGCCGGGCCGGGCGCCGCTTCCATCAGCTTCTTGACGAGCTTGGCGGTCGCCTCGATCTCCTTTACCGGCACCTCGAAGAGGAGCTCGTCGTGCACCTGCAGCAGCATGCGCGCGCCGAGCCTAGCGGCGGCGAGCGCCGGCGCCACGCGGATCATGGCGCGCTTGATGATGTCGGCGGCGGTGCCCTGCAAGGGCGCGTTGATCGCCGCGCGCTCCATGAAATTGCGGCGCGCCGGATTCTTGTCGAGGATGCCGGGCACGTGGCAGCGCCGGCCGAAGAGGGTCGTCACGTAGCCCTTCTCGCGCGCGCCCTGCTTGGTCTTTTCCATATAGTCGCGGATGCCGGGATAGCGCTTGAAATAAGCCTCAATATAGGCGCGCGCCTCGCCTTGGGGAATCCCAAGCTGGGCGCCAAGCCCGAACGGGCTGATGCCGTAGATGATGCCGAAATTGATCGCCTTCGCGCGCCGGCGGACCATCGGGTCCATGCCCTTGACCGGCACGCCGAACACCTGGCTCGCGGTCATGGCGTGGATGTCCAGCCCTTCCCGGAAGGCCTCCTTCAAGGCCGGCACCTCGGCCATGTGGGCGGCGAGGCGGAGCTCGATCTGCGAGTAATCGACCGAGAGCAGGGTCATGCCCTGCTCGGCCACGAAGGCGCGGCGGATCTTGCGGCCCTCCTCGGTGCGCACCGGGATGTTCTGCAGGTTCGGGTCGGTCGAGGCGAGCCGGCCGGTCGAGGTCGCGGCGAGCGCGAAGCTGGTGT
>NZ_JBBEBT010000366.1:0-9756 GCF_040882205.1 Hyphomonas sp.
CTGCCCTATCCTGTGATGGCGCTCTTCTCCGTTTTCTGGACGCCCTATCCGGGGGACGCGCTTCGCAGCTCAATCCTGCAATTGATGATCCCGCTGATCATGGTCACGCTGACCATTCGCCTGCGCCCGACAGAAATCCTCCGGGTGTTGACCTTCGCAGCGGCCGGCGCGGTCCTCTACTGCATTCCCTACTTTTCGACACTCCAGTATGGGGGTCCGCTACCGCAAAAGAACCTGCTGGCCTACCAGTTCATGTTCGCCACACTGATTTGCCTCGCAACCGCGTTAAACCCTCATGAAAAAACAGCTTACAGGCTGATCGGCGTTGGGACCTTTCCCCTGGCTTTCTTGATCCAGTTTATGGCGGATTCCGCCACATCGCTTGTTCTGTCATTGCTTGGCATCTTCGTGTTGCTGACCGTCAAGGTTTTCTGGGTGGGCGTGTCCACGGTCACGCATCTGCGCTCGACCTTGTTGACGTCCATCGTCGTCGCTGCCCTGGCCGTTGCGATACTGATCCTGTCGATGCCGCAGAATTCATTCATCGCAGACTTCCTTGGGCTCGTCGGCAAGGACCCGACCCTAACCGGCCGGACCGGAATCTGGGAAGCCGCCGAGTACGTTTCCGCCCAGCACCCTTGGTTCGGCATTGGACTTGATGGCTTTTGGCACCCGAACACGGGACTCGCGCAGACACTTAGCGAAGCGAACCACGCGCGGGGCGCCAAGATTTCGTTCCACAGCGCGTTCTGGGAAGTCAGGGTCCACCTCGGCTATGTCGGCCTGGCTTGCTTCATCCTTGGGATCATCTGGGCCGGCCTTCGGACTGTCCAGTTGTGGCTGCGCGATGGATCGGTCGTAAACTCAACCTTCCTTCTCTTCTTCTTCATCGTGACGATTACCTGCTTTACGGAATCCTATCCGGCAGGTGCGTTCAGCACGATCATCACCGCATTCTATCTCGGGGCCTTTGCCTATTTCGATTTCGGAGCCCGGAAAAAAGTGGGACAAGCCCGCCTCATTGAAACACGGGACTGACGAAGCGGGTGATGAAATCTGACGTGCATTCCGGAACAAACGAACGGCGGCTTCACGCCGCCGTTCACCTCAGAAAGGGCCTTGCGCCGGCGACAGCTGCTGCAATATTGGCGCTTGGCGCCTTGCTCGCAGCCTGCGGTTTGGCAAACGACTTGTCCAGGTCACCCAGGGACACCGCGCCGCCCGCCGAATGCTCGGACAAAATCCGGGGCTTCTCCTCGAGCAAGGGTCTCGTTGTTCCGACGCACAGCAACGACGCTGCGAAGCACTTCCGGGCGAGGATCAAGCAATTCGCCGAAACTCCGCTCCCTCAAGGCCAGCTCGTAATGCTGGGTGACAGCCTGATAGAACTCAACGACTGGAGCGTGTCATCACCCGGGAGCGTAGAACTGCAGAACAGGGGCATCAGCGGTGACACGTCAGACGGTATCCTCTTCCGTATAAGCGAAGTTTCGGAAAGCTACCCTAGAGCCGTCTTCATCCTGATCGGCACGAACGATCTCTGGACACGGAACAGTCCGTCAAAAACCGCCTGCAATATTGTAGCTGCGGCCAAGCTGATCCGGACCAGTAGTCCAGATACGAAAGTCTTTGTACAGACCGTATTCCCGCAGAACTGGGCGCCGGCCTCAAACGATCGCGTCCGCTCGGTCAATGCTTTGCTGAAGGAAAGCAGCGCCGACTCCGGTTTCGTCATTGTCGACACCTACGCAGTCATGGTCGACGAGACCGGTAATCTGAACCCGGCCTTCACGAATGACGGCCTGCATTTGAATGAAGCGGGCTATACCGTATGGTCCAGCATGATCTCGGAGACGATGCGCTTGCACGGCTTGATCGAATAAGCAGCGGTGCCAAGGCGGGCGGCGCGCGCTCCGCCCTTCGGAAAATCTCAGTGCGTCCGACCGAGAATCTCGCGGATGATGCCAGCAAGGAATCCAGGCGGCTGGATGAACGTCTCGTCTGGCAACCGCCCCAGCGCAGAAGCATGCGCCGCAATGGGCGTGCGGTCAGCGATCAACCAGGCAATGATCTCCGGCAGCGTCCGCCCCAGCGGCTCTTCCACAATAAGACCGCAGGCATGACCATCGAGCCAGGCGGCTGTCTCTGTCCCGGCCGGGGCAATCGAAGGGGTACAGAAATAACCACCCTCGTAGATTCGGTTCGGCAGGAGCCAGACCGAATTGTACCCGGCCTCCATGAAGTCGCCTGCCCAGACCACATCCAGCGCATTATAGATCCCGGCAAGGTCTTCCGGAGACCGGTATCGGCCATGAAAGGTCATGTTCTGGCGCGCATCGATCTGCGGTTCGAACACCGGCACCTCGGTGCGCGCCGGCTGGCCGTGCAGGTGAATCTCGAGTCTGTCCGGAAACTGGTCCGCCAACTGACAAAGCAGGTCCAGCGAGCGCTTGCAGCGCAGGTTGCCGACCCAGCCGAGACGGAGCGGCTGGGTAGCGTCACCTAAAGCAGCCTTCCGCTCACACGCGCGCGCACCATAATCAGCGCCAGGCGCCAGCCGGTTCTCGACGATGAAGGCGCGATAGTTGCCCGGATAATACCGTTCGAAATGATTGCGAATGAAGCCTGGCGACGAAACGACCAGGCCGGCCGTACGCTTCAGCAGCGTGCGCTCCAACCAGCGCATGGCGGCGCCGATGACATCAGGCCGCGTCAGCAGACGGTGAACGTCCAGACTTTCGTAGATGACCGGTGTATCAAGTTTCGCGTGGCGCTTGGCCAGAAAGGCGCAAGCGAGCATGTCGAGGTTACGGGCGTAAATCACGTCGGCGGCTGCCAGTTTGTCGCGCGCTGCAGCAGCGAGGCGCGCGCCGGTAAAGACGCGGGCGATGCGCTGCGCGAAGGCGCCGTCGCGCGTTTCGCCGAGGTCGATATTCTCCCAGTCAATCGCCCCGGGGTCGCGTCGGTGCATCATGAAGCCGGTAACGCTCAGCCCATCGTCGAGAAATCCGCGGACACGGCGTCGTATGGCGGCGTCCGCGGCATCATGACCGAAGAAAGCGATCCGGATCATCCTTTACGTCCTATCCTGCCTGGTCGAGATGCAGCAGATCTCCGTTCTGGAAACGCCTGCCGCAGAACCTCTCCTGCCGCGTTATCCTGCGGAAATCCTTTCGCCCGGTTCACTCCCGGCCGGTCGCCTTCGACGGCGGGACCTGCACGGCGACAGATCCTTTCGGAGCTTTTCCATTCGGCTTGCCCTTGCCAATTCCCATCCAGCTGAAGACCGAGGGTTTTGCCTCCATCTGGTAGTACTTCTGGTAGGCCTTATAGGTCGCACCCGGATCGCGGTGGTGACGGCTGCTGCTAAGATCGACCATGTTGAGTGTGACGCCCAGGATGTCCGCCTTGAAGTTACGCAGCAGCGTGAGTGACTGACGGGCAGCCGAACGGCTGGAGTGACGCCAACGTACGACGAGGATCGTCTTGTCGACCTTACCGGCGACGACACGGGCTTCCGCCATCAGCAGCAACGGGCCGGTATCTATCAGGATCAGGTCGTACATTGACCGCAGGCGCTCGAGCAGGTCGTCGAAGGCGCGTGTGCCGAAAACGTCATGCGGCGTGTGGCCATTCTGCGCGAGCGGCAGAATATCGAGCATCGTCTTGCGATCCTTTACGATCGCGTCGGAAAGCTGGCCGGCGCCGAATAGGTGCTCAACGAAGCCGATATCCGGTTTCAGACCGGCGGTTTCGGTCAGCTGGCGGCGGCGGAAGTCCCCGTCGATGACGAGTGTGCGCGACCCCGACATGGCCGACATGCGCCCGAGGGCGAGCGTCAGGCTGGTCTTGCCTTCGTCAGGAAGCGACGAGCAAACGGCGACTGTCTTGGTCTCGCTGTCGAGGTCCGAGAACGCGATGGCCGCGCGGAGGTAGCGGATGCTCTCCGCGAAGGCCGAGAGCGGGTTTTCGACCAGGAAGTCCGCAGGATTAGTCTGCGACAGACCAAGGAAACTCGCTGTGCGGATCAACGGAACCGAACCGATCGGGTTAGCACCGAGCTTGCGCTCAACATCTTCGGTCGAGCTGACCTTCATGTCAAAAATCTCGGTGAGCAGGGCAAGACCGCCCCCGACGATAGCGCCCAGAATCAGGCCGATGAGCAGATTGAGCGCCTTCTTGGGTGAGGCGGGCGCGTCGGGCACCGAAGCCTTCGAGAGGATACTGGCATCGGCCGTGATCAGGGCATCCTGCTCGCCGGTCTGTTTGGAGCGCGTCAGAAACTCTTCGAGCAGCTGACGGCTGGTATCCGCATCACGCTCGAGTTCTCTCAAGCGAACAAGCGCCTGGTTGTTGCCGCGCAGCTGGCCGGTCGAGCGCGCGATTTCGCCCTGGATCGAATTGATCTGCGATTGCGCGACGCGCAGTTCGTTATCGATATTGCCCGCAATGCGCTCAACCTCGGCATTGATCTGGCGATCGATGTCGGCGGCTTCGTTCCGGGCGCTGATGAGTTCCGGGTGCTGCGGGCCGAGCTTGGTTTCCAGTTCCGCAACGCGCCGGTTGATGCCTGCCCGCTGGGCTTTCAGGTCGGAGATCACCGGCGAGTCGAGCACTTCGGAGATCCCGTCGGCGCCCGCGCCGCTTGCCATCTGGCGGCGGAGGCTTTCAGAGCGCGCGCGGGCGCGGTCGAGATCTACCTGAAGCGAGCCTCTCTGCGACGTCATAAAGGCAATCTGTTGCTCGGTTAGGGTTGCGCCCTGCGCAGCCAGAAGACCGGATTCGGCGCGGTAAGTTTCGACGCGTCGTTCTTTCTCCTCGACCTCTGCCCGCAATCCCGACACGCGCTCTGAGAGCCATTCGGTTGCCTTGCGGGTCGCTTCGTACTTTTCTTCCAGTTGCTGGACCCGGTACTGATCGGCAACTTCATCGGCAAGGCGTGCAGCCGTCTCCGGGGACTGGCTGAGCACATTGATAGTAATCAGATAAGTCGTTCCAATGCGCGCCGCCTGGACCTTGGCTTTGAGGATCTCGACAGCAACCTCCTTCTGGATGGCAAGTTTCTCTTCGGCCGGGAGGGCGTCAAAAGGATCAGGTTTGTCTGTCTGGCCCGTGACCGAGCGCACAAGGCCTTTGACCGGCGACAGCAGACCTTTCTTTTCCGGGCGGAGCCACGGATTGAATTCCCGATCTTCTACCAGCTTCTGTTTTTCTGCGACGCGGGTGAGAAGCGATTTTGATTCGAGCACCATCACTTCGGTGTCAATCACGGCGGTTGTGCCGCCGAGCCCGGAAAAGATCGCCCCGAGATCGATGACGTTGCGTTCCTGAGTGTCGAGCTGGATCACCGTTTGCGCCGAGAAGAGGGGCGTCTGGGTAAAGGTCATAAAGGCGATGACGCTGAAAGTCGTCACGAATCCTGTGAGGATCAGCCAGAAACGGCGATACACCATTCCAACAATTGCCTTCAGGTCGAGCGGCGGGCCCGCCAGCTGGTCATCCCCAGTGGTGCTGAGGTTGGAAGGCAATTCTATGGAAAACGACTTGGTCAAAACAGGGCCTCGGAGAAAGGAAGGCAGAGGCCGGCGCATTTGCCGGCCTCCGGATACTGTAAGCGTTACGGATAGAGCCGCAGGCCGATTCCGGCAGAGGTGATGCCGTAGGATGGGTCACCGAACACGGCGCTACCCGACACATCGCGGTCGCGGTTGCGAACGAAGGCTTCCCAGTGGACACGCTTGTTCATCCTGTAGGTCGCGATGGCGCCGAGTTCGAGGATCTGATCCTCGCGGTCGGTTTCCTGATAAGCGTAGTCAAACACAGTCCCATAGCCCGAAAGGATGATATTGCGGCGAAGCTCATGGTCAACACGCGCGCCGAAGACGGTCTCCACCGCGCTCGGCGATTCGAAGGCGCCGGTATCCACAATACGGCGGCCAGCGCTGAGGCTGACAGTCGTCAGGCGGGTTGGGAACCATTGCATACGGCCGTCTACGGACAGACCGCTGACGTCTTCGAAGAACGCATCGTTTTTCTTCTCGTCAAGGTAACCGACGGCGATGTCGCCGCGGATCAGCGAGGTCAATTCGAAGTTGGCACCGCCGGCCAGGGTATAGCCTTGGGAGTCCCGTGAGCGTAGCGCACCGCTGACAAGCTGAAGGTTGTCGTAGTTGCTGTCCGTATAGGTGCCTTGCGCGAAAACAGCGAAGTCCGGCGTCACGGCATAGGACAGGCGCGAGCGGGCATTCGTGACCGAGCGGTCTCGGAAGTCCTGATCGATGTTAAACCCGCCGGTGATCGTGCGGGCATCCTTGAAATTCTCGTCGGTCACACCGAGCCTGTTCTCGAAGCGGACGCGGTCGTTGCCGTAATTGGCTTCGACCGTGGCGCCTGTGCGCGTATACCCGACCGGAGCGTCGGCGCCGAAATCGTTGGCAAAGTCGGAGCGCGGCTCGGCGGAGTCGACCGCAAAGACACTGGCGCCCAGCGAGAAGGCGCGGGTTACATCCAGGCGTCCGCCAAGGCGGGCCGTCAGGTCGGTCGTCGATTCATCGCTGAGATCGAGGAATTCGTTGCGATGGGCGGTCACTTCGCCGCCGACGGCGTGAACGCTCCAGTTGGTGTCTGCTGCAACGCGGGCGCCGACGCGGGCAATCACGTCCGATTCACCTGAGGTGGAGCTGGCATACACGTTATCCGTAGCGGTCAGGCTCAGGTCGGCCTGCGATCGGACAAGGAACGCGCCCAGCCGGATCGGCTCCGGATCGTATTCGGGCTGCGGCCGATCCAGCACGGCTTGATATTTGTCGCGGTTGTAGAAATTGTCGGCCTGCCCGAAGGCAACCGGTGCGATCAGTGCGCAGGCGGCGACGCTCAAAAGGCTCATTCGTTTCAGTTTGGACATCTTACCATTCCCCAGTTTCTCTGCGCGGCCGACATGGCCTGGGTCTATTCGCGACCCGTGCAAGTTCAATACCAGCCCAATCGGCCCGATTAATCAGGACTTTGACGCTACCTCCCTTTAACTGGAAAAGATTGGAAACTGAATATCGCCCCCCGGAATAAACGTTAACAAAAGCGGCTGAATGCTACTTTTGCCTGTCCCTATCAGTAATATCTGCAAACGCTTCGTTCTTTTCATGATTCAAGCTTAACTACCTGATCGGGGACACATTTACCGTGCCAACATTAAATCTTGCCCCAGCCTCGGTTGCAGACTACCGCCGGCTCGCAGAAGCCCGCCTGCCCCGCTTCCTGTTCGATTATCTCGATGGCGGCGCCTATGCGGAGGTCACTCTGGCTCGCAATGTGCGCGATTTCGAGCGCCTGGAGCTGCACCAGCGAATACTTCGTGATGTTTCGGCCCGGTCCACCGCAGTGACCCTGTTTGGGTCAGAGCTAACACTCCCCCTAGCCCTTTCCCCGGTCGGACTGTCGGGCATGATGGCGCGGCGCGGCGAGGCCGCGGCGCGCAAGGTGGCGGGGGCGTTCGGCGTGCCCTACTGCCTCTCCACCCTGTCGGTCTGCTCGGTCGAGGAAACGGCGGCGGCCGGTTCGGGGCCCCTCTGGTTCCAGCTCTACATGCTCCGCGACCGGGGCGCCTGCGCCGACCTGATCGGGCGCGCCAAAGCTGCAGGCGTATCCGTCCTTGTCCTGACAGTCGACTTGCCCGTCGTCGGAACCCGCTACCGCGATGTCCGCAACACGATGAGCGGCGGGGGCAACGCCTGGGCGCGCCTTCGCCGCGGGCTTATTTCCTACGCCCTGCATCCCGGCTGGGCGCTGGATGTCGGCCTCGGCGGAAAGCCACATGTCCTTGGAAACATTGCGCCTTATGTCAAAGGCGCCGCCACGCCTGCGGACTTCTCAGCCTGGGCAAATGCCTCGATCGACCCTTCGATCAGCTGGGCCGACCTCGCCTGGATCCGCGCGCAATGGTCCGGCCCGCTTGTCATCAAAGGTATCCTCAGCCCCGAAGATGGCGTCGAAGCCGTCAAAGCCGGCGCCGACGGAATTGTGGTCTCCAACCATGGCGGGCGCCAGCTCGACGGGGTCGCGTCCACGATTTCGATGCTGCCCCGGATCGCCGAAAAGGTGTCCGGCCAGACGAGGCTGCTGGTCGATGGCGGCGTCCGCTCCGGCCAGGACATCCTCAAGGCCGTCGCCCTCGGCGCCGATGCGGCGATGATCGGACGGCCTTGGGTCTACGCCCTCGCCGGCGCAGGCGAAGCCGGTTTGCTCAATCAGCTCAAGGCCTTGCAGGGTGAATTTTCGGTATCGATGGCGCTGACCGGGACGCTCTGCGTCAAGGATGTGAACGCCAGCGTGCTGTTTGGACCGCCGCTTGCATCGAATTGAACCTATAACGTCTGAAATCCATTCCCGGCCGATACATCGTTTTCACCAGTCCACCCGCCACGAGCCCCCATGACGGATAACCAGCCTTTCGCGCAGCCTGCAGCGACGCCGGGCCCGGGGGGCGTCGCCCCCATGGGTCAGCACGTCGCCAAGGGGGCGATCTGGACGATGGCTGCAAGTGCGGCTCGTATATCTTCGGCCATCCTGATCCTTCCGGTGCTGACCCGTCTGCTGACGCCGGAAGATTTTGGCCTGATTCAAATTGCCGCTCCCTTCCTGTTCTTTCTGATGTTATTCAGCGACTTCGGTATGCAACCTGCGCTGGTTGTTGCGCAGGAGCCAACAGACAAACTCTGGTCAACCGCGTTCTGGACCGGACTTGGGGCCGCTTCCTTACTGACCGTAATCCTGATTGTTGCGGCCCCGGGCGTAGCATCAATCTTCAACGAACCGCGCGCTGAGCTGATCCTTCAGGTCCTCTCGATAACGCTGTTGTTTGGCGGCGCAATGATCGTGCCGGGCGCCTGGCTTCTTCGGGCCATGAAATTTCGCACATTGGCTGCAGTTGAGTTCTCGTCGGTGACTGCCGGCATCGTCGCAGCTCTTGCCTGCGCCGTTATGGGCTGGGGTGCCTGGTCGCTGGTTGTGCAGCAGCTTGTGATGTTCTCGCTCAAGGCTGCAGTCTACTGCACGATTTCCAAAGCGCCTTTGAAGTTCGAGTTCGATTTCGCGGAGCTGAAATCAATCATTGGCGTCAGTTGGGGTATGATCAATGTGCGCTTTCTTTGGTTCTTCTCCGGCAACATCGACATGATCATCATAGGCCGTTTCCTCGGCACAGCAGTCCTTGGTTACTACTCAATCGCCTGGCGGATCATGGCGATGCCCGTCCAGATCTTTGCCAATGGCCTGATCCAGGTATTGTTGCCGTCCTTGGGGCAGATCAAGGACGATACCGCACGCCTCAAAGCTGGGCTGCTTAAAACCTACCGGACCATTGCATTGTTCACCTTCCCTGCCATGGCCGGCATAGCGGCGCTTTCGGTGCCGCTGACAGCCGTCCTGTTCGGTGAACAGTACGCCCCGGCGGCCTTCCCGATGGCCGTGCTCGCAGTGCACGGAGCGCTGCAAAGCCTGCTCACCGTGCAGGGAAGCGTCTTCGTGGCGATCGGCCGGGTCGATGTGATGTACAGGTGGTCGCTCGTTACGCTGGTTACGCTTTGCATCTGTTTGCTGATCGGCGTCCAGTGGGGCTTGAAGGGAGCTGCGCTGGGCTACCTCGTCTCAACGCTGATCTGCGCGCCGCTGAACTTTCGTGCGATGCTGACACTCGTCGGCGCAAGGCTGTCTGACGCCTGGGAGGTCCTGCGGGTACAGACTTTTCTGGCTACCGGGATG
>NZ_JBBEBT010000367.1:0-9692 GCF_040882205.1 Hyphomonas sp.
CCCGACACGCCGCCGCGGGCATCCAGCTGGAAACCTTCGAAATCATCTTTTAGGACGAAGTTGACAACGCCTGTCACGGCGTCGGCGCCGTACACGGCCGAGCCGCCACCGGTCGTCACTTCGACCCGCTCGACCAGCGCGCGGGGGATAGAGCCGATATCGACCGCCTGCGTGCCGCGGAAACCGGCGACGTGCCGGCGGCCGTTGACGAGGGTCAGGGTGCGCTCGCCGCCAAGGCCCCGGAGATTGAGTTCGTTGGCGCCGGTTGCCGAGTTTTCAGACGTCAGCGAAGAAACGAGCGCAGGAATATCGTTGACGATATCCGCGAGGTTGAGTTCGCCCGAGAGCCGGATGTCGGCTTCGCCGAGCGACTGGACCGGGACCGAGGACGTAAGGTTCGGATCGGCCGGGATCCTGCTGCCGGTGACCGTGACGGTTTCCTGGCGCGCCTCACTGTCGGCTTCTGGCGCCGCAACCGTTGCGGCCGGATCATCTTCCTGCGCGAGCGCCGGAAGGCCGCCGCCCAAAGCGAGCATGGCGCCGAGACTGGCTGTGTAAGTCAGGAACTGTTTCACAGACGACGCTGATTTTTTCGGTTTCATATTCATTATTTCCTCCCATCGACCCCGCGCCCCGCGGGTTGCCTTTACGTAAGCCATACAAGCCTGAAGTTGTTCAACGCTCAATAGGTGCCCGTTGATCGGGCGCGTCCACCGCGCGCCCCGCCTCCACCGCGGCCCGAGGTGCAAAACAACTCAAAACTGCACAGAACACAGGCGGAAAACCCAAAATTTGGGCAATGGGGCTCCAAAACTCCGCCAGCCGAGATAATCCTGACATGTGGCATCAATGCCACGCCGGGCGAAATTCCGGCTGCGCGGGGGCGCCCGGTAAAGCTGGGGGCGGCATAGACGCGGCAGATGGCATAATGCGCGGGGGCGCGCTAAACCGGCGCCGAAACCTGAGGGATCCCGAGAATGAAACACCGCCGCCTGGGCAAGAGCCCCATCTTTGTGTCGGACATCTGTATGGGCACGATGACCTTCGGCGCGCAGACCGACGAGGCCGAGGCCTTCCGCATCCTCGACGCGAGCTATGAGGCGGGCATCAATTTCTATGACACAGCCGAAAACTACCCCGTGCCGCCGGACGCAAAATGGGCCGGGCGGACGGAGGAAATCTTCGGGCGCTGGCTGCAGACCAAGGACCGCGACTCGATCATCCTCGCCACCAAGGTGTGCGGGCCCTCGCATGGCTGGATCAAGGGATCGCAGCGCGCCGGGATGACGGCGCTCGACCGGCACAATATCCGCCGCGCGGTAGAGGCGAGCCTTGACCGCCTGCAGACCGATTACATTGATCTCTACCAGACGCATTGGCCGGACCATGGCACGGCCTATGACGAGACGATGGACACGCTGGACGAACTTGCGCGCGAGGGGGTTGTCCGGATTGTGGGCTGTTCGAACGAAGACGCCTGGGGGCTGATGAAATCGATCGCCACCTCGGAACGGCTCGGCACGGTGCGATACCAGACAATCCAGAACAATTTCTCGCTGAATAACCGCCGGTTCGAGGATGCGCTCTCCAAGGTGTGCAAGGAAGAGGGCGTCAGCCTGATCCCTTACTCGCCCATCGGCGGCGGTGTGCTCTCCGGCAAGTACCAGGCCGGCGCGACCCCGGAAGGCGCGCGGTTCTCCTCCTACCTGAAGCTTGGCGGCCGGCAGGCGGCGATGGCGAAACGCTTCGTCAACGAAAAATCGCTGGCGGCGACGGAGCGCTACATGAAGATCGCGGCGGACGCCGGCATCAGCGTAGTGACGCTGGCGACGGCCTGGTCGAAGCAGCATGACTTCGTGGCTTCGACGATTGTCGGCGTTTCAAGGTACGATCAGTTGGCGGACATTCTCGCGGCAATTGACCTTGAACTTTCACCCGATGTGCTGAAGGCCTGCGACCAGGTGTCGAAAGATATCCTGTATCCGATGGGCTGAGACGGATCGTGGCCTCGGAAGCTTGGCTCAAGCCGCTAAAACAGCGCTGCCCGTGCGCAGTGGCCCGGAGCATGGCGCCAGGCTCGCAAGGGCCCCAGCGCCTGGGGGAGAGGGCTATCGAGCGGAACCGTCCTCTGCCCTTGAAGGTCCGAACAGGATGGCGTTGGCAACGAGCAGCTCCAGGTCTCCGAGATAAGCCCGCGTCACAGGGCTTTGCGTAAAGCCTACGACGATGCCGTCGCCTTTGGGCTGCGCCATAACAAACGGCTTGTAAGCAAGCTGAAGGCGATTCTGTTCCCAGAGATACCCGCTTTTGAGTAACTCTCCGGGACCGGCAAAGTGAAAGACATTTGTTCCATCCGCCTCACTCAGTGGCTGGTAAATCGCATCGCCCGAATAGAGTGCTGCAGCACTTTCATAACCCGCAGCGAGCCAATGATCTGTATCTGCAAGGACGAGCGCCATGACGCCCGGAACGGCCTCGGGGTCGGCCTTCCGGTCTTCGATCATTTTCCTGTACTCGGCCGCGTCGGCTATTAGCGTTCCCGCAACCGGCGCATCCTGTTCTGTCTCGTCCTTGCGTTCTTCGTCGGAGGCTCTTGCCTCGCGGACAGTGTCCAGAAGGCCCAGATCCTTGTCAGAAAGGACGTCGATTGCCGACCCGAACCCGACTAGCACCCCTCCCCGTTCTACAAATGCTTTCAGTTTGTCGCCGCCGCTTGCGAGGTTCCGATTGAATGCGCCTGTGGTTTCGGGAATGATAAGCACATCATAAAGCGACAAATCTGCCGAACCGAGCGTGCGCACGCGGATGGGCGAAACGGGAACACCCAGGCTGCGCTCAATGACAAATCGCGTTGCACCGGCAGATGTCGCACTCGTGCCTTCATCCCAGGCCAATGCAACACGGGGAAGCGTTATGCTGGCAAATGACCCGCTTCCAAAGTTTGGGCCGCTCTCAACCCAGCTATTTTTGAGCGGAACGAATTCGGCGCCAATCGCCTGAGAGAGCTTCATCAGGCGCTCGCCCAGATCGGCAGGATTGCCGGCGACGGGAAAAACAGCCGTTCCCGCCGGGAAGCTTCTGTCATTGGACAGGAAAGCCTTATCTGTCGCTTTAGCCTTGAGGCCCGATGCCAGCGCCGCGAGCGTCAACCGGGCCTGACCTGCGTCGCTCCATGGGATGGCATAGCCGAATCCGTCCGCAGGCTGTCCAAATGCCGGGATCGGCGCGCTCGCGCTCACGGTCCCGGCTCCAGACAGCAAAACGCTCCTGCAGGAATATGAGACTATCCCATTCATGATCGGCAGCGACCAGGCTGTGACATCGTACAATTCGTGAGGCTGGCCGCGCTCTCGGCGAGATTCCTGTTCGGCAATGAAGTCGGCAGGCAGCGGCGTGTTCGCCTCAAGCAGCGCCCGGATGAGACGCCCGGCCGGTTGCGCCTTGTCAATCACAAGGGCCCCTGACGCGAAAGTTATGCCGCACGCTTCGCTTCCTTGCGGCAATCGCCGAACAATAATGTTCTGGGCGGCGAGGTTCCTCGCCAGCGCCTCTGCCTGCCAACGCCGCTTCGAAAGATCAAAAACATAAAACCGTTCTCGCGATAGCTCGCCCTCCAGAACTGCCTGGCGCCGATACGATGAATAATCCCCCAGCAGTCGCTTGCCCTCGGCCGCAGTGGTCTCGAGCGTAGCAAGCATGGCGATGAAGTTGTTGGACACGCTTTGCGAAAATGTGAGTTCGTCGCCGTTTCGCCTGGTGAGTTTGAGCCCGCGGGCAGATCCCTGCTCAAAGGTCTGGGCTATGGCTCCGTTTAGCGTCGGCCACATGTCCCCGTACCCGGGGTAGAATGCGTCATAGACTTCTCGGGTGAAGTACGAAATTCCGAAACGGTCGAACCACGCGCCGCGATTTCGTCCAAACCTGTCCTGGCTTTGCTTCTGTTCGACTGTGATCAGCGGATTATATGGATCTGCGGCGGGCGGAAAGTAATAGCTCTCGTCGCCGCCCATTTCATGGGAGTCCACGAAGACCAGAGGGTGCCAGCCGACAACGGCTGCAACCTTGCCGCGGGTTTCGGGCTGTGTCCTTGCAAACCAGTCTCGGTTCAGGTCGAACAGGTAGTGGTTCACTCGCCCGCCCGGCCACGGTTGATCGTGCTCTGCCGAGAACCGGTCAGCCTGCGGTTCCAGGCCAAGCGCCGAGCGGAAACTCTGGATGAAACGCGCTCTGCCATCGGGGTTCTGCAGCGGGTCTATGATGACGACGGTTTTATCAAGTATCTGTGCCACCAGCGGATCGTCATTCGCCGCGAGCAGGTGGTAGGCGAGCGCAACGGCGCTATCGGGCGGCGATATCTCATCGCCGTGCACACCGCCCGCGATCCAGACGATTGCGGGTGTTCGCTCGACAAGTTCATTGCGCTCGGCGTCTGAAAGCGGCGCGCCTGAGCCAAGGCGCGCCATATCAGTCTTGACCGCGTCGAGACGTCCGAGTGTCCCGGGCGCTGAGATAACCGCGTAAAACAGAGGCCTCCCTTCCCAGGATTCTGCATAGTTTTCGATCCGTATCCGATCCGGCGCAGCCAGGGCGAGCGCTTCGAAATAGGCAAGGATCTCGTCCGGTGACGTGATGGCTTCACCTGAAGCATGTCCGACAATGTCCTTGAGCGCGGGGATGGCCTGATCATAGACGGCCTGCCCGGTGGTTTGCGCCTCCGCGCCAATACAAGCTAAAAACATCAGCAGCGCGGCCGACCCGGCAGCTGACGCCATTCCAAACAATCGTGTCATTTCGCGCCCCATATGATCGCAATCAAGCAACAAAAAAGCCTGGTTGAGTCAAACGCCGCGGCGAAAAAAAGGCTCAAGGCACCGCAAGCGACCAGTTCGCCAGCAGGTCAACAGCAGGTCTCTTTCGGCACTGCGCTTTGCGCCATTTGCACGCGGCTGCATTCTGGACACTTGCGCGCCAGGCAGCAGCGACAAGCGGTCAGCGCTTCGCGGCGCACCGGCCCAAAGACGATCAGGCCCCTGCCTCCATCTACGGGAGGTCAGGGGCCTTTGCCTTTGTTTCCCACCAAAGTCTGTAAAGCGTGCCTGCGCTAAGCAGCCTTCGCCTTGGTGAGGACTTCGCGTTTACCGGCGTGGTTGGGGGCCGAGACGACACCCTCTTCCTCGAGGCGGTCAATCAGACCGGCGGCCTTGTTGTAGCCGACCTTGAGGCGGCGCTGGAGATAGGAGGTGGAGGCGCGCTGGTCGCGGATGACGACCGAGACGGCTTCGGAGAAGAGCGCGTCGTCATCGTCGCCGCCGCCGTCACTCATGCCGAGCATGGCGTCCATGACCGGGGAGCCGGAGGAGCCGTCTTCCTTGGCCTCGACGATGTCCATGACATAGTCCGGCTCACCCTGCTCGCGCAGCCAGTCGGCGACCGAGCAGACTTCCTCGTCGGACACGAAGGGGCCGTGGAGGCGCTGGGTTTTCTTGCCGGGTTCCTGGTGGAGAAGGTCGCCGTTGCCAAGCAGTTGTTCGGCGCCCTGCTCGTTGAGGATGGTGCGGCTGTCGACCTTGTTGGTGACCATGTAGGAGATGCGGGTTGGGAAGTTCGCCTTGATCGTGCCAGTGATGACGTCCACGGATGGACGCTGCGTGGCAGTGATCAGGTGGATGCCGGCAGCGCGGGCCATCTGGGCGAGGCGCAACAGGCAGCCCTCGATTTCCTTGCCGGCGACGACCATCAGGTCCGACATCTCGTCGATCACGACAACGATCTGCGGGATATGGTCGATAGGCAGCATCTCGGTTTCGAACATCGGCTTGCCGCGTTCGTCGAGACCGGTCTGGACCTTGCGCACCAGCGGCTCGCCGGCGGCGCGGTATTTCGAGGCTTTCTCGTTGAAGCCAGCGAGATTGCGCACGCCTGCCTTCGACATCAGTTCGTAGCGGTTTTCCATTTCGCGCACGGCCCATTTGAGCGCGTTGACGGCTTCCGGCGCCTTGGTGATGACTGGGGCCAGGAGGTGCGGGATGCCTTCATAGACGGTGAATTCGAGCTTCTTCGGGTCGATCAGGATCAGGCGGACCTGTTGCGGCGTGTGGCGATAGAGCAGCGACAGGATCATCGCATTGACGCCAACCGATTTACCCGAACCGGTCGTACCGGCGACGAGCAGGTGCGGCATGCGGGCGAGGTCGACCACGGTGGGCTGGCCGCCGATGTCTTCACCGAGGGCGACGGGCAGCGAAGCGCGCGAGTTCACATAGGCGTCCGACTGAAGGATGGAGCGCAGGAAAACCTTCTCGCGCTCGTCGTTCGGCAGCTCGATACCGATGGCGTTCTTGCCGGGGACGACAGCGACGCGCGCGGAGACAGCGCTCATCGAGCGGGCGATGTCGTCGGCGAGCGTGATGACGCGCGAGGATTTGACGCCGGGAGCCGGCTCCATCTCGAACAGGGTGATGACCGGGCCGGGGCGCACTTCCTTGATGCGGCCCTGGATGCCGAACTCTTTCAGCACCGAGGAGAGGCGCTCGGCTTTCGCGAGGAGCGCGTCCTCGTCAAAGGTTTCGCGGCGCTCTTCGGGAACCTGGAGGAGGTCAAGCGATGGCAGGCGTGTCGAGGTGCGGCGGCGGGTCGGCGCGGCGACCTTCGGGCCATTGGTGGCTTTCGGCGCCGGGCGCGGGACGGCAAAACGCAGGCCTGGCGGTGGCGGGGCGGCTTCAGCTTCCTCGACGTCTTCGTCCTCGTCCCAGGCAGCATTGACGTAGCGGCTGTCGTCTTCATCCTCGTCATCGGACGGCAGGTAGCGCGAGGACGGGACGTAATCGTCGTCATGCTTGATGATCAGGGTACGGGCATTGGAGACCGGCTCGTCCATTCGGAGGGGTTTGCGGTCGGCGAGCGAATGGCCGATGCGGATGAGGAAGCCGCCGAGGCCGGCGGCGCCGACCACGGCCGTCTTGCCGGAGCGGGCGGCGGTTTCCTGGAGGAGCTGTGCGTCGCGGCGCTGGAAGCCGAGAGCAGAGAGGCCGGCCCAGAGGGCGACGCCGCCGAGCAGGAAGGCAGCCCAGCTTTCGGGCGCCGGCAACATCAGGGCGCGGAAAGGCAGCACGGTTAGATTGAACACGCCGTCGCCGAACATGCCGCCGAGGCCGGCGCTGAGCGGCCAGGTTTCGGGCACGGGCCAGGCGGCGAAGGCTGCGGCCGACAGTGGCACGGCGATGGCGCCATAAACCCAGCGGCGGACGCGCGGCTTGCCGACGAGCACGGCGCGCATGGCGCCGCCGATCATCAGGGCCAGGCCGGCGATCCAGCCGGACCAGCCGAAGACCTGGCGGGCGACATCGGCAAACACGGCGCCGGTGGTGCCAAACAGGTTCTGCACGCTGACATCGGTGGCGGCGTTCCAGCTCGGGTCGGACGGCACATAGGAGCCGACACTGCCACAGACAAAGACCCCTGCCCCGAATGCGGCAGCGCCCGTGAGGATCCGCCAGACCGGATCGCTCACTGTGCGCAGCGCCTCATCTTCTCGGATGGCGAAATCTTTCATAACGGGAAGCGCTCCGGGTTTGGCGAAAGACGGAGCGTAAGGTTTCGCCCGTTAGCCTTAACATGGCGCAAACAGAACCTGTGGAATTCGCAGTTTTTCTGGGCGGAAGGCCTGATTCTGCGGGAATCGGCAGTGCTTAATTTTATGAAAGCAAAAAGCAGGGCGCCCCGGCAGATTTCTCCACCGGGGCGCCCCCGTTCAGATAATTGGCCGGATCAGCGGCTGGAGAACTCCGGATAGGCTTCCAGACCCACTTCCGTCCGGTCGAGACCCATCTGCTCTTCCTCTTCACTGGCGCGTACGCCGATCGTGAACTTGAGGGCGAACCAGACGATGGCCGAGGCGACCACTACGAACACGCCGGTAAGCGCGACGCCGACACCCTGGCCGGCATAGCTCGCCCCGCTGTTCGTGAACGGCACGATCATCGTGCCCCAGATACCGCACACAAGGTGGGCCGGGATGGCGCCGACGACATCGTCGATCTTCAGCTTGTCGAGCAGCGGCACGGCGAGGACGACGAGGACGCCGCCGACGCCGCCGATCAGGACCGACTGGGCCATTGTCGGGGCAAGCGGTTCAGCGGTGATCGACACGAGACCGCCGATGACGCCGTTGAAGACCATCGTTGCGTCGATCTTGCCCTTGTAGAGGATGGCGGTGGTGATGGCCGCCGCGAGGCAGCCGCCGACTGCGGCCATGTTGGTGTTGGCGAAGATCTTCGACACGGAGTTGATGTCGGTGATCGTGCCGGCCGCGAGCTGCGAGGCGCCGTTGAAGCCGAACCAGCCAAGCCAGAGGATGAGCGTGCCAAGCGCCGCCAGCGGGATGTTCGAGCCTGGCATCGGGTTGACGTGACCGCCGGTATACTTGCCCCGGCGGGCGCCGATGATAATGGCGCCGGTGAGCGCCGCCCAGCCGCCGACCGAGTGGACGAGTGTAGAGCCCGCAAAGTCGGAGAAGCTCCAGACCGTGTCGAGATACCCGCCGCCCCATTCCCAGGAAACGACGACCGGATAGATCAGCGCCGTAAGGACAACGGTGAACAGAAGGAACGGGATGAGCTTGATGCGCTCGGCGACGGTGCCCGAGACGATCGACGCGGCGGTGGCCACGAACACCATCTGGAAGAACCAGTCGGAGCTGGATGAGTATCCGCCATTGGCCTCTTCGAGGGGCGCCGGTTCCCAGATGGCGAGATTGGTCGGGAGCATCCCGTTAAAAATGGTGGCATCGCCCGGATAGGCGAGGTTGTAGCCCGTCAGCCAGAACATCAGGCCTGCAATCGAGAACAGGAGGACGTTCTTCATAGACTGCATGGCGGCGTTCTTGGACCGCACGAGACCGGCTTCGAGCATGCAGAACCCGGCCGCCATGAACATGACGACGAGGCCGCCGATCAGGAACAGGTAGCTGTTGTCGACATAGGCGGGGACCAAAGTCGCCGTTTCAAGTGCGGCGAGCCGCTCCTCGAGGCTCAAGGGGGCCTCTTCCTGTGCCCAGGCCAAGCCTGCCGTGAGCAGTAATACCGGGGCAAGCATGGCCCCTCGCATCCATCGTCCAGTCAATTGGCCCATTGGCCCCTCCTTCTGTCTGTTACAGTCCTGCAGAGCCGGGACCCCCCGGAGCTCTTCCGGAGCCGATATGATTTCGGCTGCCCGAAAAAGTCGCACGGCGCGCGTCGGCAAGACCTGATTCGAGTGCCCGTTGGTTAAAGCTTGTGCACGCTTGCGGCCAAACGCCCAATTCGGTGCCATAGCTGGACGCCGCACTGCAGCATCGCTACCTCATTTACATGCGTGAAACCGGATCCGGCCTTCCCCCCAGAACCGAGCTTGCCGTGGTCGGCGCTGGCCCGGTCGGCACCTCATTGGCAATCCTGGCGGCGCAGGCAGGGTTCGCCGTCACCCTGATCGATGGCCGGCCTGCATCTGGCTCAAATGCAACAGATACGCGGACATTTGCGATCGTGCGCGGAAGCTGGCGCCTGCTGCGCGCCACCGGTATCGGCCCGGCGCTGGACGGCCAGACGACCCCGCTCAACGGACTGGACGCCGAAGACGGCGGCGGCCACTGGTTTGGCGCGCCGCATGCGGGCTTCTCCGCCCGCGACCTCGAAGCCGATGCCAAAGGTGAACCG
>NZ_JBBEBT010000368.1:0-50825 GCF_040882205.1 Hyphomonas sp.
CGCAAAGAGCAAGCCCTATATTATCGGCGTTGCCTGATGGACCTTGGTATTCCGTTGCCGGACGACCTGACGGCGTGGATTGCGCTGTTCATGATGGTCGTGGCGCGGCTGTCCTTTGTCATATTCTTTCTGCCAGGGATTGGCGAACAGGTCATACCGACACGGGCCCGCGCGTTTGTGTTGATAGGCGTAGCCCTTGCTATGACCACATCTGGTTTCATAGAGGCGCCTGTTGCCACAGAGCTCACTGGTCTTTTCAGTCTGCTCATGATGGAAATCTTTATCGGTTTCGGGCTCGGTGTTGTGCTTCGCCTGACAATCTGGATGCTGATGATCGCAGGCTCGGTCATCGCTCAGTCGATCGGACTGGCTCAGTTCCTGGCGCCGGCGCTGGAGCACGAAGCGCAGACCCTTACGGCGAACATGCTTTCAATCGCAGGCGCGGCGGTGCTGCTGTCGGTTAACTTCCATGTCGAAGTGATCGTCTCACTTCTGCGCCTCTATGCAGACATTCCGCTGGGCGCGCTCACCCTGCTGAGCGGGCCGATGGTGGCACAGAGCTTTTATGCCGCATTTGGATTTGCCCTGTTGCTGGCCTGGCCGTTCGTCGCCGTCAACCTGCTTTACAATATCTGTCTTGGCTTCATCAACAAGGCTTTGCCCTCCCTGATGGTGGCCTTTGTCGGCGCCCCGTTCATGGTGGGTGCTGGCACGATGATGCTTGCCCTGTCGATCGCCGGCATCCTGCTTGCCTGGAAAGACCGTGCCATGCAGGTCGTCTGGTGGATCTGAGATAAAAGATGGCCGAACAGGACGACAGCGCCGAAAAGGAATTTGATGCCACCGAGGAGCGCCTGCGACAGGCGCGCGAGGAGGGCAACGTTCCCCAGTCCAAGGAGGCCAACGCCCTTGCGGTGATTATTGGCATCGTGGCAGCGGCTTTTATCCTGAATGCGGTCGTAGGACAGACGCTCTTCGAGGATTTTTCCTCAATGCTCTATCACGGCGACTCTTTCGCCCGTGACATCTTCAGCGGAGGTGGCGGCGCGGCCTGGGGCTGGATCGCGAGTGTCACGCTTCATCTGCTGCCGATCTTTCTGGTGCCTGCGGTAATCGTGCTTGTTTCGCTCACCGTTCAGCAGGCCATCGTCTTTTCGCTGAAGAAGATTGAGCTCGACATCAAGAAGATCTCACCCTTTGAGAACATCAAGAAGCGCTATGGGACCAGCGGACTGCTCGATTTTCTGAAGGACACCTTAAAACTGCTCTTTGCCGTGGTGATCGGCATCGTGTTCCTCGTCCAGTTCATGGAGGACTATTACGCCAGCGCCCAGATGCAGATGGAGGACGTCTACCAGTTCACATTCGACCAGACCCTTCGGCTGATCCTGTATTTCCTTGCCTTTCAGGTCGCGCTCGCTGTGATCGACCTGCCGCTTACGCGCCAGTTACATCTCAACAAGCTGAAGATGTCGCGTGAGGACATGAAGAAGGAGATGAAGCAAAGCGAAGGCGATCCGGAGATGAAGATGAGGCGCCGCGAGAAGGCGTCAAAAATCTCGAAAGGCCAGATGATGCAGAACGTGAAGACGGCAACGGTCATCATGGTCAACCCCACCCACTACGCCGTGGCGCTGAAATGGGATCCCGAGAGCCAGAAAGCGCCGGTTTGTGTTGCAAAGGGCGTCGACGAAATTGCAGCCAGGATCCGCGAGATAGCGGCCGAGAACAAGATCCCCATTTACCGCGATCCGCCGGCTGCCCGCTCGATCTACAACCTGGTTGATATCGACGAAGAGATACGTCCCGAGCATTTTGCTGCCGTTGCCGCGGCGATCCAGTTCATCGACCGTCTCAAGAGCCAGCCGCAGGGATAGATTATGGCGGTCAGGAAAGATGCTCTCCGCAAGATCGTGGCGCTGAAGCGTCAAAGCGCTGAACAGAAGGTGCGGGCACTGCAGCTGGATGTGGAGGGTATCGAGGCGGCCATCAATGACCTCATAGCCGGTCTCAAGGCGCTCGATGAAGGCAAGGCGGGCATAGAAGCCTATTTCCTGGCCCAGGCGCACGGGCATGTCGACAGGGTGATCCGCGACATTGACGCACGAAATGCGGCGCTGCTTGTCAGGCGGTCCGAACTGGATGCGGCGCGCGAAGCGCTGAAGCGGGTTTTTCACTCACAGGAACGCCTCGACGAGGTTTTGCCGGAAGGGTAGGGCGCCTGCGCAGACGTCTGCTCGGATTTTCCGGCAGATAGCCGCGCCGGTCAGGCACCGCGCCCGGGCGATCCTGCAAAGGTCAGCCAGGCGCAGGTCGTCCTCCCCGGTCTGGATCAGCGCCCCGGGTGGCGCGCGTCATCAGCGGGGCCGTTCGGCCTGGTCCGGCCCGCGCCCCTTTCCCATGTTGGCGCACGCAAGGCCGCGTCTCAGTTCAGAGGCTGCCTGCCCGGCAGCGCCTCGCCGACAGGGCAGGCGCAGGCTAAACCGTGCGCGCCAGGCGGAACCCGTTGATGATGCCCTGGCTTGAGGTAGTGACCCGGGTTCGGGCGGCTGAGCGCAGGTTTACCGGATTGTTGACCCACGAACCGCCGCGAAGGACACGGGGCGAGTGATCCCCCTCCCAGGCCGATCCGTCGTTCGGCGCGCCAGAATAATTATAGTGCCAGGGATCTGCGCACCATTCCCAGACATTGCCGTGCATGTCGTGCAGGCCAAACTCATTCGCCGGGTAAGAACCAACCGGCATGGTTTTCTCATGATAGACGCCCTTATGGCCGTCGCCATATGCCTGGTGAGCATTATAGTTTGCCTGCTTCGCCGAAATCGTCTCGCCGAAATGGAAGGCTGTCACCGTCCCGGCCCGGCAGGCATATTCCCATTCGGCTTCTGAGGGCAGGCGAAATGCATCGCGTTTGCCGGACAGACCGAAACGCTCGTTCAGCCAGGCAATATAGGCGGTCGCACCTTCCCAGGAGACGTTGATCACCGGGCGCCGGTTCCGGCCCCAGCCATTGTCCGCCAGGTTCGGGAGCGCGGCTCCGGAATCCCGGGCTGCGTCCCATTCGGCGAAGGTCACCGTATGCTGGCCAAGGGCAAAGGCGTAACTGATGACGACCTCGTGTTGAGGAAATTCCGCCTCGGCGGCCCCGGGCTCAGCGGTTGGCGCCCCCATCAGTAAACGCCCGGGCGGGATGACGACCATTCGCGGTTTTGGCCAGAGGGCAACCGCCGGAAGACGAACAGGGAACACCCGTTCGGCTGCCGGCTTTCCGGCCATCGCGGCCAGGACAGCGCGCATCCCCTCTCGGCCCAGCCGCGCCTCCAGCGCCTTCAGTGCGCGGTCTTCGGCCTCAGCTCTTGCCTGTTCATCATCCGCGAGTTCCTGCGCAAGCGTCAGCCGGGCGATCCCGCTGCGGCGCAATACGCTGCGGGCGTGGCTGCCGAGATGTGCAAACAGGCCTGCCCCTCTCGAGGGGTCGTCCAGAAACACGGAGATCTCGTGCGGCGACGCGTGATCGACCCCCGACCAGTCTTCCAGCTGGCGGATGTGGATCTGGGCGTTGGATGCCTCGGGCGCGCGAGGGAAAGCTTCGAGGAAGTCCTGGTAATCGCGAACAGTCAGGCTCTTTTCGATCAGTGCCCAGCGCGCCTCAGATTGCAAAGCCCGGCCTTGCCCGTTGACCAGCTCCGGCGCGGTTTGCAGGTCTGCGCGCTCCTGCTCATTTACCTGCAGGGGCAAGACGGGAGCCAGCGCCGGCGCGCGGCTGAGAAGGCGGACGGCGTTCGGGGACCGGCGCCGGTTTCCAAGGCGCTCGGCAATTGCATAAAGGAGGCTGTAGATGCCCTCGGACTCCGGCTCACCGCTCCAGTTTTTAAGGGGCAGACCCTGCGCCGTTTCGAAACCAGGCGGCGGCTCAACCCATTCCAGGTAAACCTCGACCAGCTTCCCGCTGCTTTTGGCATGACTGGCCTCAGAACGAACAGACTTCGAGTGAACCGACGCCGAACACCAGAGCACGATGACAATCGGTGAGGGCTCCGGATTCGTCTCGGTCTGGTCAAGCGGACCGGGAGCGGCGGAACGCTCACGGTCCCAAATTATCTCATAGCCATGCGCTTCAAGCGTGGCTGCCAGCCGCTCGGCATGGGCCCGGCGCTCCTTCCGGAAACTCAGGAAAACATCTGTCATCGCCGCCTCATTAACCCAACCCATAGTCGATGGGTAATGACTTTGTCACGCCCGGTGGCGGGGGCATGCCCGGAGCCTGACCGGGGACGTCCCAGGCAGTGCCAGCGAGCCCTTGTTCACAAACGCATCCTGCGGCGCCCTCCGGCTCAAACTTCCCAAGGTCGGCGCGCGCGTCCTTGTTCCGTTCCGGCGCATCCGGTTCGCCATGGCGTCAGGTCACCCCCGGGGCTGAGGCGTGGGCCCCTGCCCGAAGGCGACTGACGCCCGCCTGGAAATGAAGATCGAGAATTGCGGGGTCCTTGCACGCCCTCTGAAACGCCGTCCCCGCAGATTTGGTGCAGCTTTGGTATTGTGCGGAAAAGCACTCCGGCGGGTTCAGGAATAGCGCACATTGTTCCCGCAGCAGGGCGGGGGCGTCATAGCCTGTCACATCCGGCGGCGGCACGCGTTGGTCATTGCCGTCTTTCCCGCGCGATCCGGAAAATCTCATCAATGCGCATCGCCGTCGCTATTGCGAACTTGATGAGGCGCGTCATCGGGACCCTGCAGCGCAGGTTCCAATCGACGTTTTCGAAGTGCTTCTTGAGTTCGCTCTCCTTCGGGCGATGGCCGCCCTCGCTGGACGCACCAACCAGTCCGAGGCGGTTCAGGGCGACACGCTCGAGGCGAGCCTTTTTCCATGTGAACATGCATTCCGTGAACGGCCGCCGCGTGCATTAACAGCGTGCCGGTGAATGAGATGTCGATGGATACCGTTGACGCTCCAGCGCCTTCCTTGGCGCGGGAGAGCCCGTATTTGATGAGCTGTTCCCGCGGCAGCTGGCTGAGCGGCACATCACGCAAATCTTCGCGAAGCCGGTTCAAGGCCGCCTCCCTGGAGCGCAGCAGCGCCTTGTGCACCGTGTGCATGTCTTCAACATGTATATGGACCAGACTGACGAAACTATGCTTCCTGCTGACACGGCGGACGCCCGGCTCGATTTGCCTGATGTGACCAAGCCTATGACATTTTTGAAAAACATGAAATATCAAGTACATAGGTTCAATATTGCGCCGATGATGGACTGGACTGACCGCCATTGCCGGGCTTTCCACCGGGTGTTGACGAAGCGCGCGCTGTTGTGGACCGAAATGGTGACGGCGGATGCGATCCTTTATGGTCCGCGCGAGCGTCTCCTCAGCTATGGTCCCGAAGAGCATCCGGTTGTGCTTCAGGTGGGTGGGTCCGATCCGGCAAAGCTAGCCGAAGCGGCGCGGATTGCGGATGGCTTCGGCTATGATGAAGTGAACCTCAATTGCGGCTGCCCGTCGGAACGTGTGCAGTCCGGCGCGTTCGGCGCCTGCCTGATGGCGGAGCCGGACCTGGTTGCGGAATGCGTTGCCGAGATGCGCCGCGCAGTCTCTATCCCGGTCACTGTCAAGAGCAGGATTTCGATCGACGACCAGCCGGCACGCGAAACTTTGTTTACCTTCGTCGAAAAAGTGTCAGCGGCGGGATGCTCTGTGTTCACGGTCCATGCGCGCGCTGCCTGGCTCAAGGGCCTCAGTCCGAAAGAGAACCGCGAGATACCGCCACTCGACTATGCCCTGGTTGGCGAGCTCAAGCGCGCGCGGCCCGATCTGACCCTTATCCTCAATGGCGGCATCACGACGCTCGATCAGTGCGCCGGGCTCCTTGGCACTTTTGACGGCGTGATGCTGGGCAGGGCCGCCTACCAGACGCCCGGTCTGCTCGGCGAAGTCGACAGGCGCCTTTTCGATGCCGCGACGTCAATCTCCGCTCCCGAAGCGATCCGCGCCTATGAGCCCTACATCGCTGCGCGCCTCTCCGAAGGCGCAAGCCTGCATTCCATGACGCGGCACATGCTCGGCCTGTTTGCAGGTCAGCCCGGCGCGCGCCAGTGGCGACGCATCCTCTCGGAGCAGGCGCCCCGCAAGGGCGCCGGGCTTGATGTGCTTCACGACGCATTGGCTGCAGTGGAAGAAAATCTCCCGGCAACCTGAAACCGCTAAGGTGCAGCAGCCGGGCTCAGTGCAAGCTCAAGGATGGCACACCCCGGGCACTCTGACTGCGGACTGACGCGTGCATTGGCGCCCTGCAGGTTAAGGCTCTGCTCAGTCATTCGCATTAGGCTCGGCCGATGACATTGCCCCCGCCCAGCCTGTCCAAGACCGAATCGCCCGAGCAAGCCTTCCTGGCGACCGCAAGCCATGAGATCCGCACGCCTCTGAATGGCATCCTGGGCACCGTCTCGCTCCTGCTCGAAACCGATCTTTCGCCCGCGCAGCGCGAATATGCCGAAACAATCCGTCTGTCCGGCGGGCGGCTGCTCGATCTTTTGAACAACGTGCTCGACTATGCGCGGCTCGATGCGTCGGCCGTAGAACTCGAGCAGGTAAACTTCTGTCCCCTCCAACTCGCCCGCGAAGTTGCCGAACTGCTTGCTCCGAGAGCCCACGCGGCCGGGCTGGACCTTGCCGTCCGCGCCGTCCATTGGCCAGTTCCGATTTACGAAGGCGATGCTGGCCGCGTGCGCCAGATACTCTTCAATCTCGTCGGCAATGCGCTGAAGTTCACGCGTCACGGCGCCGTTCTCGTGGATGTCGAGCCGCATGCATCCGGCCTCACCTTGCGGGTGCGCGATACTGGCCCGGGCATTGCCGCGGAAGATCAGGTGCGTCTGTTTGAAGCTTTCCGCCAGTCGGCGACCGGAGATGCCTACCGCGATGGCGGGGTCGGGCTCGGGCTCGCCATCGTCAAGCGCCTGGCCGACCTTCTGAATAGCTCGGTCAGGGTGGATTCGTGTCCCGGGGAAGGGGCAACCTTTTCCGTTGATGTTCCCCTGCGCCTCGCGGATGCGCCGCCGCTTCAGGACCCGGCCCGGCTCTCTGGGCGTATCGGCCTTGCCGGTCTGCCGCTGGCGACCACGCTCGCCCTCGCTGCCACCATGTCCGGCCTCGAAACGGAGGCTTTCCAGATCGACCTGTCGACCGGCCACGTGCCCGCCGGAATCGATGTAATCCTGGTGGGCGCAGATCTGCCCGAGGCCATGGTCTCTGCGCTGGCGCGCAGGGCCCCTGCGCTCGTTGTGCTGCGTCCCGAAGACCGCGGCGCCATCGGCCGGTTCCGGCAGCTCGGCTGCCGCGGCTGGCTGGTGCGGCCACTGCGCATGTCGTCGATTGCGGAACGCATCCTGCTGGCACGCAGCGGCCGGCTGGTGGCGGAAGAGCCGGAAACCGAAACCGGTGCTGGCCGGGTGCTGATTGCGGATGACAATCCCGTAAACGCGCTGATTGCACGCCGCGCCTTGGAATCAGCCGGATTTACCGTAACTGTGGCGGCAACCGGAAGCGAAGCGCTCGACGCAGCGGCGCGGATGGCGCCGGAACTTGTACTGATGGATTTGAGGATGCCGGTCATGGACGGTTTCGAAGCAATGCGGCGCCTTCGGGCCGAGGGTTTCACCGCCCCGATCATTGCCGTGTCTGCCGAAATCAATCCAGACATCGAACGCCGCGCCCGTGATTGCGGCGCCAGCGGAGTTGCCGCCAAGCCCCTGGATGCGCAGGCCCTGCGTTCGCTCGCGCTCCAGTGGACCGCCGGCGCCGGCCGCCTGACAGGCGCCGCATGACCGACGCTGCAGTTGCCGGAGCGCCCGAAAAGGCCCCGCCGCGTTTCATCCGCGCACTGAAGGCGATGCGCGACCGGCGCATGGCGGCTATGTTCCTGCTGGCCCTCGCCGCCGGCCTGCCTTACGGCGCAGTCCTCGGCACACTGAACGCCTGGCTCACCACGGAAGGCGTCTCGCCTTCGACCATCGGTGTACTGTCGATTGTCACCATCGGCTATGCCTTCAAGTTTCTCTGGTCGCCGGCCTTCCAGTCAGCGCACCATCCTTTCCCGTTCCTCGGCCCGCGCCGCACCTGGTTGCTCAGTCTCCAGCTTCCGATCGCGGGTCTGCTCTTCCTGCTCGCCTTTTCGGATCCCGGCGTAAACATCGCGCTGGTGGCCGTCATTGCTCTGTTCGCAGCACTCTTCTCGGCAACGCATGACATCGTCCTCGACGCTTGGCGCATAGAAGTGGCGCGCTCCGAAGAAGACAAGGACCTGATGGCCGCGCTCTACCAGTTCGGCTACCGGATCGCAGGCTTCATCACTGGCTTCCTCGCGCTGCTGCTGGCCGGGGTCTATGGCTGGGTCGTCGTCTATGTGATGATCGCGGTGATGATGCTGCTCGCCATCGCCGGGACCTTCCTGGCGCCGGAGCCTGCGATCGAGACCGGCCCAGGTACCGCGCGCCTCACTTTCCAGGCCGGCCTGCCCGCCCGCGAGCGCACCTTTGCGACACTTCTGGTTGCCGCCGGCTGGATCGCCGCCTTCCTTATGATTGCGGGGTTTGTCATTGCCTCCTTCACGCAGGTTCCGCCGCCGAAGGGCGGAGCCTTCGTCGCGGAGCAGGGTCCGTGGATCGTCTTCCTGACCGTGCTTCTGCCCGCCGCCGGAGCGCTCATCCTGCTGCTGCGCCATGGCCGGCAACCGGCGGAAATCGTCGATGGCGCGTCGGATGAGCCAGCCGCCTCCCGTATCACCCGCGCCGTCTTCCGCTCGATCTTCGATCCGCTGATGGACCTGATCGGCCGCCTCGGCTGGGGCGCGCTGCTCGTCCTCCTGCTGGCGCTGACTTATCGGTTCACCGATTCCGTCTGGGGCTCGTTCGCCTATCCGTTCTACCTCGACGACCGGTTCGGCGCGCTCCACCACACGATGGCGGATGTCGCGGTTGCCTCGAAATTCTTCGGTGTACTGATGACCGTGGCTGGGGCCGCGATCGGCGCGGTTGTGATCAGTTTCATTGGCCGCATGCCGGTGCTGGTCATGGGCGCTGTACTGGCAGCGGCCACCAACCTGCTGTTCGCAGACCTGTCACGCGGCGGCGCGGGGATTGATGCCTTCCTCGAATGGACGCGTATTGCTGATCCCTTCCGCACCTTCGCCGGATGGGCCGCGCAGGTCTCGCCGGAAGGGCAGGGCGCCGAAGCGGGTGACCGCATGGCCCGCCTGATGATCGCGATTGCGGGTGAAAACCTTGCCGGCGGTTTTGCCAGCGTGGCGGTGGTCGCCTTCCTCACGTCGGTGGTGAACCCGCGCTTTGCGGCTGTGCAGTATGCGCTGCTCGCCTCGCTCACCATGCTGATCGGCACGCTCGGCCGCCCCTGGCTCGGCGCGATGATCGAGACCCAGGGATATTACAGCGTCTTTATACTGACTTTCTGGCTCGGCGGCATCGCGGTGGCGCTCACCCTAATCGAATGGGCACGCCAGCTGCGTTTACCGAAACCCGCCGAAGCCCTGGCTGCAGGTTGATCTTTCAGGCGCTGTGCACCTGGTCGATGTCATAGGCAGCCAGCGTGGCAAGGTCCACGATATCGCCGACCGTCGCACCGAGTGAGGCAATCTGCACCGGCTTCTCAAGGCCCAGAAGCATCGGTCCGATAATCGTGGCGCGGCTCATCTGCTCAAGCAGGTTGGTCGCGATCGACGCGGAGTGGATCGCCGGCATCACCAGGATGTTCGCCGGCCCGGTCAGGCGCGAGAACGGGTAAAGCAGGCGGTGGTTCGGATTGAGCGCCACGTCGGCGTTCATGTCGCCTTCGTATTCGAAGTCGATGCCTGTCGTGCGGTCGAGGATACACACCGCATCGCGCACCTTGTCGCCGCGCTCGCCCATCGGATTGCCGAAGGTCGAGTAGGAGACGAAGGCCACGCGCGGCTGGAAACCAACGCTGCGCACGGCGCGCACGGCTTCCAGCGCAATGTTTGCCAGCGTCTGACCGTCCGGTAACTCGTTGACGCTCGTATCCGCAATGAAGATCGTCTTGCCCATATTGATCACCATCGACATGCCGATCACGGCCTGTCCGGGGATCGGATCGAGCACCAGAAGGGCATCCTTGAGGGCGGCGTCATAGGCCCGCGTCACGCCGGTGACCATGCCATCCGCATCGCCGTTCTTCAGCATGCAACAGCCGAACACGTTGCGGTCCTGGTTGACGAGGCGCTGCACGTCGCGCTTCAGGAAACCTTTGCGCTGGAGGCGCTGGTAAAGCATGTCGACATAGGCGGGATTGTTGTCCGACAGGCGCGCGTTGATGATGTCGAGCGAGCCGGCCGGCACGCCCATCTGCTCCATCGTCGCCTTGACCTGCGCTTCGCGCCCGATCAGGATCGGATGGCCAAGGCCCTGGTTCTTGAAACTCCAGGCAGCGCGCACCACTGCCGGCTCTTCGCCTTCGGCAAACACGATGCGGCGCTGCACATCCCGGCACTTCGCCTGCACGCCCTGCAGGAAAGCGGCAGACGGATCGGCGCGTCGCACCAGGCTCTGGCGGTAGGCATCCATGTCGGTGATCGGCTTGCGCGCTACGCCGGTATCCATCGCGGCCTGCGCCACCAGCGGCGGCACGAAGCTGATCAGGCGTGGGTCGAACGGCGTCGGGATGATGTATTCGCGGCCGAAGGTCGGGCGGGCGCCGTGATAGGCAGCGGCCACCTCGTCCGGCACGTCTTCGCGCGCGAGTTCGGCGAGGGCGCGCGCCGCGGCGACCTTCATCTCCTCGTTGATGCTGCGTGCCCGGACATCCAGAGCACCCCGGAAGATGTAAGGAAAACCGAGAACGTTGTTGACCTGATTGGGATAATCCGACCGCCCTGTGGCGATGATCGCGTCGCTGCGGACAGACTTGATGTCTTCCGGCGTGATTTCCGGATCCGGGTTCGCCATCGCGAAGATGATCGGGTTCTTGGCCATGGATTTCACCATGTCCTTGGTCACCGCGCCCTTGACCGAAAGCCCGAGGAAAACATCCGCGCCGTCCATGGCGTCCGCAAGCGTGCGCTTCTTGGTCTTCACCGCGAAGGCAGACTTGAACTGGTCCATCTTCTCCGTGCGGCCTTCATAGATGACGCCGGCGGTATCGCAGAGGAGGATGTTCCCACCCTTCACGCCGAGATGCCGGATCAGGCCGGCAACCGAAAGTCCGGCCGCGCCGGCGCCGGAGACGGCAACCTTCACATCGGAAAGCTTGCGGCCCGTGATGTGGCACGCATTGATCAGGCCGGCGGCAGCGATGATCGCCGTGCCGTGCTGGTCGTCGTGGAAAACCGGAATGTCGAGTTCTTCGCGCAGGCGGCTCTCGATGATGAAGCAATCCGGCGCCGAGATGTCCTCGAGGTTGATGCCGCCCCAGGTCGCGCCGATATTGCGAACGGTTCGGATGAAGTCCTCGGCGTCGCACGTGTTCACTTCGACATCGAAACTGTCGATGTCGGCGAAGCGCTTGAACAGCACCGCCTTGCCTTCCATCACCGGCTTTGAGGCCATCGGCCCGAGATTGCCGAGCCCGAGGATGGCCGTACCGTTCGAGATCACCGCTACGAGGTTGCCCTTGGACGTATAGTCATAAGCCAGGTCTTCGTTCTGGGCGATTGCCAGAACCGGGATGGCCACGCCGGGGCTGTAGGCCAGCGACAGATCGCGCTGCGTGCCCATCGGTTTGGTGGGGATCATCGATATCTTGCCCGCCGTCGGGTGCGAGTGGAAATCGAGGGCTTCCTGGTCCGTGAAGCTCGGGCGCTGCGTGGTCATGTGGGCTCTGTATCAGTTGGAACGGGCTATTCCCCCGTCTAGGCCGCGCCGGTGCGCCTGCCAACAGTCAAATCCGCACAGCTGGCTGCCTCCGGCTTTGCGAATCTGGCCCGCAACGGCTAGCGTGCCGCTCCATGCCGGACACCGCTTCCAAATCCCCGCCTGCCGCCGCTGCGTCCGAGCCAACGCCGTTCATGGCGCAGTACCTGTCGATCAAGGCATCGCAGCCTGACGCGCTCCTGTTCTTCCGGATGGGCGATTTTTATGAATTGTTCTTCGGCGATGCGGTGATCGCCGCCGGTATCCTCGACATCACACTTACCTCGCGCGGCGCGCATGACGGCGCGCCGATCCCGATGGCCGGCGTGCCCTATCACGCCGCCGAAGGCTATCTCGCCCGACTGATCAGGGCCGGCTGCCGGGTCGCGGTGTGCGAGCAGACCGAAAGCCCGGCAGAGGCCAAGAAGCGCGGTTCCAAATCCATCGTGCGCCGCGAAATTGTCCGCGTCGTCACGCCAGGGACGCTGACAGAGGAAACCCTGCTGCCCGCCCGGCAGGGCCAGGCCCTCGCGGCGCTGGCTTTCACGGGGCAGGGCGAGGCCGCGCTCGCCGTCTGCGACGTCTCTACCGGCCTGTTCGAACTCACGGCGCTTGAGCCTGCCCGAATCGGGGATGCGCTGCTCGCCTGGCCGCTCAGCGAACTCGTCGTGTCGGACGCCGACCAGGCCCGGCCCGCCCTCGCGGGTCTGCGCGAAATGACCACCGCGCCGATCACCGAACGCCCGGCCCGCACCGGTACACCGAAATCCGGCGAAGCGCTCCTTAAGGAAGCCTTCGGCGTCGCGGCGCTCGACGCCCTCGGCGATTTCTCGAAAGCCGAACTCGCCGCCGCCGGCCTGCTGCTCGACTATGTGAAACTCACGCAGGCTGGCCGCCCGGCCCGCCTTGCTGCCCCGAAACGCGGCGAGCCGGGCGGCGCGCTGCTGATCGACCCTGCCACCCGCGCCAGCCTCGAGATCGACCGCTCCTTCACGCGCGGCCGCGAAGGCTCCCTGCTCGCCGCCATCGACCGCACGGTCACCGCGCCCGGTGCGCGCCTGCTTGCTACGCAACTCGCCCGTCCTTCGCGCGATCGCAGTGAGATCGAAACCCGCTTCGATGCGGTCAGCTTCTTTGCCGGGGAGCGCCGCATACTCGGCGATGTGCGCGCCGCCCTCAAAGCTGCGCCGGATCTTGAACGCGCCGCGGCGCGTCTCGCCCTCGGCCGGGGCGGTCCGCGCGACCTGCAGGCACTCGCCCGTGCGCTGGCGTCTGGCCTGCAGGCAGCTCGCCTGCTCAACACCTCCGGCGCGCCGCTTCCCGGCCGCCTCGCCGCAGCAGCAGAAGTCCTCGGCCTTACGGGAGCACCAGGCATTGCCGCGCTTGCGGACGAGCTTGGCCGCGCGCTGAACGACGCGCCGCCCATGTTTGCCCGCGACGGCGGTTTCATCGCGCCCGGCTGGAGCGTTGCTCTCGACGAAGTGCGCGGTCTGCGCGAGGACAGCCGCCGCGTCATCGCGCAGATGCAAGGCCGCTACGCGGATGCAGCCGGTATCAATGCGCTGAAGATCAAATTCAACAATGTCCTTGGCTACTTCATCGAAGTGCCCGCGCGCCTTGCCGACCCGATGCTGAAACCGCCGCTGGCAAACGATTTCATCCACCGCCAGACCATGGCCGGCGCCGTGCGCTTCTCGACCACCGAACTTGCTGAACTCGCCGGCCGCATAAGCCGCGCCGAAGAGGAATCCAGGGCGCTCGAGATTGCGCTGTTCGATGGCTTCTGCGCGCGCGTGTCTGCCGAAAGCGAAACACTGGCGCGCGTCGCCGCCGCGATTGCAGCCATCGACGTCGCCGCCGCCAATGCCGTCTGGGCCGATGAGACAGGCGCGGTGCGGCCTGTCATCGACACCGCCCCGGTGTTTGAAGCAAAAGGCCTGCGCCATCCGGTCGTCGAAGCGGCCCTGCGCCGGGAAGGGAAAGGTTTCACCGCCAACGATCTGAGCCTCGACGCCGGCGTCAAAGTCGCGCCGCGTTTCCTGCTGGTCACCGGCCCGAACATGGCCGGCAAATCGACCTACCTGCGCCAGTCGGCGCTGGCCGTCATCCTCGCGCAGGCGGGCTGCTTCGTACCCGCCGTCTCGATGCGCCTCGGTCTTGCCGACCGCGTCTTCTCCCGGGTTGGTGCCTCTGATGATCTTGCGCGCGGGCGCTCGACCTTCATGGTCGAGATGGTCGAGACCGCCGCGATCCTCAATCAGGCAACACCCGACAGTTTCGTCATCCTCGATGAAGTCGGCCGCGGCACGGCGACCTGGGACGGCCTCGCCATCGCCTGGGCGGCAGTCGAACACCTGCACGAGCAGACCCGCTGCCGCGCCATCTTCGCCACCCACTATCATGAACTCACCGCGCTCGCGGCCGAGCTTCCGGGCGCGGCCAATGCCAGCCTCAAGGCGCGGGAATGGAAGCAGGACCTGATCTTCCTGCACGAGGTTCAGCCCGGTCCGGCAGACCGTTCCTACGGCGTGCAGGTCGCCCGCCTCGCAGGTCTGCCGCGCAGCGCAGTCAGCCGCGCCGCGCAGATACTGAAACAGCTGGAAGCCGGCCCCTCGGCGGCTGAAAGTCTGCCGCTGTTTGCCGCGGCGCCGTCAAATGAAACCCCGGAGGCGTCAACGCAAGCGCAGGCCGTCTTCGCCGCGCTGGATGCGCTCGATCCGGACGCGCTCAGCCCGCGCGAGGCCCTCGCCGCGCTCTACGAACTCAAGGCTCTGGGTAAAGGGAAAGACTGACGCCGCGCCTCAGCGCGCGCGCAGCGCAAGGGCTTCCAGCACGCGCACAGCGGCCTGCAGGCTTTCAATATCGCCGATTTCCTCGACCAGCCGCCGCGCATCGCGCTTCAGATCATGCGCCTGCAGCACGCGTCCGCGCGCGTCGTCGGCGTTTTCGGTCATCTCGAACGGCTCATAAAACCAGCCGATTGGCCGGCTTAGCGCCTGCGCGATTTCGAGGAGGCGGCCCGCCGACATCCGGCTGTGGCCCGCTTCATATTTCTGGATCTGCTGGAAGGTGACGCCGAGGAGCGCAGCAAGCGCTTCCTGCGTCAGGCCAAGCTCGCGCCGGCCCAGACGCAGGCGCTGGCCAACGAACCGGTCGGCATCAGTCGGCTTGCGCGCTTCATGGGCGGGCGAGGTTTCGTCACGTGTCGCCAAGGCAGTCTCCAGCCCGGACATGATTGTCCAGCTCTGGATACTGCAAGCTGCAGGCCAGATCCGACCGCTTCGTGTACGTCCGCAGCTTGCCGCCGCGCGCAGCTCAGGCGGTAACCTTTACCGGCGGCTCGAACTTCGTGGCCTTCAGGATCATCTCGTCCGGGGCCGCGATCATCGCCTTGTACATCGCTTCCGGGTAGGCCTGATGCGGCTTGGCCGGATCATAGGCCGGCTGTTTCACGGCGCCGCCTTCGCCTGCGTAGGTGTCCGGATGCTTGAAAGTTTCCAGCTCAGCCGGCGTGATACCGACCTTCTCGACCACCGACGGATCAATCCAGGCACGCGGATCGATCGGCACGGTCGAGCAGGCCACTTCGAGGGTCATGTTGTCCGGCCCGGCAAAATAGATCGAGTGGCACATCGCATGGTCCATCGGGCCGATGACATTGACGCCCTTGGTGCGGATCCGGTCACGGATCGCCAGCAGGTCGTCAAGCGTGTCCACCCGGAAGGCGAGGTGCTGCATCGTTCCGGGGGCAGACGGCCCGGCCCCGGTGCCGGCATGCGTCACGCCCAGCTGGATGGGGATATCCTTCACCGCCGGAAGCTGCACCACCGAGAAGTAGGAGTGATCATCCATGTGCAGGAAGGCATGCACGCCGCCCGGCACGCCGTGCATATCGAACAGGGCCGAGAGCTGGAAGCCCATAACGTCGGAAAAGAACGCGATATGCTCGCGGATGTCCGCTGCCATGATCGCAATATGGTGAATGCCGTTCGCCTTGATCATGACGTCTGTCTCCCTTGACCCTGCGGCCACATGGACAGGGCCGTTCTGACGCATAATGTGCACCCCATAACCCAAAGGGGCAAGGAGGCAGGTCGATGGCTGGCGCAGGGGAAATCGTCCGGGAGCCCTATCTCGTGATCCACAAGGACCCATCTGCCTTCAAGGATGTCTATGGCGGGGCAGGGGACAATATCGCCGTCGAGTGCATGCGCATCTATCCGGCCGGCACGAAGGCCGACAGCGTCGTCATCTTCTCCCACCCCATCGGAGGCGGCGCTTTCCTGCCGCTCGTCTCCGCCCTCGCCCGCGGGGGTCAGCACGTCATCTATGCCAACACGCGCTACAGGGGGAACGATACCGCGCTGATCATGGAGAAATGCGCCGCCGATTTCGGCGCCTGTACAGAGCATGCGCGCACGCGCCTCGGCTACAAGCGCATCATCCTCGGCGGCTGGTCCGGCGGCGGCTCGCTGTCGCTGTTCTACCAGGACCAGGCCGAGCGCCCCACCCTCACCCACACGCCCGCAGGCGACGCCTACGACCTGACCAAAAAAGCCATGCCGCCTGCGGATGGTATCATGCTGCTCGCCGCACATGTCAGCCGCGCCATCACGCTGACCGAATGGATGGACCCGTCAATCACCGACGAGACGCGCCCCTTCGACCGCGACCCGGCCCTCAACATCTATGACCCCGCATGCCCTGCACAGCCTCCTTATACGGAAGATTTTGTCGACCGTTTCCGCGCCGCCCAGCTCGCCCGCAACCGCCGCATCACGGCCTGGGTGCAAGGCACGCTGGAAGAGCTGCGCCGAAAGGGCGAGGACAACGCCGAACGCGCCTTCACCGTGCACGGAACAATGTCGAGCGTCTGCTGGACGGACCCCGCGCAGGAGCCATCTGACCGGCGCCCCTATACCTGCTATCTCGGTGAGCCGCGCATCGCGAACGATGGTCCGGTCGGTCTCGCCCGGTTTACCACGCTGCGCTCCTGGCTTTCGCAATGGGGCTACGACACCACCAATGCGGACGGCCTCGGCAATGCCTCGCGCATTTCCTGTCCGGTCATCGTGATCAACAATACGGCGGATCTCGCCTGCACCCCCAGCCATGCTCGCCGCCTGTATGAGGCGGTCAGTCATGACAGGAAGTCCTATCATGACATTCAGGGGGCCGATCATTATTACATAGAGCGTCCGGACCTGCTGCCGCAGGCGGTCAAGGTCTGTTCAGACTGGCTGGAAAAGGAAGGCCTCGCGGGCTGATCCCTTCGGGAGGCTATTGCGGCAGGCGGACGATATCGTCTTCATCGGACGGCGCCGCTTTCGGTGCCAGGAGATCGTCAGACGTTTCCGGCGCATCCTGCAACTGGATGCCGAGGTCCGGGACATCCTCGAAGCTCGCGCCTGTCGATCCCGGTGCCACGATCAGGCCGCCTTGCGCCGTGCCGGCGCCGGAGCCGACAATCATCCGGCCGGGTTCTTCCGCCTTGCGGCCGATATTGAGGTTGAGGGTGCCTTGCACCTCCGCGATCTCAGTGGCCGCTTTCGCAGCGGGGCCTCCGGCGGTCTCGCCGGAGGCCGTGGCCGTGCAGGAGGCGGCGGTTCCGGCGAGCGAAAGAAGGAGAAGGGCAGCAACCGGTTTCATCCGAATTCCTCAGGCATGATGCTGCAGCGAACGGGCTGCGAGCTTGGTTTCCACAACGTCCCAGAATTTTGCCGCCGCATCAATGCCGGATAACCGTTTGAGGGCCTGAAGACCGGTCGGGGAGGTGACATTAACCTCCGTCAGCCGTCCGCCGATCACGTCGATGCCGGTCAAGACCAGCCCGCGCCGCTTCAGTTCCGGTCCGATGCGGGCGCAGATCTGCTTGTCGGCGGCCGAAAGCTCGGTCGCCTCGGCCGTGCCCCCCACCACCAGGTTCGAACGCACCTGTCCGGCCTTCGGTCTGCGGTTGATCGCGCCGACCGCCTCGCCGTCGATGAGGATGATGCGCTTGTCGCCGTCTGCCACCGCCGGCAGGAACGCCTGCACCATCACCGGCTCGCCGGAGCGGCCGAGGAAGAGTTCCAGCAACGAATCGAGGTTTGAATCCTCTTGCGTCAGCCGGAACACACCCGCCCCGCCATGCCCGTAGAGGGGCTTGACGATGATGTCGTGATGCCGGGCGCGGAAGGCGTCGATCACCGCCCGGTCGCGGGTCACCAGTGTCGGCGGCATGATGTCCGCGAACATCAAGGGGAAAATCTTCTCGGGGCTCGAGCGTACGCCTGCCGGGTCGTTCAGCACCAGCGTCTCGCCGGACACTTCCTCCAGCAGGTGACAGGCGGTGATATAGCCCATGTCGAACGGCGGATCCTGCCGCATCAGGATCACGTCGGTGTCGTTTGCGAGGTCCAGCGTGACGGCTTCGCCGAACAGGCCGGGCGTCTCGCGAACCCGCTGCACCCGGGCCGGCCTGGCGCGCGCCGTCACCCGGCCTTCGGTCCAGGCCAGATCACTGACGCCGTAGACGAAAATCTCATGGCCGCGCGCCTGCGCGACTTCGGCGAGGGCGAAGGTCGTGTCGCCGTCAATATTGACCCGTTCGAGCGGGTCCATCTGGATTGCGATACGCTGTTTCACGCGGCTTCAGCCCCCGGATTAACGGAAGGCGCGCGGTGTCAGCGGCTTCCTGTGTCGTAACTCGCGCCGTGCAGTTCAGGCATCGGCTCGGTCGTATATGACGCGTCGGGGGCTGGTTGATAAGTGGGGGCCGGTGTTTGTGTGGAGACCGGCGCTGCGGGCTGGCCGGCCTCGTCGCGCACGCGCACATAGGAAACAACCTGCGTCACGCCGCCCACAACGCTGGCTTCCTCTGCCGCCTTGCGCAGCTCCTCGGTGTCCCGGGCGATACCCATCAGATACACCACGCCGCCATAGGTCTCGATGTTGAAATTGACGCTCTTGACCGAGCTCGAGCCGATCAGGCGGGCCCGGACACGGCCGGTGATAATCTCGTCGGACACATTCGCCATGAACCCGCCCGGGGCCTCGATGCGGATCTCGTTGGCCACATCCTGCGTGCGCGAGGAGCTCCAGGCGATCCCTTCGGCATAGGTGCGGTCTTCAGGCGCGTTCACCCGGCCGGACAGCAGCACGAGGCCGCTCGAGACTTCCACATCCACTTCGCCGAACCTGGCGCCGCTTTCGTTCAGCAACTTGGCCTTGATCTCGTTGGACGCGGTCGCGTCGTCCAGGGCCTCGCCCATGGTTTTTTCCTGAACGGAGGTCAGCCCGACCGCCCCGGCGGTCCCGACCACGGCAGCGGCGCAGCCGGTCAGTGAAAGGGAGGCAAGCACGAGCGGAAGGGCAAAAATGGCACGCATGGAGGAAATCCCGGAAGTCACGGTGGAGAAAACTTCATTACCCTCAAGATAGGGCCAAACTCGGGCATCTTCCTAATGAAACCCTGTATAGCTTCTGAACAAACCGCGCGCTTGCCCGCCGCTGCGTCTTTTTTCTGGTTGGGAAGGCCCGCGCATGTTAAGTTTGCACAAAGGTCGCAAAAGGAGCCCTTGCCCTGTCATCCGCCAAATCCCGGGTTGAGCCCCCCAAGAACGTCTCGCTCGCCGACATCAAGGTGTTGGCTGAAGCCCTCTCGAAAGTCCTCGAAGACGACAAGGCCGAAGACCTCGCCTTCATCGAGCTTCAGGGTAAATCCTCCCTCGCTGATTTCATGATCATCGCGTCGGGCCGTTCCGGACGCCACGTCTCGGCGCTCGCGGAACATGTAGCCCAGGAGGCGAAACGCCTGACCGGCCGCCCGGCCAGCATCGAGGGCATGGCAAATGCAGACTGGGTGCTGATCGATACTGGCGACGTGATTGTCCACCTCTTCCGCCCGGAAGTGCGCGAATTCTACAATCTCGAGAAAATATGGATGTCGGACAGCCCGGCCCACCGGACGGCGCGCGCGTCCTCCTGATCCATGCGGCTGCAGATTGTCGGAGTGGGGCGCCTGAAGGACGGCCCCGAACGCAGCCTGACGGATGATTATCTTGGCCGCAGCCTGCCGCTCGCCCGCCAGCTTGGTTTCCGCGGTCCCGAAGAACACGAAATTGCCGGTGGCGGCGGCCTTGAGGCCGAAGGCGCCCGCCTGATTGCCCGCATGCCCGAAGGCGCGAAGTGCCTCCGCCTCGACGAAGCGGGCGAAAACCTCACCTCCACCGAACTCGCCCGCCGCCTCGCGATCTGGCGCGACGAAGGCCTGCGCGACACAGTCTTCTTCATTGGCGGCGCTGAAGGCTTCGCGCCGGATGTCCGCCGCCTTGTGCCCAGATCGCTGGCCTTCGGCGCGCAGACCTGGCCGCACCGGCTGGTGCGCGCGATGCTGGCCGAGCAGGTCTACCGCGCCCTGACGATCCTGGCAGGCACGCCGTACCACAAGGCTTGACGGGGGCGGAGCGGGCCCCGGCGACCGGGGGGAGTAAGACCGGTGCCCCCTGGAGGCTCCGGCGGCACATGCCCGCAGGCCCGCCGCTATCACCCTCATGCCTGTGCTGTGCAACCGGGCGAAACCGGATCACTCCGCGTGCAAATTCCGCTGCTGGTTGCCGGGCAGGGGGCGTGCACCTTAAGGAGTATGTCAAAGCGGGAGACGGCATCGATGAAGGGCGGGGGTATGTGGCGCATTTACGGGCCGGTGATCGCGGTCGCCGTGACCGGGTTCCTGGTCGCCCTGTTCCTGATGGAGCCGGCGCCGCCGAAGACCATCCGCTTTGGCGCCGGGGCCCCGGGCGGCGCTTATCATGCCTATGCCGAGCGCTATCAGCGCCTGCTGGCGCAACAGGGCGTGGACGTCGAGCTGATCGACACGGCCGGCTCGATCGACAATCTCCGCCTGCTGGAAGACGACTTCATTGATGTCGCGCTGGTGCAGGGCGGCCTGACCGGTGTGACCGAAGAAAAGGTGCTCCGCTCCCTCGGCGGGCTGTTCGAGGAGCCGTTCTGGGTCTTCGTGCGCAGCAACGCTGCCGCCGACGATTTCGGTGACCTGAAATCCCTGCGGTTCTCCATCGGCCCGGAAGGCTCCGGCACCCGCGCGCTAGCCCATGAATTGCAGACCGCCTATGGCGGCAACTGGCCCAACGGCGCCCGTCTGGGGATGTCTACCCGCGACGCCGAAGCTGCGCTCCGCGCCGGCGAAATCGACGCGGCTGCCTTCGCGGCGTCTCCGGACGCCGCTTATATTCAGGACCTGCTGCGCGCCGGAGATATCCGCCTGCTTCCCTTTGCCCGCGCCGAGGCGATTGCCCGGCGGGAAGAGGGGCTCGCCGCCGTCATTCTGCTGCGCGGCGTTGCCGATATCGGCGCCGACATTCCGGAACGCGACGTTGCGCTCGTCGCCGCCGTCTCCCAGCTGGTGGTGCGCAATGATGTCCACCCCGCGATCGAGGCCGTCCTGCTGGACGCCGCGCTGGCCATCCATTCGGAGAAAAGCCTGTTCTCGCCCGCCGGCCGGTTTCCGAATGCCGGCAATACCGACCTGCCGGTCAGCAAGCAGACCACACGGTTCTACCGCGATGGCCCGTCCTTCCTCAGGCGGTACTTTCCGTTCAGCGTGGCCAACTTCCTCGACCGCACCTGGGTCCTCGCGATTCCGCTGCTGACGCTGGCTTTCCCGCTCGTGCGCGCGGCGCCGCCGATCTACCGCTGGCGCGTGCGTCGCCGGATCTATGTCTGGTACAAGGACCTGCGCGCCCTTGAGGAAGAAGGCCGTGCAACCCCGCAGGGCGAGCCGCGCACCTCGGTAATCAGCCGCCTGGAGCGCCTGCAGGCCGACATCGGCAAGCTGGAAGTGCCGCTATTCTACAATGATGATCTTTACCGTCTGCGCAGTCATGTCGAGTTCGTGAAGCAACTGCTCAGCGCGGCGCCGGGCACCGCGCCGGCTGCTATCGCCTAGATCAGCCCGGCGGCCTTAGCCTCGGTGGCATAGGTGCGCGAGACCGGGGCTTCCTTGCCCGAAGGCAGCACCAGCGAGACCTTGCCGCCCTGCCGCTTCACATCGCGCACCGCTGCCTTCGCCACCCACCAGGACCGGTGCACCTGCAGCCCCCCGCCGCCTTCCAGCTCGCGAATGGCATCTGCAAGGCGCATCAGGATCAGCTCCTCGCCCAGGCTCGTGTGCACGCGCAGGTAATGGTCCTCCGAAGAGACCGCATGCAGTTCCGCCTGCCGGAACTTGAGGGGCAAGCGCGACAGGAATGTCTCGACGGGCCCGGCGCCCTCCAGCGCATCAACTGGCGCAGGCGCGAGGATAGACTTGTCCGCCATATAGCCAACGGCTGTCATCCCGGCTGAGATGACCCAGACGAGCCCGAAGATCCTGGGCGCGTACGCGAGTGACATTTCGCGGCGCATCAAGACGGTTTCGACTGCGAATACGGCGCAGGTGACGACCAGCGCGGCAGCAACGGAAAGCAGCATGAGGTTAACCGGCACAGGCAGGTCCGGAAATGCCTGTTCAAGCCAACGCCCAGCGAACTCTGCCGAGAGGCTGCCCAGCAAGATCAGCGCAAACCAGTAGAGGAACACGGCCCAGGCCGGAAACCCGGGCGTCGCGTTGAAGGGGCCGACTATCGACAGAAACAGCGCGGCGCCCGCGTAGACGCCTGCCTCCCTCAAGCGGGTTAGTCTGTCCTTTGGCGGGTTCATGCCGGATCCGGGCCTCGCTTCGCGCTTCGCGAACGGTATTGGCGGTATTTCGCGAAGGATTCCACCCCGGACACGTAGTTGCGGTGGCGGGGGCGGGAAGCGGCAGCGATGTTGATCAGGCCGGACGAGACACCGTCCAGAAACTGTCCATAAATCCTCTGGAGTCCAAACCAATGACCGACCTCGCCGCCCCCCGCTCCGCCTCTCCGTTTTCGTTCCGCCACCTTCAGGCGCGGCATGGCAACAAGCTGCTCGTGGCCGCCGCCATCACCGGATACGCCTTCCTGTCACAGGCCATGCTGGCCGGGCAGGGCACCGGCGCGGTAAAGCTTCGGATCGATCTTTCCCCGCTGCTCGAAGTTTCGCCCATCCTTCAGGCGCACATTGCCGGAGCGCTGCTCTCCTTCGCCATCGGCACCGCGCTTCTGCTCGGGGTCAAGGGCCGCTTGCACCACCGGGTCCTCGGCTACACCTGGGTCGTCACCATGAGTGTGACGGCGATCAGCTCTTTCTTCCTCACCGGCCTCAACGGTGACAGCTACAGCCTGATCCATCTCCTCTCGGGCTGGACCGTCATTGTGCTGCCCATGGCGCTCGTCGCCGCGCGCCGCCGGGACATCGCCAAACACCGCAAGGAAATGACCAGTATGTTTTTCGGCGGCATGCTGATCGCGGGCCTGTTCAGCTTCCTGCCTGGCCGCCTGATGTGGCACCTCCTCTTCACGGCCTGATCTAGGGCGGTCGATTGACGCCTTACGGCTGTCGCAGAACACCGCTAGGAGTCTCCTCAGGGCCTGTCCGGCGCTGAGGAGGCAATCATGAAAAAACTCACATCACTCGCAATCCTGTTTGTGCTGGCGGCCTGCCAGTCTCCCGCCGAATTGCCGATGATCGGCGATGTCTTTGCGCCGAAAAGCGCCGATGACGCGCTGGAGTCTTATTACCGCACACTGCCCGACGACTTTTACCCGCGCGCGCCGGCCGGCGCGGCGCTGCCGGATGCCTCGAGCGCTCTGATACGCATCCTCGTCGCGTCCTGCCTCGATGAAGAGAAACCGGACAGCGCTGCCATGCGCTCCCTTGCCGGCGAGACGGCTGACCTCTTCCTGATGATCGGCGACAATGTCTACGGCGACCGCGACGGCCCCGCCTATGTCAACAACCAGCCGGAACTGGACGAGCTGCGCGCCAGCTTCCGCGATCTCGCGGCGCGCGAGGATTTCAAGGCGGTGCGCGCGAAGTTCCCGATGATGGTGGCGTGGGACGACCATGATTTCGGTGCCAACGATGCCGGCCGCGAATTCCCGTTCCGCCGCCTCGCCGAGCGTATCCACGAACGTTTCTGGGGCCTCGAGAACGAGGATGTCGGCGCCTGGCCCGGTACCTACTACGCCCGCACTTTCGGCCCTGAAGGCCAGCGCACGCAGGTCATCGTGCTCGACACGCGCTTCTTCCGCTCCGCCCTGACGCCGACGGACGCCTGGAACCAGAAAGGCAAGGAACGCTATATCCCCTCCGCCGATCCGGAACAGGACATGCTGGGTAACGACCAGTGGACCTGGCTGGAAAACCGGCTGCAGGACCCCGCTGACCTGCGCCTGATCGTGTCCTCCATCCAGGTCCTCGCCACCGACAGCCATGGCTACGAGGCCTGGTCACGCCTGCCACTGGAACAGCAGCGCCTCTACCGCCTCGTGCGCGAAACCGAAGCCAAGGGCGTCGTCTTCGTCTCCGGCGACCGCCACACCGCCTTCCTCTACAAGGACGATACCGCGCTGCCTTACCCGGTCAGCGAGATCACGGCTTCCTCGATCAACGTCTCCTTCGCCGCGACCACGACCGAGGTGGACCGCGCGCAGGTGGGGGAGGGCTACCCGCCCGAAAATTACGGCGCTATCGACATCGACTGGGCAGGCGGCACGGTCAGCTTCGGCATCCAGTCGAATACCGGCGAGACGGTGCGCGAGATGACGGCAAAGTTCCGCTGAACCGCAACGCGAATGTCGGGCTACAGAAATGTGATCACGCTGATCCTCGCGATCTGCCTCATGCAGGCGGCGGCGAGTTTTCTTGGCGTCATCACGCCGGTCGGGCTGACTGAACTCAAGGCCGGTGAAACGCTTACCGGGCTGATCGGCGCGCTCTATTCTGCGGGTTTCATGGCCGGCGCCTGGGCCGGACCCGCCTTGCTTGGCCGTTACAGCACCATCCGGCTCTATGCCGCCGCCGCCGCGATCACGGCTGTCTTCGCGCTGGTGATGGGCATGGTGCCCGGTATCGCCGCCTGGGGCGCCGCGCGCGTGATGCAGGGCATCGGCTTCGGCCTTCTGTTCGCGAGCGCTGAAAGCTGGCTGGGACAGGCCGTCCCGAAAGACCGGCGCGGCGACATGATGGGTTTCTACTACTTCCTCTCCCGGATAGCCGGATTGCTGGCCCCTTTCCTCGCCTTCGGACTTTCGGCGCTCGATCCGCGCGGCCTCAGCTGGGTGTCGATCCTGCTCTGCCTGTCGCTCGTCACGATGTGCCTGACACGGCAGGCAGAACCTTCGCCGCCGGGGCGAGAGGTGATGCGTCCGCTGGATCTGTTCCGGCTCGCACCCTCGGCTGTGACCGGGTCTTTCCTCGCCGGCCTGCTCAACACAGGTACGCTGGCTCTGCTGCCGACCTGGACGAGCACATTCGCAATTGGCGGGGGCGGAACCGGTGCGGCCGCCTTGGCTGCAGCGGCGGCGGCGGCCGGCGCGCTTCTGGTCCAATGGCCGGCCGGGCGGATATCCGACCGGATGGAGCGGCGCCTCGTGGTGGCCGGCCTGTCGCTGTTCTCCGGCGCGGCAGCGCTGGCGCTGGCGGCCGGAGGCACGCGTTTCAGCGAACCTGTTGTTCTGGCCTTGCTGTGCCTCTGGGGCGCGGGCGCGTTCTCGTTCTATGGCGTCTGCGCGGCCCACGCGATTGACCGCGCCGGACCCGGCCGAATTCCGCAGGTGATGAGCGGCATCCTGTTCGTCTGGGCGGCGGGCTCAGTGGCCGGGCCCATACTGTCAGGCGTGGCGATGAGCCTCAGCGGGCCGCAGGCCCTGTTCGGCCTTGCGGCTTCCGGCCTGTTCCTGCTGGCCGGGATCATGCTGGTCCGCAGCCGCGTCCGCGCGCCCCCCGCGACCGTCGCGCCCGAGGCCTTTATGCCCGCCGAAGCCACGTCGGTCGCCGTGCCCGCGCCTGACCCGCGGGCGGGCGACGCGAATTGACGGCGGGGCAAATCGTGACCTCTGGGTCCAAACCCTAGTACTCAGGCGATTGCTACAGGCGATTCTGCTGGTATACAGCGGCGCGAACCACAAGGGGGAGAGGCGGGCGAGAGGCGCCCCGTCCTGCCCCCGAACAGGGAAAACTCCATGAACATTCACGAATACCAGGCCAAGGCGCTGCTGAAATCCTTCGGTGCGCCGGTGGCTGAAGGTGTGCCAGTCCTGTCGCTGGCAGACGTGCAGAAGGCCGTTGATTCGCTGCCCGGCCCGCTCTGGGTCGTCAAAAGCCAGATCCACGCAGGTGGCCGCGGCAAGGGCAAGTTCATCGAGAAGGAGGCCGGCGAGAAGGGCGGCGTCCGCCTCGCCTTCTCAAAGGAAGACGTGAAGAAGCATGCCGAAGCGATGCTTGGGCGTCACCTCGTGACCGCGCAGACCTCTGCCGCCGGCAAGCAGGTGAACCGGCTCTATGTCGAAGACGGCGCCGACATTGAAAAAGAACTCTACCTGTCGATCCTCGTGGACCGGTCCACCTCAAACGTGGCCTTCGTCGTCTCCACCGAAGGCGGCATGGATATCGAGGCGGTCGCGCATGACACGCCGGAAAAAATCCTCACCGTGCAGATCGACCCGCTGGTCGGCGTGACGCCGGCGGATGCCCAGAAGCTCAACGCCGCGCTGCACCTCACCGGCACCGCCGCCGCAGACGGCCTCAAACTCTTCCCGATCCTCTACAAGGCCTTCACCGAGAAGGACATGGCGATGCTGGAGGTGAACCCCCTCATCGTGATGAAGGACGGCCACCTGCGCGTGCTCGACGCGAAAGTCTCGTTTGACGGCAACGCGCTGTTTCGCCACCCCGATGTTGCGGCCCTGAAGGATGAAACCGAACAGGACGCCAAGGAACTCGAAGCCGCCGAATGGGACCTTGCCTATATTGCGCTCGACGGCACGATCGGCTGCATGGTCAACGGCGCCGGCCTCGCGATGGCGACCATGGACATTATCAAGCTCCATGGTGAAGAGCCGGCAAACTTCTGCGACGTCGGCGGCGGCGCCGGCAAGGAGAAGGTGGCAGCCGCCTTCAAGATCATCATGAAGGACCCGAACGTGAAGGGCATCCTCGTGAACATCTTCGGCGGCATCATGAAATGCGATGTCATCGCCGAAGGCGTGATCGCAGCCGTGAAAGAAACGAACCTTTCCGTTCCGCTGGTCGTGCGCCTTGAAGGCACGAACGTCGAACTCGGCAAGAAGATCATCCGCGAAAGCGGTCTCAACGTCATTTCCGCAGACGATCTCGATGATGCGGCCCAGAAAATTGTCAAAGCGGTGCGGGGTTAAGCGTCATGTCCATTCTGATCGACAAGAACACGAAAGTCCTGACGCAAGGCATGACCGGCAATACCGGCTCGTTCCATACCAGCCAGGCGCTTGAATATTACGGCACGCAGATGGTCGGCGGCATCCACCCCAGGAAGGGCGGCGAGATGTGGACGGCAGCGAACGGCAAGGAATTGCCGATCTTCGCCTCCGTCGCGGAAGGCAAGGCCAAAACCGGCGCAACGGCTTCGGTGGTCTACGTCCCGCCTGCGGGCGCCGCCGCCGCCATCGAGGAAGCCATTGACGCGGAAATCCCGCTGATCGTTTGCATCACCGAAGGTGTCCCGGTCATGGACATGGTCCGCGTCAAGGCGAAGCTCGCGAAATCCAAGTCGCGCCTGATCGGTCCAAACTGCCCCGGCATCATCACGGCGAACGAATGCAAGATCGGCATCATGCCGGGCTCCATCTTCAAGAAGGGCTCGGTCGGCATCGTCTCGCGCTCCGGCACGCTGACTTATGAAGCGGTGTTCCAGACCACCAATGCCGGCCTCGGCCAGACCACCGCTGTCGGCATCGGCGGCGACCCGGTCAAAGGCACCGAGTTCATCGACCTGCTCGAGATGTTTCTGGCCGATGACGAGACCAAGTCGATCATCATGATCGGCGAAATCGGCGGCTCGGCCGAAGAGGAGGCCGCGCAGTTCCTCATCGACGAAGCCAGGCGCGGCCGCAGGAAACCGATGGCCGGCTTCATCGCGGGCCGCACTGCTCCGAAGGGCCGCACGATGGGCCATGCCGGCGCGATTGTCTCTGGCGGGAAGGGCGATGCGGAATCCAAGATTGCGGCAATGGAAGCTGCGGGAATCCGTGTAAGCCCAAGCCCGGCGCGTCTTGGTACGACGCTGGTCGAAGTGTTAAAGGGTTAGAAGACCCTCTGGTTTAGCCTGCAGCTGTGATTGCCTGAAGGCGGCGCGGTTTGCAGGCGGGGCTCTGCAGCCCGTGACCTGCAGGCGGCATCATCCGCCCCCATATGCTTGCCGGGGGCGGCAGCTCTGGAAGGATGATTTTTCAATGGCAGACGATGGCAGCCCGGTGAACGGTCCGCGCAGCTCGGGCAACTCGGCGATGCTGGAAACGGCGTTCCTCTACGGGGGCTCGGCGCTCTGGATCGAACAGATGCAGGCCGCCTATGCGAAAGATCCCGCGTCGGTGCCGGAAAGCTGGCGCGCCTTCTTCGCTGACCTCGGCGACGACGCGGCCAGCGCCACCACCAATGCCAGGGGCGCCAGCTGGAAACGCCAGGGCTGGCCAATGCCCGCCCGCGACGAACAGGTCGCCGCCTTCGACGGCGACTGGGCGCTGCTGGAGCCGAAGCTGGAGAAAAAGATCAAGGCCGGCGCGCCTGCTGCTGCCCCGGTCGACATCTCCCGCGCCGTGACCGACTCGATCCGCGCGATCATGATGATCCGCGCCTACCGGATGCGCGGCCACCTTGCGGCCAATCTCGATCCGCTGCGCCTCGACACGCCCGAGCACCAGCCCGAACTCGACCCTGCGACCTATGGTTTCGGGCCCGGGGACATGGACCGCAGCGTTTTCATCGACGGCTATCTCGGCCTCGCGCATGCTACGCCGACGCAGATGCTGGACATCCTCAAGCGTACCTATTGCTCGACGCTCGGCATCGAGTTCATGCACATCTCTGACCCGGAAGAGAAATCCTGGCTGCAGGAGCGCATGGAAGGCCCCGACAAGGGCGTCGCCTTCACGCGCGAAGGCAAGCTGGCCATCCTCGGCAAGCTGATCGAAGCTGAAAGCTTCGAGCGCTTCCTGCACAAACGCTTCCCTGGCACCAAGCGCTTCGGCCTCGATGGCGGCGAAGCGGCAGTTCCGGCGCTGGAGCAGATCATCAAGCGCGGCGGCGCTCTCGGCGTCAACGAGATTGTCGTCGGCATGCCGCACCGCGGCCGCCTTAATATGCTCGCGGCCGTGATGGGCAAGAGCTACGAAAAAATCTTCCATGAGTTCCAGGGCGGCTCCACGCAGGGTTCCGGAAGCTTCGGCTCGGGCGATGTGAAATACCACCTCGGCGCCTCGTCTGACCGGGAGTTCGACGGCAACACCGTCCACCTCACCATGAACGCCAACCCGTCGCACCTCGAGGCGGTCAATCCGGTCGTCCTCGGCCGCACGCGCGCCAAGCAGTTCACCGAGTCCCAGCAGACCGGCAAGCTCGACCGCTCTAAGAAACTCCCCCTCCTCCTGCACGGCGATGCCGCCTTCGCGGGGCAGGGCGTTGTGGCAGAATGTTTCGCGCTCTCGGGCCTGCAGGGCTACCGCACCGGCGGCACCATCCACTTCATCGTCAACAACCAGATCGGCTTCACCACGAGCCCGATGTATTCGCGCTCCTCGCCGTATCCGTCGGATGTTGCGCTGATGGTCCAGGCGCCGATCTTCCACATCAACGGCGACGATCCGGAAGCGGTGGTCTATGCCGCAAAGGTCGCCACCGAATACCGCCAGAAATTCTGCAAGGACGTTGTCATCGACATGTTCTGCTATCGCCGCTTCGGTAACAACGAAGGCGACGATCCGACGATGACCCAGCCGATCATGTACAAGGTGATTAAGGACCTGCCGTCGACGCGCGAAATATATGGCAAGCGCCTCGTCGCCGAGGGCCTGCTCACCGCTGAACAGGTCGAGACGCAGGTCAAGGCGTTCGAGGGCTTCCTCGAACAGGCCTTCACTGCCGCGAAGGACCTCAAGACGAACAAGGCCGACTGGCTGGAAGGCCACTGGTCGGGCTTCAGCCTGCCGATTGATGATGACCGCCGCGGCAAGACCGGCGTGGCGAAAGCCAAGCTCAAGGAACTCGGCGATGCAATCACGCGCGTGCCGGAAGGTGTCGACATCCACAAGACGGTGGACCGCGTCCTCGCCCGCCGCCGCGAAAGCTACGAGACCGGCAAGGAGATCGACTGGGGCGGCGCGGAGCATCTGGCCTTCGCCAGCCTGCTCGACGAAGGCTTCCCGGTCCGCCTTTCCGGTCAGGATGTCGGGCGCGGCACCTTCGTGCAACGCCACAGCCATATGGTCGACCAGACCAACGGCGAGCGCCACACGCCGCTGAACCATATCCGCGAAGGCCAGGCGCCCTATGAGGTGATCGACTCGCTGCTCTCCGAGGAAGCCGTGCTCGGTTACGAGTATGGATACTCGCTCGCCGATCCGAACACGCTGACCCTCTGGGAGGCGCAGTTCGGAGACTTCTGCAACGGCGCGCAGGTCTATTTCGACCAGTTCATCTCGTCCGCCGAGCGCAAATGGCTGCGCATGTCGGGTCTCGTGATGCTGCTGCCGCATGGCTATGAAGGTCAGGGTCCGGAGCATTCCTCGGCCCGCCTTGAACGCTTCCTGCAGATGTGCGCGGAAGACAACATGCAGGTCTGCAACCTGACCACGCCGTCGAACTATTTCCACGCCCTGCGCCGCCAGATCCACCGCGAGTTCCGCAAGCCGCTGGTGATCATGACGCCGAAATCGCTGCTGCGCCACAAGCTGGCTACCTCGACCATCGACGACATGAACGCCAAGTCGACCTTCCACCGCATCCTGTGGGACGATGCCGAAACGCCGGGGCGCGAGGGCGCTGTGAAGCTCGTCAAGGACAACAAGATACGCCGCGTCGTGCTTTGCTCGGGTAAGGTCTATTATGATCTTTTCGAAGCGCGGGAAGCGGCGGGTATGGACGATGTCTATCTCCTGCGCGTCGAGCAGTTCTACCCGGTGCCGCGCAAGTCGCTGGTCACCGAGCTGAAGCGCTTTACCCAGGCCGAGATCGTCTGGTGCCAGGAAGAGCCGCGCAACATGGGCGGCTGGACCTTCATCCGCGACGAGCTCGAATGGTGCGCCGGCCAGGCCGGCTATGCCCAGCCGCGCCCGAAATATTCGGGCCGTCCGCCCAGCGCCGCCACTGCCACTGGCCTCCTGTCGAAACATCAGGCCGAACAGGCTTCGCTCATCAAGATCGCGCTGTCGCCGGACCCGGTCGACGACCGGATCCTGTCTGCCTGACCTCCTCCAGCAATCCCTCCGGACACTGACCAATGACAGACATTGTTGTACCCACACTCGGCGAAAGCGTCACGGAAGCCACCGTCGGCCGCTGGCTGAAGGCCACGGGTGACGCCGTGAAGAAGGACGACGTGCTCGTCGAACTGGAAACCGACAAGGTCTCGGTTGAAGTCTCGGCCAGCGAAGACGGCGTGCTGTCGGATATCTCCGTGCCGGAAGGCGAGACGGTCGGCATCGGCGCCCTCCTTGGGCGGATCAACGGGGCAGGGGCCGCTGCGGCGAAACCCGCGTCCGCTGCCAAGCCCGCCGCCGCTGCGCCCGCGTCCCCCGCTAAGCCCGCGCCCGCGCCGGTGGCAGTCCCAGCCGGCGGCGTCACTGATGTGAAAGTCCCGGTCATGGGCGAAAGCGTTGCCGAAGGCACGATTGCCTCCTTCTCCAAGAAGGTCGGCGAGAAGGTAAAGAAGGACGAGACCATCGCCGAGATCGAGACCGACAAGGTTGCGCTCGAAGTGCCGTCGCCCGCGGATGGCGTGATCATCGAACTGCTCGTCGAGCCGGGCGCCAGCGTCGCGCCGGGCGCGGTGATTGCGCGCATCGGCGCCTCGATGGCGGCGCCGGTGAAGGCCGCCGCCGAAGCCGCGCCCGCGAAAACTGTCTCCGCCCCGGCCGCGCCCGGTGCCAGCGGAACCGGCGAGCGCCCGGTCGCTCCGTCCGTGCGCCGCATCGCTGCCGAGGCGAATGTCGATCCCTCCGGCATCGCGGGCTCGGGCCGTGATGGCCGCGCCACCAAAGCCGATGCCCTTGCTTACGTGAACCAGCCGAAAGTCCCCAGTATGCCCGATACCCAGGCCCGCCCGCCCCGCGAAACCGGTCCGCGTGAAGAACGTGTACGGATGACCCGCCTGCGCCAGACCATCGCCCGCCGCCTGAAGGAAGCTCAGGATACGGCTGCGATGCTCACCACGTTCAATGATGTCGACATGTCGGCCATCATGGACCTGCGCAAGAAACACCAGGACGCCTTCGTCGCCCGCCACGGCATCAAGCTCGGCTTCATGGGCTTCTTCGTGAAAGCGGTCACCAGCGCGCTGAAGGAAGTGCCCGCCGTCAATGCTGAGATCGACGGCCAGGATGTCATCTACAAGAACTACTATGACATCGGCGTAGCTGTCGGAACCGAGAAGGGCCTCGTCGTACCGGTTGTTCGGGGTACGGATGAAATGTCCTTAGCCGATATCGAGAAGGCCATTGCCGGCCTCGGCAAGAAGGCCCGCGATGGCCAGCTGACCATCGGCGACCTGCAGGGCGGCACTTTCACCATCTCCAATGGCGGTATCTACGGCTCGCTGATGTCCACGCCGATCCTCAACCCGCCGCAATCTGGCGTGCTCGGCATGCACCGTATCGAAGACCGCCCGATCGTGCGCAATGGCCAGATCGTTATCAAGCCGATGATGTACCTTGCCCTCAGCTACGACCACCGCATCGTCGATGGCAAGGAAGCCGTCACCTTCCTCGTCCGCGTCAAGGACGCTCTGGAAGATCCGGAACGGATGCTGCTGGAAGTCTAGGGCCCATGATTTCTGGAGGGAGCTGCGCTGTAGGGTCACTTCAGAGCAGCTCCCTCTTGTATTTTCCGCGGAACGCCAGACCTTAGGCGCCAGAGCGATCAACGCGGGAGAAGCAAGATGACCGATCAGGAATACGTACCGCCCAAGGTCTGGATCTGGAACAAGGAAAGCGGCGGGCGCTTTGCGGCGATCAACCGCCCCATCGCCGGCCCGACCCATGACGAGGACCTGCAGGTCGGCAAGCACCCGCTGCAGCTCTACTCTCTCGGCACGCCGAACGGCGTGAAGGTCACGATCCTGCTCGAGGAGCTCCTCGCACTCGGCCACAAGGGCGCCGAATATGATGCCTGGTTGATCAATATCGGCGAGGGCACGCAGTTCTCGTCCGGCTTCGTGTCCGCCAATCCGAATTCTAAGATTCCGGCCCTGATGGACCATTCGGTCAGCCCGCCGCAGCGCGTCTTCGAGTCCGCCTCGATCCTGCTTTACCTCGCCGAAAAGTTCGGGCAATTCCTGCCGAAGGATCCGCGCAAGCGCACCGAAGCGCTCTCCTGGCTGTTCTGGCAGATGGGCTCGGCGCCATTCCTCGGCGGTGGCTTCGGCCACTTCTATGCCTATGCCCCCACTAAGATCGAATACGCGATCGACCGCTATGCGATGGAAGTGAAACGCCAGCTCGACGTGCTCGACCGCCACCTCGCCGAAAATGAGTACATGGCGGGCGATGAATACTCGATCGCCGACATGGCGATCTGGCCCTGGTATGGCGCCGTCGTGCTCGGCGTCGTGTACAATGCGGGTGAGTTCCTGTCGGTCCAAGAATACAAAAACGTCCTTCGCTGGACCAGACAGATCGGCGAACGCCCTGCGGTGAAGCGCGGCCGGATGGTCAACTCGACCAACGGCAAGCCCGAGAACCAGCTGCGCGAACGCCACGATGCCAGCGATTTCGAGACGAAAACGCAGGACAAGCTCGAAGCACAGTCAGGATCCTGACCCTGTTCGGCTTGTTCAATAAGAACGCGCCCGCCTTTGATGTGGCGGAAGGTAATGCCTTTGTTTCGAAGGGCCTGACGCTTCTGCAAGCTGGCAACGGCGCTGCCCTTGGCAGGCTCTATGCCGGTCTGCACCCGGCTGACCGTGTGCACTTTCTCGATGGCCTCGGTCTTCTGAGCGATATTGGAGCCGCTGTGCCAGCGAGGGCCGGCCACCCGTCGCTGGCCGCCATTGAGGGCGGCTTGCGATACGTCTGGGCACACCGCCTGCGCGGCTTCGCGACGGCGGACCAGACGAGCGACGCCCAGGCCTTCAATATGTACGACATGGCGGACGAGGCACACGCGGCGCTGGACGAGGCGGCACGCCTCACGCCGCAGGACAGCGCGGTGCATGCCTTCCGCATACGTGCAGAAATGCTCGCTCGCGGCGTTGAGGGCGGCGTCGAGGCGGCTTTTCGCGATCTGGACGCGGCCGGCGAACCCAATGTCCTCGCAGGCCTCGCCCGGCTGAACTATCTGGCGCCGAAATGGCATGGCAGCGTGGACGAGATGCACGCCTTTGCCGATGCCGCGATCGCGCGGGCACCGAACGCAGCCTTCCTCGCTCTGAAGGCGCGGGCCTGCATCGAGGAATGGCTCTACGAAAGCGGCATGAACGAGGCGCCGGGGTCCGCCGCGGCGCTCAAGGCAAAATCGGCCACACCGGCTTTCCGGCAATCGCTGGCCGATCTCGATGACCGCTTCCTCGAGCTCCTGAAAACCGGCCCCGCACTCTCCGCCGCCGAAGCCCATTTTGCCCGCAACCAGTTCGCCGTCCTGTTCGTCGCTTTTGTTGACCGTCCGCGTCTGAAGCACCACCTCACCGGCCTTGCGGCGCCCGCGGCCGTTCCGTGGGGCTACTTCGCCGGGGGTAATGTGCCGCGATTTCTGGCGAAGCTGCACAAGGAACTGGGCCTCCCGAAGCGGTAGGCCCCTGCGCTGCGGCGACGCGCCCTGTCCCTTGCGCGGGGCGCGCCGCCTATATAACCCGGCAGAACGGCAAAAGAGGCGGCAGCCCCATGACGACTTATACCAGCGACGAGCGCCGCCATACGGCCGAGACCGCCGCGTCGATGACCGATGTGCGCTACGAGATCGACCGGATTGACCGGCTGCTGGTCGAAATCATCGCCGAGCGCCAGTCCTTCATGGACGCCGCTGCGCGCATCAAGGGCGACCGGAACATCGTGCACGACCGTGCCCGGATCGAGGATGTGGTCGCCAAGGTGAAGGCCGAATGCCCGAAGCATGGCCTGTCGCCGGCGATTGCCGAGCCGGTCTGGCGCACGATGATCGATCGCTGCATCGCCTATGAATTTGCGAGCTGTGACGCGCTGCGCTTGCCAATCAAGGTCAAGTCGTAGGCGGCCCGGGCGGCTGCTTCCAGGGCTTCGCCGAGCGCGTCTTTGACGTCTCCCAGCAGAACCGCCGCATGGGCGGTGCTTGGCGCGGCCTCGCCGCGACCCGCCTTTTCGGCCCGCTCGCAGGCTGCGGCGAGTTTCAGCGCGCCGATGCCAAGGCTGGCGCCTTTCAGCGTATGTGCTGCGTCGGACCATTCGCGCGCTTCCAGCCTCGGGTCCAGCAGGCGCGACCAGAGCTGCGCCTGGTGCTGGAAAATCTCGATCACTTCGATGCCGAGTTCAGCATCGCCGCTGGTCATCGCGGCAAGATGGTCGAGGTCCATCACCGGCAGGGAAGGGCGGGGCTCGGTCATCTGTCGGGTCTCCTGTGCCCCGAAAGCCTGACCGGAGCCCGTTAGCATCCTGTTAACGATGCGTTTGGCGCAAAAAATTCACGTTTCATCGATTGTCGAAAAGGTTCAATTCTGATATTTTCCCTTTCTAGGTCCGGTGGGCGTCTGGAGCCTTTTTTCGTGGGGACTGCGTGATGACCGACCTGCTCATCCTGATCCGTAATCTCGTTCTGGCGACGATTCTCGCCTGGCTCGGGATTGAGTTCGCCCCCGAGCGTGAAGAGAAACCGGCGAAAGATTCCGTTGTCATCGCCCTTCTCGGCTGACGAACCCTGCAAAGGCTTAACCTTGAATCGTGCATTCTGCCCTCGCGGCAGCACGCAAGGCGCGTTATACAGTGAACATGACAGAAGCTTCCTCCGTGCGCCCATCGGGCCGGGACGACCTTGTGCGTCACCAGGCTTCTCAAAACTTTGAGATGGCGCAGACCGGTGGCGGATGGATGGTGACGACCGCCGTCGTGGTTGCGCTTCTCTGGATCGCCGGCATGGTTCTCGGCTTCCTTGGGCTTGGCGGCATGGCGCTGACCGAGCAGGTTTCGCCGCTGCTCGTGGCAGCGGGCGCGATCGCCGCACTGATGCCCGCTTTCCTCATCATCATGGCCGGCTTCATGGGCCGCTCCAGCCGCCGCGCGTCCGCTGCCAATGCGCTGGTGCTGGAAGCCACTTCGCGCCTGATGGCCCCGGCGCGCGAAGCGGGCACCGAGGGCATCACCTTTGCCGAGCAGATGAAACAGGCGGCGGCCGAAGTCGACCGCTCGATGGCGCAGGCGCTGACCGCGATGAAGGCGATGGGCGGCGAGATCGGCGATGAACGCCTGCGCCTCGAGTCCGTTTCCTACGCGACCTCCGACAATGCACGCGACCTTGCGACCCGGCTCGCGGCGGAGCGGCACGCGCTGGAAGCGCTCGCCCGCGAACTGCGCAGCCAGATCAGCACGATGAGCGAGGCGATCCCGCGCCAGGCCCAGATGATGATTTCTGCCGCCCGCCAGGCGAGCGACGAAGTCGGCCGCGCCGATACCGCGCTCGAGAACCGGCTGGGATCGATGGCACGCGCCGGAGAAGATCTCTCGCGCCGCCTGGAAGCGCTCGACGGCCTCGCCCGCGAAGCGGCGACGCGGACCGAGGCGCTGACCTTCTCGATCACGCGTATCGAGGATAAGCTCGAACAATCCCGCCGCACGGTGGACGCCGCCGTGCGCGCCAGTGAAGTCGCCGCAGCCGCCGCCACAACCACCGGTGATGCGCTGAAGGGCGCTGTCGCCTCGGCCCTTGATGGCGCACGCCAGGCGAATGCCGAAATCAATTCCGCGACCCGCAACGCCGCCGAAGAAGCCGCTCGCGCGCTGGCCCGGCTGCGCGAAGCGGGCGAACAGGCGGCCTATGCGCTGCGCACGGCAAGCTATGCCGCGCGGATCGAAGGCGAAAACCTTGAACGCACGACCGGCATCCGCGCGCCGGAGCCGCAACCTCTGGCCGCTCCGCCGGTGCGCCAGAGCCTTTCTGCGCCGCAAGCTCCGCACACGAACGGTCATGCCGGCAATGGCCGCGCCCCGAACGGGCATGCGACTGGTCACCCCCCGTCCTATGCGAACGGGAATGGCGGGATGCAGGCCGGCCGCGCCTCGATGGACGATGATCTTTTTGAGGCGAGCGCCGATGCGGTGATTGCCGCCAGCCTGACGCAGGCGCCGTCCGCGCTGCCGCTGGTGCTTGGCCGGGACATGACTTCGCGGGACGGAGAGCCGCTGATGCTGCGCCGGCGCCATGAAGATTCGCAGGCCGCACCGGAGCTGGCGCGCCGCCGCGCCAGCGACCAGCTGCCGGGTCCCTCCGGCAAAGGCTCGGCGCTGCGCGATATCATTTCCGACATTTCGCGCGAGGAAGCCGGCACGATGCCGGATGACCGCGAGCAGGTCGCCGAGGCTCTGGTCTCGCGCCTGCAGACGTCCGGCATCCCGCTCGCTGATGTGTTTCGGCCGCGCTCGAAAAAGAGGATCGCCGCCGCCAGTCTGAAGGGCGAAGAGGCGCGGCGCGAAGCGACCCGCGACCAGGCCGGCAAGGAAGTCGAACGTGTCTCGCACCGTCTGCGCGGCGATGTGCGGCTGATGGACATGGCCAGCCAGTTCGCCGTGATGGAACAGGCCGACGCGCTCGCCGCGCTGGATCAGACGCAGAGCACAAGCCGCAACGCAAGTGCGCGGCTGGCGGCGTTCCTGCTGGTGGATGCCGCGCTATAAGCGACGGGCATATCGTGTACCCGCCTGACCGGATAACTGCGAATTTGCCCGCGATCGACTTCGGTGCAACGCGATTGTTCTGCTCCAAGCCCGGCTTGCGGGCGCCGGTATTGCCCGACTGACGCCGCCGAAGCTTGAACCTTTCGGACTGAGGATGTTCGCTCTCGTGGACCTCAATCGCAGCCTGCTGCGCTGCACCGAAGAGCCTGCGGACTAAACGCCGACGATTTCGCTGTCGGTGGCCTCGTCCTTGATCCATTTAATGAAGGCGCGCACGTCCGGGGAGAGGTGGCGGCCTTTGGGCCAGACGAGCCAGTAGCCGAAATCGATCTGGATGGAGCCGTTGGCGAAGGGGGCCGCAAGGCGGCCTGCTGCGATGTCGTTGGCGGCGATGGCTTGCTTGGCGAGGGCGACGCCGCGGCCCGCGGCGGCTGATTCGATGACAAGGATGCCCTGGTTGAAGCGCGGACCCTTCGAGCCGTCGACGCCGGAGACGCCGTGGGCGCGCAGCCAGCTCGCCCAGTCGGGACAGGAAGGGTCGTTCTCCGAGCTTTCGTCGTGCAGCAGCGTGTGGTGCTTCAGGTCCTCGGGTTTGCGGATGGCGTGCGGACCTTCGAGTTGGCGCGGGGAGCAGACGGGGAGGACAGTTTCGTCCAGCAGTTTTTCTGATTTCAGGCCGTCATAGGTTCCCCGGCCGTAGCGGATCGCCAGATCGGCGTCGGCGGTGTTGAAATCAGTCAGCGACATGTCGGCCGAGATCCAGGCCTCGGTGCCTTCATGGGCGCGGTGGAACTTCTCGAGGCGGGGGGCGAGCCATTTGGCGGCGAAGGAGGGCGCGCAGGAGACCATGACCCGGCCTTTGCGGGCGGGGGCCTGCATGATGCGGCCAGCCTCGGAAATCCGCTCGAACGCCTCGCGGACGAGGGGGAGGGAGGCCTGGGCGGCGTCGGTGAGCAGGACGGAACGACCCGTACGCTTGAACAGCGGGGTGCCGGCGAAGTCTTCCAGCTGCCTGATCTGCTGCGAAATCGCGCCCGGCGTGACGTTCAGCTCTTCGGCCGCCTGCGTGAACGAGAGGCGCCGCGCGGCGGCTTCGAAGGCGCGCAGGGCGTTCAGGGGCGGAATACGGTCTGACGGGTCGGACATGGATAGTTTCTCTAAATAATAGACTTAGGGGTTGCCCGTTGCTGCAGGGGCGTCAAGGAGGTTTTGTGCATCTGTCCCTCCAGCACCGCTAAACAAAAGAGTTGCGCCCCTATGCGCCAGTTTCCGGCATTCTTTAATCTCGACGGCGCGCGGGTCGTGGTGTTCGGGGACGGCGAGGAAGCAGCGCGCAAGCTGCGCCTGCTGGTGTCTTCGCCAGCTGAACTCGTGCTGGTGGGAGGATTTGTCGATGCGGCGCTGGCGGCGGAGTTCGGGACGCGTCTGACATTGGTTCGCCGGGCAGAGGCGGGCGCAGCGCTCGCCGGGGCGCGGATCGCGATCATTGCGGAGACGGATGTGACACTGCGTTCCGAGGCGCTGGCGGCCGTGCGGGCGCGGGGCATTCCGGTCAACGTGGTCGACCAGCCGGAGGATTGTGATTTTACCGTGCCGTCGATCCTCGACCGGGGCGAGATCGTAGCGGCGATCGGCTCGGGCGGGGCGGCGCCGGTGCTGGCGAAGGCGGTGCGCGCGAAGCTCGAGGCACTCCTGCCGGCGCGGATCGGCGAGCTCGCGGCGCTGGCACGAAGCCTGCGGGTTTTTGTGAGCGAGGCGATTCCGGACAAGGGCGCGCGGCGCAGCTACTGGGAGCGCGCGCTGACCGGGCCAGCGGCGGAATCCGCTTATGCAGGCGATCTGGAAAGGGCCGAGGCGCTGCTGAAGTCGGCCGCGCTGGCGACAGGGCGCGCGGCGGGCGTGGTGCATATCGTGGGGGCGGGGCCGGGCGATCCGGAACTACTGACGCTCAAGGCGCTGCGCGTGCTGCAGGAAGCGGACGTTGTCTATTATGACCGGCTGGTGAGCCCCGAAATTCTCGGCCTGATCCGGCGCGATGCGGCGCGCGTGCCGGTCGGCAAGTCGAAGGGCGATCATTCTGTTGCGCAGACCGAGATACATGTGCGGCTCGTGGCGTCTGCGCGAGAGGGGCTGCGGGTGGTGCGGCTGAAGGGCGGCGACCCGTTCATCTTCGGGCGCGGCGGCGAGGAGCTGGAAGCCGTGCAGGCCGAAGGCATCGCCGTGCATGTCGTGCCGGGGATTTCGTCCGCCCTCGGATGTGCAGCCTCGGCAGGGATTCCGCTGACCCACCGCGACCATGCGCAGACGCTGACTTTTGTGACCGGCCATGCCAAGGCGGGCGGCGTGCCGGATCTGGACTGGGCGGCGCTGGCACGCCCGGCGCAGACAGTGGTCGTGTTCATGGGCGTCGATACGGCGCCGATCATCGCCGAGCTCCTGATTGCGGCGGGGCGCGATGCGCGCACGCCAATTGCCGTCATCGAAAATGGGACGCGGGCCGATGAAGTGCGCGTCTATGGCGAGCTGGCGGAGCTGCCTTTCCTGATCGCGGAAGAGGGCATCACTGGCCCGGCGCTGCTGATCATCGGCGAAGTGGCGGGACTGCCACTGTCGGCGGTGCAGATCAGCCAGTTCCTGCCGCCCGAATTTTCCGGCCCGTCGCGGTTTGAAGCGCTTGCCCTCGAGGAGTAGATCTGCATGACATCTGTTCGCGCGAAACTGAAACCCGAAACGCCGAAATCCGTGACAGGATGGTTCACGGCGACGGGACGGTCGGCATGGATGTGCGCTAATGGTTCGTGGACGGAGTATGCGTCGAATCTCGGCGTGTTCATCGGCGATGAAGCTGAGGCGCGCCTTGCTGCGGCGCTGAAGGAAGAAGGGCTGATCACGGACCCTTACTTCATGGAAGTCTCGGTGGCGGGCGAGATCACCGGCCGGGAAACGCTGCGCGAATCCCTGCGCGCGGACATGTCGCTGATCTATGGAGGCGCTGCATGATCCGGATTTTTGGCGACAGCATTTCGGGCAATTGCCTGAAAGTGAAATGGGCGGCCGAGCGCCTTCAGCTCGCGCATGAATGGATCAAGATCGACATCCTGAAGGGAGGGACGCGTACGGATGGGTTCCTGGCGCTGAACCCGTTCGGACAGGTGCCCGTGGTGCAGTTCGATGATGGGCGCACGCTATCGCAGTCGAATGCCATCATCCTGCATTTCGCGGAAGGCTCGGACCTCGTGCCGGAAGATGCGTTCGAGCGGGCCAAGATGCTCGAATGGATGTTCTGGGAACAGTATTCGCACGAGCCGACGATCGCCGTGCGCCGCTTCCAGAAGCATTACCTGAAGAAGTCCGACGATGCGATCGACGCGGACCTGATGGCGAAGGGGCGCCGTGCACTGGGCCGCATGGAGATGGCGCTGATCTCGAATGATTTCATTGCGGGCGGGACGGCACTGACGCTCGCCGACATTTCGCTGCTCGCCTATACGCGCATGGCGCCTGAGGGCGGGTTTGATCTCGGCGACTTTCCGGCGGTGCATGCCTGGGTCGCGCGGTGCGAGCTTGAGCTTGGCTTGGCGCACCTGCATGAGGTGAGGCATGTATAGATACGACCAGTTTGACGCCCGCCTCGTGGAGGAGCGCGTGGCGCAGTTTCGCGGGCAGGTGTCGCGGCGCCTTGCGGGCACGCTGACAGAGGACGAATTCAAGCCGCTGAGGCTGCAGAACGGCGTGTACCTCCAGCTGCATGCCTACATGCTGCGCATCGCGATCCCGTATGGCCAGCTGTCGCCCGTGCAGCTGCGGCGCCTCGCCGAGATTGCGCGCGATTATGACCGGGGCTTCGGGCATTTCACGACGCGGCAGAACATCCAGTTCAACTGGGTGGCACTGAAGGACATTCCGGAGGTGCTGGAGAAACTGGCCGAAGTCGAGATGCATGCCATCCAGACGTCGGGCAACTGTATCCGCAATACCACCACGGATCATTTTGCGGGGGCCGCGCAGGACGAACTGCTCGACCCGCGTGCCTGGTGCGAGATCATCCGGCAGTGGTCGACGTTCCATCCGGAGTTAGCCTTCCTGCCGCGCAAGTTCAAGATTGCGGTGACGGCGGCCGACCATGACCGCGCGGCGATCCGCGTGCATGATGTCGGCCTGCATATAAGGCAGAAGGACGGCGTGACCGGATTTGAAGTCTGGGTCGGCGGCGGGCAGGGGCGCACGCCGCACATTGCGGCGCTGGTGAACGCGTTCGTGCCGGAAGCGCAGATACTCGATTATCTCGAGGCGATTATGCGCGTCTACAATCGCTATGGCCGCCGTGACAACAAGTACAAGGCGCGCATCAAGATCCTCGTAACGGAGCTGGGCGAGGCGGAATACATCCGCCAGGTCGAGGGCGAGTTTGCGGCGCAGCGGGAGACCGAGAAGATCGACCTGCCGAGGACGGAGGTTGACCGCATCCACGCCTATTTCGCGCCGCCGCCGCTGGCCGCGAAGCCGGATGTACCGAAACTGTTCGAAGCTGCGAAAGTGCTGGACCCGGCCTTTGCGCGCTGGACGAGGACGAACCTGCATCCGCACAAGGTGGCGGGCTATACCTCGGTCACGGTGAGCCTCAAGCCGCTGGGCGTGGCGCCCGGGGACGCGACCGACAAGCAGATGGAAGTCGTCGCCGACCTCGCCGAAAAGTACGGGTACGGAGATATCCGCGTCAGCCATGCGCAAAACCTGATCCTACCGCATATGGCGCTGGACGATGTGCCGGGGGTCTACAGGACGCTGGACGCTGCCGGGCTCGGCGCGGCCAATGAGAGCCGGATCACCGACATGATCGTGTGCCCGGGTCTCGACTTCTGCAATCTTGCCAATGCGCGCTCGATCCCGGTGGCGCTGGAAGTGCAGAAGGTGTTTGCGGATCCGGCTTACGAGGAAGATATCGGCAAGCTGCATATCAACGTGTCCGGCTGCATCAATGCCTGCGGGCATCACCATGTCGGCCATATCGGCATCCTCGGCGTCGACAAGAAGGGCGAGGAATTCTACCAGATCCTCCTGGGCGGGCGTGCTGACGAGAAGGCCGCGCTCGGCCGAATCGTCGGGCCTGGACTGAAGGCTGAAGACGTGCCCGGCGCCATCCACCGCGTCGTTGAGTTCTACCGTTCGCAGCGGACCTCGCCGGCCGAGAAGTTTATCGACACGCTGGAACGCCTCGGCCACCAGCCTTTCCAGGATGCCCTCTATGCCGCTGGTTAAGGGTGGCGCCGAAATCGCCAATGACTGGACCTTCGTGCCGGACGGCGCTGTGCTCCCCGATGCCGGGCAGACGAGCGTCTCGCTTGCGCGGTTTTTCGCCCTGAAAGCGGGGCAGGAGAACGGCCCGCTGCCGGATGGGGTGCGCCTTGGCCCGGCGGATGACCCGGCGCAGCTGGAGCCCTACCTGCCGGACCTGAAGCTGATCGAGGTCGAATTCCCCCGCTACACGGACGGACGCGGCTTCAGCCAGGCCCAGCTGCTTCGCCGCCGCCACGGCTATTGCGGCGAACTGCGGGCGGTCGGCCACGTCCTGCGCGATCAGATATTCTACATGCACCGTTCAGGGTTCGATGCTTACGAAACCCGCCGCGCCAGCGTATCTGAGGTATTGGAGGCGCTTGCCGAGTTCACTGAGGCCTACCAGCCTGCAGCCAACGGCCCGGGAGCCGCCTTCCGAAAGAGAACCGGAGCCTGAGGCGTATGCCCTTCGATACAATGATTGAAGGCCCTGCGATGGACCCGTCGGTCCGGCTGGCCCGCCTGAACGGCGAGCTGCGTCAGGCTTCGGCTCAAACAATCCTTCGCGCCGCCATCGTGCGCGAATGGGCGGACGACCTCACTTATGTTTCGAGCTTCGGCGCAGAGAGCGCGGTGATGCTGGCGCTGATTGCGGATGTGGACCCGTCGCTGCCGATCCAGTTCATCGATACCGGAATGCACTTTCCGCAGACGCTGGACTACCGCGATGAGATCATCGAACGGCTGGGCCTGACGGGCGTGCGCACGCTGGCGCCGAACGAAGGCGAGCGCCGGCTGAAAGACCCCAAATCCATGCTCTGGAAATCCAATCCGGATGCCTGCTGCGACCTGCGCAAGGTGCGCCCGCTGGAGCCGGCTCTGAATGGCTATTCGGCCTGGATCACAGGGCGCAAACGCTTCCACGGCGGCGCCCGGATAAGCCTGCCGGTATTCGAGTATGCCGCTGGCCGGTACAAGGTGAACCCGCTCGCCGGCTGGAACCAGGACGATGTCGACCTGTTCATGGAGCAGCGCAATCTGCCGCGCCATCCGCTGGTTGCACAAGGCTATCCCTCCATCGGCTGCTGGCCGTGCACGCAGCCGGCAGACGACCCGGACAATCCGCGCGCCGGCCGCTGGGCGGGTCAGGACAAGACAGAGTGCGGCCTTCACGTCGAACGCAATGAGCGCCCACGGGTTTTTTAATTTATCCGTAGGCGGATAAGTATCCTGTCTCAGTGCCGCCGATCGAACACATGGCTCAGCGCCAGCGCCGCAGCGGTCGCCACGTTTACGCTGTCGAAACCGTCCGTCATCGGAATACGCACTTGCCGGGCGCGGGCGATCAGTTCGCGCGGCAGTCCCGGGCCTTCGGCGCCGAGCAGGAGCGCGAGGCGGGGCGGGATATTCAATGAGGGCAAGCGTTCTGCGGCGGGGTCCGGCGTCAGGGCCCAGACTTCGTGGGCGGCGGCCTCAGCAGTTTCAATGAGCGAGGCGCCCGTGCCGCCCTGGGCGAAGGGCAGCCAGAGCGTCGTGCCGGAAGAAACGCGGATGGCCTTGCGGTACAGCGGGTCGCAGGATCTGGCATCGAGCAGCACGGCGGACGCGCCAAACGCGGCGGCGTTGCGGAAGCAGGCACCGACATTGTCATGGTTGGATAGGCCCGCGAGCAACAGAGCAGTTGAGGGACCGTCCGCAGGCAGAACATCGGCCTGGGCAAGCGAGGGGCCCTTGAGGCCGCAGGCCAGCACGCCCCGGTGTATCGGGAAACCGGCAACGGCGTCCATCACGTCTTGCGGTGCCACATAGACCGGCACGCCGGCAGGCACGCGCGCGAGGATGTCTGCCAGCGGCGTGAGCCGCGTCTCGCACAGGAACAGGCTCTCCACTGCGAAACGCCCGCGCGTCAGCAGCGTCTGCAGCGTGACCTTGCCTTCGACGATGAAGCGCGCGCCATGCCCGCTCGTCAGGTCGCGCTCGCGGATCGCGCCATAGGCGCTAACGCGCGGATCGTCAGGGGCCGTAACATGAAAAACGGACATGGGATGTCCCATGCCCGTTTCGTGGATCAGCTTCAATCGGCCGGGTTCAATTGATGAGAAGGTCGATGACCACGTCCGTGATGAGGCCGCTCACGGCCTCGGCAAGATAGACATCGTCTTCAACGCGCACCCAGCGATAGCCGCGCGGCGCAGGGCGCAGGTTGTAACGCGCCCAGTCATCGAAATAGACTTCGCGGTATTCATGCGGCAGGTATTCGCCCTTGCCCCAGATTTTCTTCGCGTGGCCGGGCGGGATTTTGCCCTGCTTGGCGAGGCCGGGGGGCAGGTCGTGAGCGCGGCCCGGCGGTTCGGCACAGGCGGCGAGGCCCGCGCCGAGCGCGCCGGCAACAAGCAAGGTCAATTTGAGAATAAGCATCGCAGGAACCCTGTGTTTCCAGGGATCAATGCGGGCCGCAGGCCAAGGTTCCGTCAGTCGCCAACCGGCAGGCCTTGTTCCTTTGCGAGGCGCTTCATCGTCTTCTGAAGCTTCTCGAAGGCGCGGACCTCGATCTGGCGGATGCGTTCGCGACTGACGCCGTACTGGTCGGAAAGCTCTTCCAGCGTTTTTGGCTCGTCAATCAGGCGGCGCTCGGTCAGGATATGGCGTTCGCGCTCGGAGAGATCTTCCATCGAGCGGGTGAGCAGCTCCATGCGGCTGTCGAGTTCCTGGCGGTTGGCGAAGGTCTCCGCCGTGCCGGGTTCGTCATCTGCCAGCCAGTCCTGCCATTCCATGTCGCCGTCGGTGCCCATCGGCACGTTCAGTGAGGCATCGGAGCCTGACATGCGTCCGTTCATCGAATAGACTTCAGCCTCCGTAACGTTCAGCTTTTCTGCGATGAGCTGCGCCTGCTCAGGGCGCAGGTCACCCTCGTCGAGGGCTTTCATCTCGCCCTTGAGGCGGCGCAGGTTGAAGAACAGTTTTTTCTGGGCAGCGGTGGTGCCGAGTTTTACGAGGCTCCACGAACGCAGGATGTATTCCTGGATCGCGGCACGGATCCACCACATCGCGTAGGTCGCAAGGCGGAAGCCCTTTTCGGGGTCGAATTTCTTCACGGCCTGCATGAGGCCGACATTGCCTTCAGAGATCACCTCGGCCATCGGCAGTCCGTAGCCGCGATAGCCCATGGCAATCTTCGCCACCAGGCGAAGGTGCGATGTGACCATCTTTTCGGCCGCCTCGGTGTCTTCATGGTCGCGCCATTGGCGCGCCAGCATGAATTCCTCGTTTTTCTCGAGCATCGGGAACTTGCGGATCTCGCTCAGATACCGGCTCAGTCCCTGTTCCGGACTGAGGGCTATAGAGCCCGCTTTGGTCGGCGTATTCGCCATGTTTTGTCCTCCTGGTGGGGCGGGTCCCGGTTTCGGCGGCCTGCCTCTTCTTCTGGTCTTCTGGAACTTCCCCGGCAGCCTGGTCCTGTCTGGCAGCAACGTTGCCGCCGGAGAGGCGCAATTCATGCATCGCGCTCCTGCATAAATAGGAATTGAGGCGAGGGTGTGGAAGAGGGGCCGGCGCCGCTATTTGCGGCCGGTCAACTCTCCGTGAGGCTGCGCCTCTCTTCAGCCATGTAGGAAGCCGAGCGCATCTCGAAAAGGCGGCTGGCTGTGCGCTGGAACTCGAAGGCGCCGTCACCGTCGGGATAGAGGCGATCGGGTTCGGCGGCGGCGCTGGCGACGAGTTTCACACGCGCCTCGTAGAGGGCATCGATCAGGCTGACGAAGCGGGCGGCCTCATTGCGCCGGTCGGGGGTGAGCAGGGGGATGCCTTCCAGGATCACCGTGTGGAAAGTCGCGGCGATGGTCAGGTAGTCAATGGAGCCTAGGGGGCGGGCGCAGAGTTCCCCGAAGGTGAAACGGGCGACGCCGGCGGCTTCGCGCGCCACCTCCAGCCTGCGGCCCTTGACCGTCAGCACGCAATGCTGCGGCTCGGCGCCGAGTGTCAGGCGCGTCCAGGCCATGTCGAGGGCGGCCCTGCTGCCCTGGCCGAGCGGGGCATACCAGACCGGCGCCTCGACGAGCCGGTCCAGCCGGTAGTCGCGCGCCGAGATAAGTTCAAACACCTCGCAGCGTTCCTTCAGCCGTTCGATGAAGGGCAGGAACAGCGCTCGGTTGATGCCGTCCTTGTACAGATCTTCGGGCTTTCTGTTGGATGTGGCAACCACCGTCACACCATGCGCAAACACAGCCTCGAACAGGCGCGCGAGGATCATTGCATCGGCAATCTGGGTGACCTGGAACTCGTCGAAGCACAGGAGGCGCGCTTCGCTGGCGATCTGTCTGGCAACCGGCGCGATGGGATCATCGCCCGCACCGCTGACGCGCCAGGGCGAGCGTTTGCGGTCCGCCTCGCTCATCTTGCGCCAGACATCCAGACGTTCGTGCACCTCGGCCATGAATTCGTGGAAATGGACGCGCCGCTTGGGCGAGGTTTTCGCCTCGGCGAAGAAGAGGTCCATCAGCATCGACTTGCCGCGCCCGACGCCGCCCCAGAGATAGAGGCCGCGCGGCGCTTGCGGCGCCTTGCTGAAGAAGCTGCGCTTTGGCGGGCGGGCAAGGATGAGGGCGAGTTCGTCCAGCCGGCTGGCGGCATCGGCCTGCGCGGGATCGTCCGTCAGCGCGCCGCTGGCTACACGTTCGTCATATCGTGCCCGGACATTTCCCATACGGACTAGCCGAACCGTTGAGCCGCTTGCGCGACGAATTCGCCGAAAGTTTCCGGCCGCACCAGAAGCGTCGCGATCACGCCTGCGACGGCGCCGCCGAGGTGGGCCTCGTGGCCGATGACGCGGTCGGCCCGCATCGAGAAGGCATAGCTCAGCGCCACATACAGGATGCCGAAAACGATGCCCCACATCGGGATAACGAAGAAGGCGAGCAGGATCGCGAAGGGCTCAAACAGGCAGAAGGCCATCACCATGCCGGACAGCGCGCCTGACGCCCCGGCGGCGCGGTAGTCCGGAGTGTTCCGGTTGTGCAGGTAAGCCCAGGCGCTACCGCCCAGAAGCGAGGCGAAATAGACGATGGCGAAACCGACGCCGCCGAGGATGTACTCGCAGATCGGCCCGAACAGCCAGAGGCCGTACATGTTGAGCAGGAGGTGCGGCCCGTTGACGTGGAGGAAGCCGGAGGACAGCCCCCGATACCACTCGCCCCCGTTCCGCATCGGCCGGATCCAGAGGATGTTGTGCTGCATGAAGGCATCGTTGCGGAACGCGATCAGGCTCGCGATGACGTTCAGTACGAGAAGGCCCAGCGTCACGGGCGAAGCGATGAGGCTGTCCATGCGGGTTACCTTGGCGGGGTGGGCCGGAAACGACAAGCCGCCCGGAAGCATTCTCCCGGGCGGCTTAGCAATCAGGGGTGGCTGCCTGCAAGGGCGCCTGTCAGGCGGCGCGGGCGGGCCGGCCGGCCGGGGCGGCGATGCCGGCGGCAGGCATCAGCTCCATGAAGAAGTCCTCGAAGGATTCCGGGCGCTGGATGAACCGGTTGAAGGGCAGGTTGGCCTTGAACACGGCCTGCGGATGAATGTTGGCGCCGCAGCGGACGGCCGATGCGACGGCCTGGTCGCAGTTTTCCATCGAGGAGACGACCGCGATCCGGTATTTGCCCATATTGGCGACGCGGGCGATGGTCATGTCAGCGTCCATCGAGTCAGGCAGGCCGAGGTCGAGCACGACAAGGTCGAAACGCTCCAGACGCAGGCGCATCTCTGCGGCCATCAGCGTCGGTGCCATCACGAGGTCAACCTGAACGCGTGCGCGGGCTGCCTTGTCAGCAGCAATGGCCAGCATGTCGCGCACCGGCTCATGATCCTCAACCCACAGAACTTTCATCTACATCTACCTTCGATCAGGACACTGGCGGGAGGGCGGAAGCGTTAAGCCGGGCCCCGTTCTGAGTTCACCATGCCATGCGCGTCTTGCACCTTGGTAAAGCGAAACTTTCTGAAGTCTTTAAATTGGCCCCAAACGCATTTTTTTTGAGGCAGGGGCAATGCGACCTTCCCTTTGCAGCTTTGTGGCCCGGCCCTATGCTGGCGGCTGCGCAGGAGGGGCCGGTCCGGCCTCGCGGGAGGCCCATGACCGACGATACTGTCACCCCCGCTGCCAAAACCCGGTCCCTCGGGGCGTTCCTGCCCACTGAGGAAGGATCCGGCGCCCATATCGTCGATGTGCTGATCGAAGAACGCTGCCCGAAGCTGCGGGCGAGCCCGGCCTGGACGGTGGCGCGGCCGGTCCTCTACTCGCTGCTGGGCTATGGCAAGGCGCGGGCGATGGCGGACGATCTGGTGCAGCTGACGGGCCGCGAATCGTTTGACCGGCTATCCCGGCAACTCGCTTTCGACATGACTGTCACCGGTATCGACCGGCTGCCGGCAACCGGGCGCTGCATCGTGGCCGCGAATCACCCCACCGGCCTTGCCGACGGGGTCGCCGTCTGGGACCTCCTGAAAAGGAAGCGCGAGGACATCGTCTTTTTCGCCAATGCCGACGCAATCCGGGTCAATCCGCGTTTCGAGGATGTGATCATCCCGGTCGAATGGGTTGTTTCCAAGCGGTCTCCCGCAAAGGCGCGCGAAACGCTGAAACGGGCAGCGGAGGCCTTCGCTCAGGAAAAATGCGTCGTCATCTTCCCTTCTGGCCGCCTCGCCCGGAAGGTCGAGGGGCGGATGGAAGAGAAAGACTGGTTCCCCACCGTCGTCGGCCTCGCCCGCAAGCAGGGCGCGCCGGTCGTCCCGCTGAACCTAGATGCCCGCAATTCGGTGCTCTATTATCTTTTCTGCGACCTCTCGAACGAGCTGCGCGACATCACGCTGTTCCATGAACTCCTGAACAAGCGCGGCTCGAAGATCCGCATGACCTTCGGCGAGATGATCCATCCGGACCTGCTGCAGGGCGAGCCGCAGGCGATGACCGACCGGCTGAAACAGCACGTCGCCTACGCGCTTCTGGAGAATGCCGACGCGGCCTTCGGCGCCTGACAGGCGAGGGGTGCTTGCGGCGCGCCCCATTGCGCCCTAGAGGCGCCCGCCATGATCGAGATTGTGCCTGAAAACCCTGCACTGCATGCCGAAGCAATCGAAGACCTCTTCGACCGCACCTTCGGCCCGGGCCACTTTGCTAAGACGGCGGAGCGGCTGCGCGAGTATTCGGCCTCGCTTCCCCAAATCAACCGCGTGGCGGTGGAGGAAGGCCGGGTGATCGGCGTCTGCCGCGTCTGGCCTCTGGTGGTAGGGGAGGCGCGCCGCCCGGCGCTGTTCTATGGCCCGGTCGCGGTCGATCCGGCGCACCGGGGCCAGTTCCTCAGCCTGCGCATCACCGAAGCGGCGCTGGAGGCCGGCAAGGCCGCAGGCTGGCCTGCTGCCATCCTGATCGGCGCGCACAGCCTGTTCGGCAAGGCGGGCTTCAGGGTGGCGCCGAAGCACCGGCTGACCTTCGCCAGCCCGCAGGACCCGGCCCGCGTCCTGGTGCGCGATCTCGCCGGCGATGCATCCGAGCTCGAAGGCCGCGTCACCGCGCCCTGAGTTTCTCTTGCCCAACCGGAAACCGGCTGGCACCATCGGCTTCGTTCGCAGTCCTCCCGGTCACAGCTCTCCCGATCAAGAGGGGAGGCGGGTCGGCCTGCGCCGCGGGAGGAAGCATGGCCGATGTCGTCACTGGCCAGGACGAGCCGCAGCGCCCGCGCAC
>NZ_JBBEBT010000369.1:0-9501 GCF_040882205.1 Hyphomonas sp.
TTCACCAATTATGATCCGACCGCCGTCACCAACCTCACGTTGAATGATATTGCCGGTGATGTCTCCTCAACGACCGCAGCCATCTCCAACACGCTCAGTGTGACAACGCTTCCCGCCTCGGCCCGCCTCAATGTCAACACGACGCAGATGAACGGCGCCGAGACAAATGCATTCTCGAACATCGTGCTTGGTGATGTGACAGGTTCGGTCACGGCCACAGCTGCCGCGATCGGCAACTCGGTGTCGATCAACAACCTTCCCGTCAACTGAAGCCTGCCCGATCAGGTGACTTTAAGGAAAGGCCCCGCCCTCCGGCGTGGCCTTTTTCGCTTGTCCGGCAAGGCAGCAAAGGTCGCGCTGTCACAGGCTCACGCAAACATCAGGCGCCCTGCGCACCAAACAGACGCGGGGCCGGAAGCTTTGCCTGACCTGCGCGTGCGCGCTAGCGCCGCCGCGGTTCTCCGGAGAGGGGCCTTTTTCAGACCAAACGCGGCGCCGGCGCCCAGCGCTTCCTGGTCAAAAGTCCCTGGCTTGGAAAGCGGAAGCTTCTGCCCTGACGCGGGCGACCAGGTCTTCGGGCAGCAGTACAGCGACTTCTCCGGATTTTTCCGCCGCCGCAGTATCACCGTTCCCAGCGGCGATCAGCAGCCAGTAGAGCGCAACGCCAAGCGCCTCGGAATCCTGATCCGCCCGGGACAGCAGCAGCAGGGCAAGGTTGAACTGGCTATCGACCTCTCCTTCGAGGGCCGCCTTCGTGAACCACTCGGCCGCACCCTTCATGTCGGTTTCACCGCCTTCACCCTCTATCATGTAGACGGCCAGGTCGTGCATCGAGCGGCGGTGTCCGAGGCGCGCGGCCTCACCTGCCCAGTACCGCGCCTTTTCAAGGTCCCGGGCCGTCCCGTCGCCGGCTTCATAAATTTTTGCCAGCCGGAATCCGGCTTCGGCATCTCCGGACCGGACTGCGGACGCAAGGTCAGCAAGGGGGTCTGCCAGCTCCGGCGCCGGTGGAGCGCTGACTTTCGGTGACCGGCGTTCCGGCTGGACGCCGGAAGTTGCAAGGCGGTTCTCCTCCTGTCTGCCCGCGGCGCGCTTCAGTTCGCATCGCGGCTCTGCCGATCCATCGGTCTCAACGAATGACCAGGCCTGACAGATTGCCTCAGTGGCGCATGCCGCCTCACAGGCAAAAGGATCGGTTAGCCTCAGGATCTGGTAGGTGGCGCCGTGACGATAACGCCAGGCCTCATGCCCGCTTACCGCTGGCTGCCCCGATACTTCGGCCCAGGCCGCCAGGGGCGCTATTTCAGGGCTTGCAGTCAGCAAACTGACCTTGCCATCAGCGCCGGCGGACATGGCCAGCAATGCAACGGCCGGAAACATCAAAGTGAAACGCATGAGGAGCCTGCATCGCAAACAGATCGGTACTTTTTGCTAGCGAAGCCCTGTTAATGAAGTGTTTGCCTAAAGCTATCCGGATCTGCAAAGCCGATAAGGCGCCCCGTTCCCGCCGTTAACCTGAGCTCGCCAGCCTGGCGCGAAAAAGCATCGCTTGAAGCCCGGGGCAGTTTGACTTACGGAAATCTTATCTTTTTCGGGGTTGCTTGTTTGAAGAGATCAGTATGCCTCCCCCGGCAATGTCGCGGATGGCACGTGCCCGGCAACCCGCAGACTGCAACGCGCTGGAGCAGGACAGCATGTTTGAAAAGAAGCATCCAAAGATCAAAAAGTCACAGATCAAGCGGGCGCTAGGCAGTTCGCAGCCCCTGTCCGCCGAAGCGGCCCAGGCTTCGGGAAACAGCGAGAGGCGCAAGTCGTCACGCAGGAAAATCTGGGCGCCCTGCCGATTGACCTGGTCGCCCAATGGCAGCGCCGACGGGGTATGCCTGGATGTATCAGAAACCAGCGCCCGGATCAGGTTCCGCCACAAGATCGTCGTCCCGGTCCGGTTCAGGCTCTACTGTCCCCGGCTCGACCTTAACCATGACTGCGAGCTTGTGAGGCAGGACGGTTTCGATGCCTCGGTGCGGTTTCTGCCCTAGTAAGCTGGCGCAGACGATCCCGCGTATGCGGGACCTTGATTCGCCCGGCCACCGATACAGTTCAGAGGTATGTGTCCGGCCGTCCGACAGGATGGCCGGGAAAGGCCAGCCTGCCCCCCCCGGGTTTCCAACCAAGCCAGCGAGCCACGACCAGCATGGACGATAATCCGAAGACGCCCAAATCCTCGCCGCAGGAGCCTGTGTCTGCGAGGATCCGCGCGCGTATCCAGCGCGCCAGGAAGCGATTTCATGCCAATGATAACATCGCTGCCTTCCTGGAGGCAGGCGAACTCGATGCGTTGCTCGCAGAAGTGGAGGGCAAGTTCAAAGGCGTCCTGGAAAGCCTGGTGATCGACACTGAAAGTGATCACAACACACAAGACACCGCGCGCCGCGTTGCCAAGATGTATCTGACCGAAGTTTTCAGTGGCAGGTATGTCGAGGCGCCGGCGGTCACCGAGTTCCCGAACGCGTCATCGCTCAACGAGTTGATGATTGTTGGCCCCATCAAGGTGCGCAGCGCCTGCAGCCATCACTTCTGCCCGATCATGGGACGGTTATGGATCGGGATCATGCCCAACGAGCACTCCAACCTGATCGGCCTGTCGAAGTACTCGCGCCTTGCAGAATGGGTCATGTCCCGCCCGCAGATCCAGGAAGAGGCGATCACGCAGATGGCCGAAGTGCTGATGAACAAGGTCCGCCCGGACGGCCTTGCCGTGGTTATGGAAGCAGATCACTTCTGCATGCACTGGCGCGGCGTGAAAGATGATGAGACGAAGATGATAAACAGCGTGATGCGGGGATCATTCCTCAAGGATCACATCCTGCGCGGCGAATTCCTCGCCCTGCTGAACAATAAGAAGTAGGCCAACCATGCTCGTCCGCTGCCTCTATGCCAGCCGCCCCCTCGAGCCGCTCAGCGGAGCGTTCGTGGACAACATTCTCGAACAGTCGCGCAAGAATAATCCGGCGCTTGGCATCACCGGGCTCCTGTGCGTATCACAGGACCTGTTCATCCAGGTCATCGAGGGCGGCCGCGACGAAGTCTGCGACCTGTTCAACGCGATCGTGCGCGATGATCGCCACCAGCAGGTCCGCGTCCTGATTTATGAGGAGATCTCGGAGCGACAGTTTGGCAACTGGACCATGGCTCAGGTCAACATCAGCAAGCTCAATCCGGCGATGCTGCTGAAATACTTCAAGCGCGCAGAACTCGATCCGTTTTCCTCCTCGGGCCAGGCGACCCTTTCCCTGCTCTCTGACCTGATCGCAACGGGCGCTATCCTCGGGCACCGTGACTGACGCGGCGCGCTGGGAGCCAGGCCAGGGTCTCTTGCAGCTTGACAGATCCGCCGGTCCTTTCCCGGACTGAGGGGGGTGGCCCGGTTCTTGCTGGCCGATCAGTTCGTTTAACCCGCCCAATAGCAGGCCAGGAGGAAACTGCCTGATGCCAAAAGCCTTCTGCCTTGGTTCAGCATGCCTTGTAGCTGTATTCTTCGTCGGTCCGGCCGGCGTTGCCCTGCCGCAGGCAGCAGCTGGCGAACGGCTGGATGCAGGCCGGGCGGGATTTTCGTCCTTGCCTGGGGATATTTATGTCCCGCCGGTCCTGACCATTCCGCAGGGGTGGCGCGAACACCCCACATCTGACGGCCGGCTGGTCCTGATCGGGCCGGACGGGTTCAGCATGATTATTGCCTTCCGGGACACCGTTTCACTTAAGGCAGCGACCGAACGTCTTGGTCAGTCGATCGACATCTCGGCCGGCGTCAGCCTCAGTCCCAGGTTCCTGCCGAAAGCCGAAGGGGAGAAGGTGCGTAATGACTTCCTTGCTTTCGGCTTCGAGCCTCTGACGATCGGGCAGGTCATCATTCATACCGAAGAGGCGGGCCGCGCGCTCATTCTGATCGGTCTGACCCAGACCGGGATGGAGGTACAGCTTGCTCAGGCGCTTGAACGCATGTCCCCGCGACGCGTCGCTGTCGCCCAGCCAGATAACTGAGCGACCAGCCTTCTTCAGTCCCTTGAAAAAAGATTTTCCAGACAGCTAAGGCGAGCGCAATACGCGTCTGCGGCGACCAGGGGGAAGCACGCCCCGATCCTTCTGATCGGACGGGGCCAGCGGAGCCAGCCCAGACCGATACCGGCCGTGTCTGGACCTATGTCCGGGACGATCGGCCGTTCGGCGGGACCTCGCCCGCCAGCGGCGCTCCGTTACGCCTTGCGTGACCGGCGCCAGGAACATCCAGCTCGGTGGGGAGAGACGTTATCTGGAAATCTTCTGACACAGGTCTGACCCGGCCCGCGAGACCAGTAGCCGACAAAAAGAAAAGCCCCCGAAATCCGCAAGGAAATCAGGGGCTCTATCGGGTGCGGGAAGGCGCACCGATCAAAAAAGGATGGAAATAATTCTTTTTACTACAACGGCTTAATCTGAAGCTTGAACAAGCATCGAAGCGTCGTCGTGCCATCCAGATGGCACAAGATGGCTTGATGGCAGAGCCTCTGGGTGCTAAGAACTGCTCGATGGAGGCAATTATGGCTCAACCGCAACTTTCCGTACGAAGTGCCAAGGCGCGCGACCTGGCCCACCGGCTGGCGCAGCGCGAGCGGCGATCTATTGCCGACATCGTCGAGCGGGCGCTCGAAGCCTATGAGGTCCAGAATTCAGGCCGCGAGTCGGCGCAGTCGTTCTACGCGCGGCTACCGAATGATCATGGCACGGACATCGACCTCGAAGCCGTTATTGCCGAGGGGCGTCGCCATCATATTGGCATCACACTTTGATCTTCCTCGATACCAACGTCGTGTCGGAAACATTGCGAAAGTCCCCCTCCCCGGCTGTACTCGCCTGGCTCGTCCGGCATGACTCAGAACTCGCCCTGCCAACGGTCACCATTGCCGAAATCGCGTTCGGCATCGCCAAGATCAGGCCAGATGAACGTGCCGATCGCCTGTCTGACGGCCTCGCCAGTTGGCGAAACCGCTTCAGCGACCGGATCTTTGGTCTGACAGAAGCGGCGGCGCTCGCTTATGGTGATATCATGGGAGACGCATCCCGGCAGGGCCGGATGATGTCTGCGCCGGATGGCATGATCGCTGCGATCACGAAGGTCAACGGGGGACAGCTCGCAACGCGTAACCTCGCGGATTTTCAAGTATCCGGACTGGAGCTGGTATGCCCCTGGCAATCTTGATATCGATCGCGGCCAGAACGCTCACGTAGAAAGCAAAAAACCGCATACGCTTCGCCCCCCCGAAATCCGTGTGTCTCCAGTTGTGGGTCGGTGTCGCAACCAAACCCTACCGGAAATCACCGATGACCACCCGCAAAGTCGCCCGCGCCGCCAGCTCTCGAGACAAGCGCTGCGCGGGCGACTTCGCTAACCGTCAGTTGCACCACACTGAGGGACACGATCTCGACCGGCGGAGGCAGTTCTGGCAGCCTATAGGCGGAAAGGGTGTTCGGATGGGTCTTGTTATGTAAACAAAAAGCAAATTTCTCTATACGCCCAGTCCGAAGTGTAAAGAATCCGGGGTTCCGTAACGCTTAACATCTTCCGTGCCCGAAGCGAGGGTTGGGCAACCATGGGTATTGGGCGCCTTTGGATAATCGACAGATTTCATTGTGAGGGCAGACCCTCCGCCGGCCAGTAAAGCCGCATCGGATTGTCGATGAGCAGCTTGCGCTGCAATCCGGGTGTGGGTGCTATGCGCGGGATTAGATCGACGAGCGCACCGTCGTCCGGGATCGCATCCTGCATGTTGGGATGCGGCCAGTCGCTACCCCACAAAACCCTGTCGGGGAATGCCTCTACCAACGGCGAAACCGCGGCAACGAAGTCGTTGAAGGGCGGTCCCTGTTTCGAAAGGCGTTCGGCACAGCTGACCTTGGTCCAGACATTAGGATGATTGCCAAGGAAATCCCGGAACGCCCGCATATCCGGTCCATCCGGACCTTCGCTGACGTCGGGTCGGCCCATGTGATCTATCACGATGACTGTTTGTATGGCCTCCATAAAAGGCGTGAGTTCGCTGAGTAATTCGGCTTCGAAATAGATCACGACATGCCAATCAAGTCGCCTAACTCGCTCTGCGAGCACAAGGAACTGGTCCTTAGGCGCGTCATCGACGAGGCGTTTGAGAAAATTGAATCTTATTCCTCGAATGCCGGCAGCATTCAGCTCGTCGAGATCTGCGTCAGTGATATCAGGATCAACGACAGCAATACCTCGCGCCCTGCCCTGTGATTTCGCAATCGCATGGAGTGTGGCCCGATTGTCTGTGCCGTGGCAGCTTGCCTGTACAATCACGTTGCGAGTAAAGCCGAGTTGGTCGCGCAATGCGAAAAGGTCATCCGGGCCCGCATCTTCAGGGTGGTATTTGGCCTTCGGGCTGAATGGGAACTGGGCTTTCGGGCCGAAGACGTGACAATGTGCATCGACTGCTCCCGGCGGTGGCTTGAAGCGCGGCGCCGATGGCGCGTGGTGCCAACTCCGGATTCTTCTCATGGGAAGACCTTTCCGTCCATCAGCTTGCGTGCAGTCCTTAGGAGCGCGGCCGAGACCACGGCGCCCGTTTCGTCCGTATCAAGCACGCAGCTCATCTCCCCGGTGGGATGCTCAATCGACAGTGTTTTACGCAAGCCGGCTGGGATGATTGCAAGGACCGCAGCAGGGGATCCCGCAACAAGACAAGCTGTGGCGACAGTAACGGCACCCAGAACGCCGATCGAGGCATGGGCGCGGTGCGGTATGAAGCTGCGTACACAGATTGTTCCACCTTGCCTTGGGGGCGCCACCAACATCAATTTGGGGACAGATTGCTTGGCGACATTCCCGAGTGTCATCATCGGACCGGCTTTAAGGCGAATGGCTTCCATACGCGCCTTCAGAGAGACGTTGGCGTCAAGCGCGTCGCGGTCCTCGTAACCTGTGACGCCCACATCTTTAGCGCGTAGCACGACGCATGGCATACCATTATCAATCAGCGTACACTCCACGCCATCGATAACATCGATACGATTTCCGGTGGGCAGAAGTGCTCCGCAGGTCGAGCCTGACGTGTCACAAAATTCGAGCGGAACCGGCGCGTGGCAACCCGGAACACCGTCGATCCGCGCGTCTCCCGTATAGGTCACGCATCCGCCAGGGGTCTGAACCGTAGCGATAGCGATCTGATTAGAATTCTTCATCAGGATGCGGACACGGGTTTCGTCTTCTGTTGGTGTAACGAGGCCGCGCTCAATGGCAAACGGGCCGACGCCTGCGAGCAGGTTGCCGCAGTTTTGGGCGTCGGTAACGATGGCCTCGTCGACAAAAACCTGAAGAAAAAGGTACTCATCGGCAACCCCAGGCCGCGACGAAGCCTTCTCTACTGCCACCTTGCTGGTCAGCGGATCTGCCCCCCCCATTCCATCGATCTGGCGCACATCGGGCGAACCCATGATGCGGAGCAAGAGAGCGTTTCGTTCGGCTTCGGAGTCAGGCAACTCGTCGGCAAGAAAAAAACCACCCTTGGAGGTGCCCCCGCGCATCCACATGCAGCGGATACCTGATTCAGCGCCGAGCGTTTCCCGGCTTGCAGGCCGGTCAGACATACTTCAAGCCCATCGCCGCGAGCCTGGCGCGCATGTCATAGATATCGAGTCCTAGCTCGCCCTGAGCAAGGCGCTGTCGTTTGACATCTTCCTTCGCTTCACGCGCCCGCGCCTCGCGAAGAATATCAGAAGCTTCCTCGCGACGCACGACGCAGACGCCGTCATCGTCGGCGACGATAACATCGCCCGGCTCGATAAGTGCCCCGGCGCAAATCACGGGCACATTCACCGAGCCCAGCGTATTCTTTACCGTGCCTTGGGCAAAGATGGCTTTCGACCACACGGGAAACCTCATCCTGGTGAGGTCTCTGACATCACGCACCCCGGCATCGATGACCAAACCGCAGCAGCCGCGAGCTTCGGCAGAGGTCGCCAGCAGGTCGCCGAAATAGCCGTCCTCGCAAGGACTGGTCGGCGCGAGAACCAGGATGTCTCCCGCCTTAAGTTGTTCTATGGCGACGTGGATCATCCAGTTGTCGCCCGGCGGCGCCGAGATCGTCACTGCTGACCCCGCAATACGGGCACCCGGATAGATCGGACGAACATGACTGGCGAGCAGACCACGGCGTCCCTGCGCTTCATGGACAGTCGCAACGCCGCACGCCGCCAGACCGTCAATAACAGTTGGGTCTGCGCGACTAACGTCCTGAACTACTACATTGCTCATACCCGCCTCCGAAATCTGCACGACATAAACCCTTAGGACGAGAAGCCTCTTCGGGTCGAATACGGACTTCGCCTTGGGCATAAGCTTGTGCTAACGATTGTGTCATGCACATAGACGGTCTGAACATTCGGCATTTGCGAGCGTTCGCAAAAATTTACGAGTTGGGTACATTGCTTGCAGCCGCTCGGGCTGTGCATGTCACTCAGCCGGCTGTCACTCAGGGACTTGCGCGCCTTGAAATCCAGATCGGGGCAACCCTATTTGACCGTCATAGCGGCGGCATGCGGCCGACACAGGCGGCTGACATTCTCTACCCAAGGGCGATGCGTGCAATTGGCCTGATCCGGTCCAATCGTGTCTCGCATGCGCAGGTGCGCGCGTTCACGGCATTGGCGAAATGTGGCAGCTATGCTGGGGCGAGCAACGCAACCGGGCTGGCGCGTGCCTCGCTCCACCGAGCCGTATCGGACCTCGAACTTGCGCTGGCGCAGACGCTGGTTGAACGCCGCGGACGCGGCATCGTGCTGACCCGACAGGGCGAGGCTGCAGCCCGACGCTTCAACCTCGCTGGTGCAGAACTATCAGCGGCGATAGACGAGATCAACTCGCTGAGCGGACAGGCGCGAGGCCGCATCGCCGTCGGCGCGATGCCCTTGTGCCGTGCGCGCGTCCTACCAGCAGCAATTGTCGCTTTCCAGAAACGCCATCCTGCAACCGAGCTCCTCGTTGCCGAAGGCAGCCATTTCGAACTTGTCGAACCCTTGCGCGACGGGGAACTCGACATCTTGATCGGCGCCCTGCGCGATCCGCCGCCGGGGCAGGATCTTGTGCAGTTTTCCCTGTTTGATGACCAACCCGTTATTGTTGCGCGCGCCGGTCATTTTCTGGCTTCCTGTTCTGAGGAACCCGACCTAGCCCTGCTCGCAGCATACGAGTGGTGCGTACCGCCGCGCGGCGTTCCCTTGCGCGACCGCTGGGAGGAAATGTTCCAGAACCAGAATCTTCCCGCGCCGCGCGTTCGCGTCCAATGCGGCTCAGTCATGACCATTCGACAGATCCTGATCGAAACGGATTGCCTGACCATCCTTTCACCTGATCAGATCGCAGTCGAACTGGAAGCTGGCTGGCTTCAAATCGTCAGCAAGGCCCCTGAAAGCCTGGTCCGACAGATCGGCGTGACCCACCGCGCGGGCTGG
>NZ_JBBEBT010000370.1:0-1574 GCF_040882205.1 Hyphomonas sp.
TCCCGGGTCAGAGCAGCGAGCCGGACGGCGGCCGGTGGGCGCGGCGCGGGCGGCGCCGGGCGAAGCTGCGGCGCAGCGGCGGCCTGATGCAGGATTGCGGGGTTCAGCGCCAGGCGCGCATTTGCGGCGGCAGTCGCAAGCCCGGGCGCCTCGGCAACCGATGCCAGGTGGGGGCGCAGCGCAAGCGCATTGCCGGTGAGCGAAGCGGTCATCAGCGCCGGCGCCTGCTGGCTGTGCAGGATGGACCGGTGAGCGGCGGCGTATTCGAGGACGGGCAGGCCAAAATCCGGGCCAAGATCCGGGCCAAGATCCGGGCCAAGATCCGGGCCAAGATCCGGTGCAGACTGACCACTGAGAACCACGGCGGGTGAAGCAAGGCTTTCCGCGCCGGCGGGCAGCTGCGCATAGACGGCCGGAAGGGTCTCGAACTCCGGCAGGGCAGCGGCCGGCTTCTGAGCCGCCACGAAGGCGAGATAGGCCGGCGACTGGCTGGCCGGGCGCAGCGGCGCGGAAGACGAGAGGGCGGCCAGGACAGCGCGCGGCGGGGGCACATCATTCGGATCAACGCCGGCGCGGGCGTCCGACAGGAAACTGCCGCCCGGATGGTTCATAGACCAGCCATTGGCATGCGCCATTTCGTGGCAAAGCGTGCGCGGATACCAGCCCGCTTCCAGGATCATGCAAGGGTTCGGGACGGTCAGCATCTCGCTGTCGCCGCATGAGGCAAGGTCACCCTCCTGCGAATACGTCACTTCGAGGCCGCGCGTGGTGCAGCGCTGAAGCACGGCCGACGGATGAACGAACTCGGCCTTGACCGAGGCGCTGGCGCGCGGCTTCAGAGGCGTCGGCGCAGGGCGCGGCGCGGGCGTGTAGGAGACCGGCTGAAGCAGGAGCTGCCATTCGGGAGGCGGCGCCGGCAGAGCAACCGGCCGGCTGCGCTGGTCGCAGAGGAGGCTTGCATATTCGCCGCCCGTGAAGGTCAGGCACGGATCCGGCATCGTGATCAGCTTGCCATTGCCGCAGGCCATGGCGTGGAAGACCGGAATGCCGAAAGCCTCTGTGCCGCGTTCTCCGCAGCGCAGGCCAACCTTTGCCGGGTTGAGGAACTCGACGGCAACGACATTGTCTGACCGGAATTTTGTAGGCGGGTTCTTGACCGGCTCGATCGGGGCGATGCTGATGCATCCCGAGAGCGTGTAAAAACCGGCAGCAATTAGCACCGTATGCGGAGTACATCTCTTCAGAGAAAACACGGCAAAACTCCTGGCATTCTGCCAATTGTAGATGCCGTGTTTATAGCACAGAATGGATAAGCCGCCGTTCCGTGTACGGAATGAATTTTCCAGAAGCAGTTTACGTATTCTTAACCGCGAAAACCCCGCAGCGAGGCCGCTTATCAGGCCGGCGCGCCGCTTCTACGCTAGCCCGGCCAGGCTGCCTGAAGCGGCGAGGCGCAGCAGGCAGCTCCAGCGCCGGTGGCAGGAAAAAAACCGGAGACAGGGCCGAACGCGATAACTCTTGAAAGCCCTGCGCGTACGGGTTCACAGGTCAGGTACGCGGCGCGTGGGGGCAGA
>NZ_JBBEBT010000371.1:0-1566 GCF_040882205.1 Hyphomonas sp.
CGACCGCCTGCCCTCCCGGGCCGGCGGGCAGGGTGATGGCGATCGGCGCGCCGCCTCGCCCCTCGGGATTGGCAATGTCTGCGCCGTGATGGCCGGTGCGGTATGAGGCGTCGATGCGGTAGGCGGCGTTGAAGCCGTTCACGACTTCCTCGACGCCGGAGGGGCCGTAGACCGGCATCGCCGCGCCGCGCCCGCCGTTGATCCAGGCCTGCATCAGCAGCTCGCCGAGACCGTCGATGTGGTCCGAGTGCAGATGGGTGAGGAAGACCGCGTCCAGTTCGCCGACGGGGTAGCCCATGCGGGTGAGCGTGCGCACGCCGCCGGAGCCGGCATCGATGAGGATGTGCTGATCACCTGCCACGACGGCGAGGCAAGGGCCGCCGCGGCGAGGGTCCGGGAACGGGGAGCCTGCACCGCAGACATAGATGTGCAGGCCGTCACCGAGGCCGGCGGCCGTGTTGCGCCCGATGTTCTCTTTCACGGCGCGCTCGAACAGGGCCTCTGAAATCTGCAAACGGAATATCTGGCTGCCAGCCAGGACAGCGGCGGCGGCGAGGCCGGCGACGAGCAGCGTCCAGCGTACAGGGCCCATGGGGTCAGCCTCCGGCTTTCATCAATTCGAGGAAGGGCGAGGCCATGCCGGCCGCGGGGATGACTGTTTCGATATTCAGCTGGCCCTTGAGGCCGGCCATGCGGTGCACGGCGATCTCGCGCCACTCCTCAGACAGCGACATGCGCACCATGGACGCGCGGTCCGGATACATGGCGACCGCGATCTCGTCCCAGAGCTCTTCGACCTGGCCAAGGGCGAGGAAGGTCACGTCGCCGGCGAAGAGACCCCGGCCGCCGAATGCCGGCAGGAGCTGCGCGACGGCGCGGCCATAGATCATGTAGGCGTCGCGGCCTGACAGATCGCAGGCCCGGCCATCGTCATACTCGGCCTTGTCCTTGAACTTCAGCAGATTGACCATGAAGATGGGGCCATCCGGACCCTTCTCCATCAGGGCCGAGAACCGGGCGGGATCTGAAGGGAAGACTTCGTTCAGTACTTGCATGTCTGTTTCTCCTTATACGGACTGTCCGGACTGGCGTTTCAGTTCAGCTTCGATGACCCAGAGGCGGTCCTGCCCCCAGGTGATGACATCCCCGGCGCGGAAACTGGGCACGCCCCAGACGCCGAGAGACATCATTTCGGCGCGGTTCGCTTCGGCTTCTGCGCGCCAGGCATCGCTCTCCAGTTGCCGGCGCGCGGCGTTCCAGTCGAGGCCGGCCGCTTCGACAATCTTGCGCAGGCCGCAATCGCTGCCGGCATCGATGCCTTGCGACCAGACGCCGGCGAGGAAGGCCTGGCAGAATTCATAGCCCCTGCCCTGTTCGCGCGCCCAGGGCAGAATAGAATAGCCCCGCTCGACGGGCTTGCCCAGCGGATCGGCGATCCTGCCAAAAGGAACGCCGAGGCGGCGCGCCTCGCGGGCGGTATCCATCGAGATATAGCGCCGTTTTATCAGCGGAACCGGTAGCCCGCGCATGACCATGGGCAGGACATAGCGCAGCTTGAGTTCGGCG